>JBDTPH010000191.1:0-7466 GCA_039932795.1 Chloroflexota bacterium
GGTTTGCTCACGCAAACCAAAAATCATGCGGTGTGTCCTTCGGGAGGGTGACATAATAGTAAATTTGGCTTAAACATTATTCACGTTAATTTATAGTAGCCAATATTGTATTTATAATGAAACGCGGAGTTATTATACTCCGCGCTTTTTGTTGCTTTATGTCAGTGCGAGAGGGTGTTGCTTCCCTCGAAGCAATCTCCGATTCGCGCTTCGACTGCGTTCGCTCTCCACTCAGCGCGACAGATTATTTTCTCGGTTGTGAATAACCCTGTCGTGTGCGGGTCTGCTTGATGTAATCCTTCACCAGTTGAGGTGGATGCGGCTGCGTTCCGCCCATAATGAGATAGCCCGGTGCCCAGAAATCACCTGAGGGATTTTCCTTTTTCAATCGTGTGAATTCTGTAAATATTTTTTCCGACGTCTGCTGGCGCATGATCCGCATTAGATAACCTGGCGACGTGGCTGGTGCAACATTGAGAACCCATTGCGCATACTCAGGCCTCACCGCCAGATATTCCAGACGCCAGCCGAAGGCAATACAGATCTGCGGCAGCCATTCTGAAAGACGGTCTGACATATCACCGGTCAAATAATGTGAACTGAAACGTGGCACCAGCAAACAAGCGTATGTTAAGTTATATAGTCCTGGTGCAATAGGTTCAAGTATCATACGCCCGGCAACTTCGGTGATCGAATGCGGGCGGGTCTCATCCAACTCGCCGGGCATGGGTCGTCGTACCGGGGTCTCCGCCCGACGCCGGGATTTCGATGGCATGGTCGCATCAAAATCCTCGACAACATGTTCAACAGTCTGCTCACTATTCTTATTGACACGCATCGCCGGAGAACTCTCGCGGCTATATTGATTTGAACGAGCCGAGGAAGGGCGCGTGCCGAGCATTTCTTCGTCGGGCAGCGGCATCATCCTGGGATCTGGCTGGGGCGGAGGCACATCTGAGAGGATGTCGGTGATGTTTGGAATGTGGATATTCTGTCCGTTTTCCTCGTCGTCATCATCATCGAGAAATTCGGTCGGGGCTTCATGCGAAGCCGCGAATGGATCCTGTTTTGCGACGGGCGTTTCCTCTTCGAAAGGCGAGATCGCAAGGGAATGCGCCAGCTGGCTGGCCTGTGTACGGATGGTGCTGAATGGGGTTTCTGCATCGAATACGAGGGCAAGAACAACGTCGTCTGCGATACAGGTCGCATACAGCATGTGTTCCGCTTTGGTTGCCTCCAGGCGGACGAAGCGCAGGAGGTCGCTGCCTTTTTGCCCATCCCAGTGACGTGTAACGGTGACAGCCAATTCCTTCGCCGCGCTTTGCGACAGTTGACCGGCATATGCCCATAAATCATCACCGCGTGTGATCAACGCTGCCTGCGATGAGGACTCGAGCGTAAGGCGTGTCAGGTGTTGCGCAGCTTTGGTCACATCCTTGAGCCATGGGAGCTCCAGGCTGCCCATCTGCACTTCACGCGAGTTTGGTACCTGCGAATTTGCCTGCATGGGTCTTGAATGGGGAGTGGAATTATCGTTGAGCATCTTTAACAGATCCGGTAGGTAATAGGGTTTGGGTAACAACGTCCATGGGCGGATTTCGTCCATGGTGGGTGGCGTATTCTCACTGGAAAACAGGATCAGGCTGATATCTGGTCTGAGCGCCCGCAGGGCTCTGCCAATATCGAGAACTGCCCGATTGCCCAGATCCATATCCAAAAAGGCAAGGCTGCAATTCTTTTCATCGGCACGGACAACGGCCTCACCCTTGCCTTTGACAATAAATGCCTGGTGGCCTGCCTGCTCCAGCCCGTAGAGCAGTACCTGCCCAAAATTAGTATCTGCGGTAACAAGAAGCAGACTTTTACCCATGCTTTGTACAGTGTATCATGGCAGGGAGGCGGAGGCAAGCAATAACCCGTGAGCCATATTTACTAAAAAGTAGGCTTATTTGTTTAGTCAACTTGCTTTTCAAAGATTTTTGTGCTATCAATAGAAAAAAATAATGAGGGTTGTTTGAATGCACCGTGAACGAGTTTCTGAAAATGTCTTTTGGTTCCAGAGTGAAGTGTATGCCCAGGTGACGGCCGGGGTGGTGGCAGGGCCACAGTGGGCAGTCGTGATCGATACCCTGGCGTTGCCAGACGAAACACTTAGCATCCGCGAGTTCATTGAACATGAATTGAATGTGCCCGTGCGTTATGTGATCAATACTCATTACCATGCCGACCACGCCTGGGGCAATTGCTTTTTCCCGGGTGCGACCGTGATCGCACATGCACGCTGCCGTACATTACTTGAGGAGCGCGGCATCTCGTCATTGGAGAATGCGCAAAAACAGAACCCGATGTTGCGCCAGGTGAAGATCGTTCTGCCGCATATGACTTTTGAAAACGGTGAACTGACCTTGCGCGTTGGCAAAAAGAATCTGATTATTTCAGCGGCATTTGGCCACAGCAGCGATGGGATCGCGGTGCTTGTTGAAGAGGACCGCATTTGGTTTGCTGGAGATTCCTTCATGCCACTCCCTTATGTAGTAGATGGCAATATTGACGAGATCATGGCCTCCATTAAAGTGGTTGGACGCATGGGACTTGAAAACATTGTCCAGGGACACGGCGATATCATCCTGCGCGGAGAGATCGATGCGGCAGTGAAGGAAAACCTCAACTACCTGACGACGATCAGGAAATCAGTCAAAGCGATTTCGAAGCGTAAGAATGCCGCGGAACTGTTGGAACAAATTACGATCGAAAGCTGTGGCAAAAGCCGTGTGTACCTCGGCGGATTGGCGCAGACGCTGCACGAAAGAAACCTGCGGGCCCTGCTACAGCAGATGAGTTGACAACGTTTAGCTGCTGCTTTAGCAGAGTTATCCAAATACCCCAAACTTAATTCCCTGGCACCGCCCGACGGGGCAGGTGTGGACGCAGATAAACGCTGATTCTCGCTGATGAAAAGCAAAAATCAGCGTTTTTGCATTTTCACCTACATATGGCGCACGTGTAGATGTCAACGTTCTTTTACTTTCGCGATTCTGTCTGGGCTTCCTTCCTCGCCTTTAGCCAGCCATTCAAGCTAAATTTCACCACCCGTTCCTGTCCTGCAAATAATTTCTTTAAATTAGGACGCAGTGCCCAGATCAAAAGCAGTTCAGCGATAACGCCGTACCAAATATCCATGGGGTCTTGAAGTCCCAGTGAAGCACGTATGATGAAGGCAATGATCACAATTAAACCAATGGCCATCGTTGTCACAGATGCGATCCCAAGCGTAAACCAGACCAGTGCTCCTATCCCAAACACGATCGGGAATATCCAGGGCCATAAGCCAACAGCGCCTCCGAGCGCCGGGGCCCCCCCTGCGCCGCCATAAAAGCGTATTTTTCCACGGTCATCGCGGCTGATCAAAAACAGGGAATAATTATGTCCAAGAATGGCGGCCACTGGAGCAAGGATATGGATAAGATGGTTCTGTGGGAAAAACGCCTGCGCCAGCCAGACGGATACCGTACCTTTAAAAATATCGAGCATGGCGGTCAGCAAGCCTGCCCCAAGGCCCGCGGCGCGCACGGCATTTGTACCACCAGTTCGTCCGCTTTCCACCTGTCGAATGTCCTTGCCTGTTTTGATCTTGACGATCAACAATCCAAACGGGATGGAGCCGATGAGATACCCCGCGATCACAGTTCCAATCCCAATTAAAATCTGCATAACGTTTCTCCTTCGGAGTAATGTACTGATTGAAACACGTCAGCTTCAATAAGGTTTCACCTGTCATGCACCGCTAAAGGGACATCCAGTACCTGTCCGTTTTCGAGCCAGAAGCCGCGCGCCTTCCATTCCCCTCGAATACGCGACCAGATTATGTGAACCACCTCATAAGTCGCCTCGCGAATATCGGTAATGGAGGCAGTTTCAGGCCCTGCTGGATGTGAATGGAAGATGCCGATCAATTCGAGCGCGTGGGAGTCAATCCACTCAAACGCCCGCAGCTGTTCATACGGATCCATTATGAATCGCACGGAGCTCTGCGCCTGATTCCGTACAACGATGACTGCCTGCACCTGATCATTTTTCCCGGCAAGCAGACCGCACGCTTCGAGCGGCGCGTGTTGTTCCACGTGCCGAAGCATTTGATCCCATTGATTTTGATTGAGTGTCAATCGGGAGATCATCTTAGCGGATGAAGATCGCCAGGCCCCAGCATAGGGCAGTTGCCACAGCAGGCTCCAGTGTGGCGCGCTGCACTGGCTGGTCTTCGCCAAGGTTGGCGGCAAGGTTTGTGAGCCCGTACAGCGGACCCACGAGCATTAACCCAAACTGGATGGGTGAGAGAGGCCAGTAATGCAATCCCGCGCCGATCTGTATGCAAACGAAGGCAATGCCCACTGCCCACGCGTATTCCCAACGTCCGCTGAAGCGCAGATGAAGGATGCGCAGACTGGCTAGCGCGGCAGCAAAAAACAAGCCGGGGATTATTAAATAGAGGCGCGCTCCGCTGTAGCGCAACGCGACCGAAAGGATGAAAAAGAGTGTGTACGAGATGGCAGTCAACCCAGCCATGGCCGAGGCATAATGGGGTGCACCTGCATCCACGACAATGTATTCAGCCAGGAAAACAAGGAAGATGAAGACGCCGCCAATCGCAAAGCCAACCCACCACGCCGTTCCGCCTGGCAAAACGGAGAGGGGTAGGCCAATGACAAAGGTAGTCAGGGTGGGGAGGATCCACCACTGGAAGGTTGGGCGATTGTTCAGGGATGGGTGACCACGCAGGAGCCAGTCCATTCCTGTGGCAGTCAGGCCTGCCGTGAGGAAACTCATGGCAGTGGATAGATTGAGTGGAAGAAGGAGGAAAAAGCCGGGTAACTGCACTTCCACGTTGAATTCGGGAGACTGGATGAGATGCGAGAGTGCAAAAGCAAGCAAAACAGTGGAAGTTAAGACACCTACACGGTTGGAATCGGGCAGGTATTTTTGCTCATTCATATCTGAATTGTACCTGTCCCATAGTAGTATGCCAAGTCAGCCGTTATGGTAGAATCAACTGGTTATGCACGCACAGAAACTCGAAACCCTCCCCCCGCCGCCCGGTGTTATTGGCTCGTTCAAGGCCGGATTCGACGTTGTTTCCAGCCATGTTATGCTCATTTTGATGCCATTGGCGATCGATCTATTTCTCTGGCTGGGTCCCCGCCTGGGCGTAAATGATCTGGTGGGGCCCCTTTACAAAACCCTTTTTGAGCAGGCGCGGCGAGGGCTGGCCTCTCCGGAGGATATGAAAAGACTGGTTCAATTCCAGGATGTTGTTACCGAGTTGCTTCAGCGTTTTAATCTGGTGAGTTTGCTCTCACGACTGCAGACATTTCCTGTCGGTCTCTCAAGCCTGCTGGCGAAAACCCTGCCTGTAGATAGCCCGATGGGCACTCAGAACGTTTCACAGGTTTCATCCCTATTGGGTTTGATGGGATATATGTTTCTGCTGATTTTGGCTGGATGGATTATCGGCGGCCTATACTTCCGCTGGGTATCGGGAACAACTCTGGCTCAGAAGGAAGTGGACATCAGCCCCTTTCGCGCCATCGTGCAGACGGTCATGCTGTCAGTGATCTGGCTGGTAGCTCTGATGATGGTCTCGCTGCCCATTATGCTCCTTGTTACTGTCCTGACCTTTATCAATCCCGCATTGGCGAGTGGAGCTTTGTTCCTGATGCTGCTCATATCATTTTGGGTGATCGTTCCTTTGTTCTTTATCCCGCATGGGATATTTGTACGCGGACAAAACGCGTTTCATTCGATCTATACCAGCTTCAGGATGGCTCGCTTCACGCTGCCGACGAGCGGCATGTTCGTGTTTATAACGTTTATCCTTTCGACGGGCCTCAATTATCTGTGGAGCGTCCCCTCCAGCGATTCATGGATGACTGTTGTAGGGATCGCGGGTCATGCATTCATTACCACTGCCCTATTGGCAGCGAGTTTTGTTTATTACCATGACATGAACGTCTGGTTGCAGATGGTTTTTGAGGAGTTGCAGAAGAAGGGCGCGCCAGCCCGATAACTGTAATTATTTTCCCACCCTTTATACCTCTCCCCGAGGGAGAGGAACACTTTGGAGGTTTTTGTGGCAAAAGAGATTACGATGAATTACGATGTAAATTCCATTCAAGCGCTCGAAGGCATTGATCATGTACGCAAGCGTCCAGGCATGTACGTGGGCGGTACGGACATTAAAGCTCTGCATCACCTTGTTTATGAGGTCGTTGACAATGCGATCGATGAAGCGCTGGCTGGTTTCTGTACCACTATCAACATCATTATCCATGAAGATAGCAGTGTCACTGTTGAAGATAACGGTCGTGGTATCCCAGTGGGTCCACATCCTACGAAAAAGGACCCGAACGGAAAGCCGATGGAAACCGTGGATGTGGTTATGACCGTGATTGGTGCGGGCGGCAAATTCGGTGGTGGAGGCTACAAGGTCTCGGGTGGTCTGCATGGCGTAGGCGTCAGTGCTGTGAACGCCCTTTCTGAATGGATGGTGACCGAGATCAAGCTGGGTGGCAAGTGGTGGCAGCAACGCTATCATCGCGGCGTCCCCCAGGGTGCTATCAAGCAGATTGGCAAGGTCAAGGATGAGACAGGCACAAAGCAAACCTTCAAATTCGACAAACAGATCTTCACGGAAGATATTGATTATCGTTTCGATACGCTGGTGCAGCGCTTCCGCGAAATGGCGTTTGTCACACGCGGTGTAAGGATCCGCTTTGTGGATGAGCGTAACGACCGTGAGATGACCTTCTACTTTGAAGGCGGACTCACTTCCTTCGTCCGCTATTTGAACCGTAACCGCGAGAATTTGCACCCTGTTGTGCATGTGGAAAAAGACATCGAAGCAGTTGGCGTTGAAGCTGCCATTCAATATACCGATTCATATACCGAGTCGGTGTACTCGTTTGCCAATACGATCAACACCATAGACGGCGGTACGCATTTGACCGGCCTGCGCTCCTCGCTGACTCGTGTCATCAATGATTACGCCCGTAAAAATGGTTTGCTCAAAGATGCAGACCCGAACTTCTCCGGTGATGACACACGCGAAGGGCTGACTGCGATCGTTTCAGTCAAACACCCTGAGCCGCAGTTTGAATCACAAACCAAGGTCAAGTTGATGAACCCCGAGGTCCAGACGTATGTGACCCAGGCTGTGGGGGAAGGGTTCAGCACGTTCCTGGATGAGAACCCTCAGGCGGCGAAAGCCATCATTGCCAAATGTCTGACGTCTGCCCGCGCACGGGATGCGGCGCGCAAGGCGCGTGACCTGGTAATCCGCAAATCTGCTCTCGAGTCACTGACACTGCCCGGAAAACTGGCAGATTGTTCCGAACGCGACTCGTCGAAGACTGAACTTTACATCGTGGAAGGTGACTCGGCAGGCGGCTCTGCCAAGCAGGGACGCGATCGCC
>JBDTPH010000192.1:0-5900 GCA_039932795.1 Chloroflexota bacterium
TGGATATGTCGGGGCGGCCATATTCCGTGATTCAAGCAGAGTGGCATACGCCTTATGTGGGCAATATTCCAACCACATTGTTTCCACATTTTTTTGAGTCATTTGCCGTCACAGCGCGCTGTAATTTGCATGCCCGTGTTTTATATGGCCGCGATGACCACCACCAGGCAGAAGCGCTATTCAAGGCTTGGGCACGCGCACTTGACCAGGTAACACAAATAGACCCCCGCCGCGCAGGAGCGATTCCCTCCACAAAGGGAATTCTGTAATTGAAGTACATGTATCGAAGATGCAAAAAGAACCTGTCATCCCTTTGGGATTGAAAAAAACAACGCTGAAGGCGTGAAATAATCATAGATCCGTAAGCGGATTGTAATACACCCCGAAGGGTGTCATGATTGCGATTATGTAAAAAAGGAAGTGTAATGGAAGAAGTCACTTTAATTGATGCAGGCACAGGCAATTTGCGCTCTGTACAAAAGGCATTGGAGAGTATCGGCGCAAATGTGTTGCGAACCGAGGACCCCAACAAAGTCTCGGCTGCGAAGCGGGTTGTCCTGCCCGGCGTTGGCGCATTCGGTGATTTTATGTCGGGCTTGCGGGCGCGGCAATTGGAACCCGTGATCAAAGAGATTGTAGCGCGCGGCGTCCCGTTGCTTGGGATTTGCGTGGGCATGCAGGCCCTGTTTGATGTGGGCGAAGAGATGGGTGAACACGCAGGCCTTGGATTATTACATGGGCGCGTGGGTCGCTTTGCAGAGTCGTTGTCAGTGAAGATTCCGCAAACGGGGTGGAATCAGCTCACAATCAGGAGCGATGCGTCGCTGTTTGATCAGGTCAATGATGGGGCGTATGTTTATTTCAATCATTCGTATTATTGTCAGCCATGGAATTCATCCGATGTGATTGCCACGACAAATTATGGCTTGCAGTATGCATGCGCAGTGCAGCGCGGAAATATTTTCGGTGTGCAGTTTCATCCAGAGAAAAGCCAAAGCGTGGGGTTGCGCATTCTGAAGAGTTTTTTGGAGGCTTCATGAGCTTTACGATCTATCCAGCAATTGATTTGCGTGGTGGCAGGGTGGTGCGTTTGAAAGAGGGTGACCCTACGCGCCTGACAGCGTACAGCAATGACCCAGCCGAGACAGCACAGCGTTGGTTGGACGCAGGTGCGACCTGGCTGCATATTGTCAACCTCGATGGTGCGTTTGGTGAGAGCGATGATGCAAATCGTTCGGCGCTTGAATCGATTTTGAAACTTAATGCGCACGTGCAGTTTGGCGGCGGTCTGCGTTCGCTGGACGCAATTGATGTGGCGTTATCTTTGGGCGTACACCGCGTGGTGCTTGGCACGATTGCGATTGAACGACCTGATGTTGTTGCGGATGTTTTAAGAAAATTTGGTGCTGAAAAAATCGCAGTCGGCATCGATGCGCGTGATGGGCTTGTACGCGTGCGTGGCTGGAAAGATGACAGTGGAGTCTCTGCTGCTGACCTGGCAATTCAAATGCAGACGCTGGGTTTGCGTACCACTATCTTTACGGATGTCAGTCGCGATGGAATGGGACGCGGTTTGAATATTCCCGCGACCCGTGCGCTGGCCGATGTCAGTGGATTGGATGTGATCGCTTCGGGCGGTGTGCACACGATCGACGATGTGATGGCAGCGCGCGATGCAAATCTTTCGGGCGTGATCATCGGGCGTGCTTTGTATGAGGGGACGATGGATTTAAGAGCTGCGTTGGAGTTCACCGTCTCCTGACGTTGGATCGTGATTGGAGAAATCATGCTGGCTAAACGAATCATTCCGTGCCTGGATATCAAAGATGGACGCGTGGTGAAAGGCGTGAATTTTGTCAATTTGCGCGATGCAGGCGATCCTGTGGAGCAGGCGCGACTTTATGACGCGCAGGGTGCAGACGAGTTGGTCTTTCTCGATATTTCGGCCACACATGAAGGACGCAAGACTACTCTGGAGCTGGTCAGCCGTGTGGCGGAGACGGTCTTTATGCCGCTGGCGGTTGGCGGTGGCATCCGCGAAGTGGACGATATGCGCAATCTCCTGCTGGCAGGTGCGGATAAGGTCAGTGTTAATTCTGCGGCGGTCAGGCGACCGGAGCTACTGTCAGAAGGCGCGGCGCGGTTTGGAGCGCAGTGCATTATGCTGGCAATCGATGCGCGCAGGAATGGTTCAAGCTGGGAAGTGTACGTCAACGGTGGGCGCGTGCCAACAGGTATTAATGCAATCGAGTGGGCAGTGCACGGGGTTGAACTGGGTGCAGGCGAAATCCTGATTACAAGCATGGATGCGGACGGTACGCTTGCTGGTTACGATCTGGAATTGACTCGCACTATTGCCGAAGCGGTCTCTGTCCCCGTCATTGCTTCCGGCGGGGCTGGGACATCTTCCCATTTCGCAGAGGTGCTGACAGATGGTAAAGCAGATGCCGCGCTGGCCGCGTCGCTTTTTCATGATGGCAAATTGCTGATCCCTGACCTGAAACGGGAATTGCAGATGCTAAATGTACATGTGCGAATGGAAGGATGAAAGATAAATGATGAAGGATGAAATCAAATATGACGCCAACGGACTTATCCCTGCAATCGTTCAGGATGCAAATACAAATGAAGTGCTAATGCTGGCATACATGAATGCCGAGTCTTTGGGACTGACCTTATCCACAGGTGAAACGCACTTCTGGTCACGCAGCCGTCAGCAGTTGTGGCATAAGGGTGCGACATCGGGAAATGTGCAACGCGTGGTTGAAGTCCGCATGGATTGCGATGCGGATACGTTGTTGCTCCGTGTTGACCCTGCAGGGCCCGCCTGTCATACGGGGAACGAGACTTGTTTTTATCGTGAAATGACAAGACACTTTTAACCACAAAGTACACAGAGGAACACTTTGTACCCTTGTGCATCTCGCCTGCACTTGCGTGCGGTGCAGGTGTCGTGACCCTTTGTGGTAATGATTCCTTATGGAGAAGCAATTAACATGAGCATTCAATGGTTGTTTGATGTTATCGAAGATCGAAAAAATAACCCGACTGAAAAATCCTATACCGCCAGCCTGTTTGCAGAAGGGCTCCCAAAGATCGCACAGAAAGTGGGTGAGGAGGGCACGGAAGTTGTCGTGGCTGCACTGGCACAGGAGGATCAGCGTCTCATCGAAGAAGTCGCGGACCTGACCTATCACACGCTCGTCCTATTGTCCGCGAGGAGATTATCTCCTGCAGATGTGTTCGCCGAATTGGAGAAGCGACACAAGTGACTCGATCTCTCGTGCACTACTTTGGGATCTGATCCAGGTCATACGGCGTAACCTGATAGACATAATAATTCAGCCAGTTGGCATATAACAGATTCGCATGTCCACGCCAGCGGACGGTGGGCTCACGTTTGGGATCGTCGTTGGGGTAGTAATTGATCGGAACGTGGATCGGTACTCCCTTACTTACATCGCGGTCGTATTCGGCTTTCAAGGTGAGCGGATCATATTCCGAGTGTCCCGTGATGAAGATGTGACGCCCATCTTTTGAGCCGACGATATACACGCCGGCGTCATCCGATTCTGCCAGGATCTGCAACTCGGTAATCTTCTCAATGTCCGCGCGGCGGATCTCGGTATGACGGGAATGTGGGGCCAGGAAAATGTCGTCGAAACCGCGCAGCAGGGGAACGGCGCCAGCGGCGGAGGAAAGAACGCGGTGCTCATAGACGCCAAACATCTTGTGTGGCAGCTCATACTTTGGGATGCCGTAGCGGTGATAGAGTCCTGCCTGTGCTCCCCAGCAAATATGAAACGTGGACTCAACGTTTGTCTCAGCCCAATCCAGGATGTGAGTCAATTCATCCCAATATTCAACTTCTTCGAACGGCATCTGCTCCACAGGCGCGCCTGTAATAATGAGCCCGTCAAATTTTTCGTTTTGAATCTCTTTGAATGTAAGATAGTGATTGAGCAAATGATCCGCGTCGGTGTTCTTTGATTCATAGGTTGCGGTGTGAAGCAGCGTGACCTCCACCTGAAGCGCCGAATTGGACAACAGGCGCAGGAGCTGCGTTTCGGTCGCAATTTTGGTGGGCATCAGGTTGAGGATCGCAACACGAAGCGGACGGATATCCTGGTGTGTGGCACGCTCTTCATCCATGATGAAAATATTTTCGCGTTCAAGAGTCGCGCGGGCGGGTAGTGTGGTTGGGATTTTTACGGGCATGGGTTAAGTATCCAGGTAAATATGTAGATCAGCAATCAGGTTTGGTATGCAGTTTGAGATTTGTTCTCTCGTCCACCTGTATACCTTTTATGGGGCTACGCGTTCAGCGCCTGATCGAGATCCCAGAGAATATCTTCGATATCCTCCAGACCGATGGACAGGCGAATGAAATCCGGGCTGACACCTGCCGCTTTTTGCTCTTCCTCCGTGAGTTGTGAGTGAGTGGTGCTGGCAGGATGGATGGCCAGCGACTTTGCATCACCAAGATTCGCAACGTGGCTGAATAACTTCAAATTGTCTATGAATTTTGCACCTGCCTCACGCCCGCCCTGTACGCCAAAGCCCAGTACCGCGCCCGGACCTTTTGGCAGATATCGTTTTGCGCGTTCATGGTCACGGTGATGTGCCAGACCTGCGTACGTGACCCAGCTAACCTTGGGATGATCCTCCAGAAATTGAGCAACGGTTTGCGTGTTCTGCACATGACGCTCCATGCGCAGGGATAACGTCTCAAGCCCCTGGATGAATAACCACGAGTTGAATGGCGATGCGCACGCGCCAATATCGCGCAGGATACCTGCCCGTGCTTTTGAGATAAACGCCAGCGGGCCAAAATCCTCAGCATAACTGACATTGTGATAGGAAGGATCGGGCTCTGTAAAATTCTTAAAGCGCCCGCTTTTTGACCAGTTGAATTTGCCACTGTCCACGATCACGCCGCCAATGGAGGTACCGTGCCCACCGATAAATTTCGTCGTTGAATGTGTGATGATATCCGCACCCCATTCGAAAGGACGACACAGGTATGGCGTGGCGAATGTATTATCGATCATCAACGGAATGTTATGTTCCTGCGCGATCTTTGCCACTTCCTCGAACGGAAATATATTCACGAGCGGATTGCTGATCGTCTCGCCATAAATGATTTTCGTGTTTGGCTGAATGGCACGGCGGAAATTCTCGGGGTCGGTGGGATCAACCAGCGTTACACTGATTCCCAAACGCGGGAATGTGTATTTGAATTGACTCACTGTGCCGCCGTATAACGTCGAAGCCGAGACAATATGATCGCCCGCTTCGCAGATCGTGAAGATGGCAGTGGCCTGCGCGGCGTGCCCCGAACTGACCTCCACTGCGCCAACCCCGCCTTCCAGGTCCGCGATGCGTTTTTCCAATACATTCGACGTTGGGTTTGAAATACGCGTGTAAATATTTCCCACTTCCTGCAATGCAAATAAACGTGCCGCACGGTCAGTACTCTGCAGGTCGTAGGCGCTGGTCTGGTAGATCGGCACAGCCCGGCTTCCTGTCGTTGTTTCGGGATCGTACCCCGAATGCAATTGCCGGGTGCTAAATCCAAATTTATGTTCTGTAGTGGACATGAGACTCTCCTTGACTATGATTTATCCGCCCATCAGAAGAGTTGTCATCCCCCGCAGGGGAATAAAAAGTGTCTCTTCTGAAAGTACAAGAAGAGGCACATACGATACCGTCCTCTCATCTTCCAGGTTCTGAATGGTGATTGCCATTCAACTGTCGGAGTTGGCACCATAACTTTTGTTTGGTTGCCGAGACTTCACAGGGCCGTTCCCTCAGTCTCTCTGGATAAGAGCGAATATTTAATTGTGCGGGTTATATCACAAAAGATTTTCGTTGACAAGCAACTCGGCATTGTAGATCGA
>JBDTPH010000193.1:0-10729 GCA_039932795.1 Chloroflexota bacterium
CAAATACACAGACCCTGCCCAGGTTGATCAGCTTGAAGTTTTAGAGTTCTCAGACCCCGAGCTGATATCCAAGCTTCAGGAACTTTTGTCCATCCCGCCTATGAATATCGAAATTCATGCGCGCACTCAATAAGCCTTCTTTGCATAGAGTCAGCATTCCATGCTACTTCACGAGGAGAATGTATTGAATTTACGAAGATTCTAAGACCGGACCACGTTATCATTTCAATAGGAAAGGTTATTTACATATGAAATCGAACTCAAACAATGTTTCACCTCGCGGTACAGGTCTGTCCCTGTGGGATTGAGTGATCAGCGACCCAAAATATCTGAAGGCAAAACGGGAGATACAATCCCGCTATGGTTTGCCTTCTTTGGGGATCTTCGACAGGCGAAGGTCAACGGGTTGCGTGAGTTGCAGTCCCACAAGGGGATGATATCCGCGAGCGGGGAGGAGTTGCGCCCGTTCGTTGGGCGGACGCTGACATCGTCCCCGAGCGTAGCGAGTGGGATGGCGTCCGTGTTGGATAGAGCGTTCAAAGGTGAATTATGACCCCCTTCCCGTCCTTCCCCAAAATGGGGGAAGAGGAATTTATCGTAGAGATAATTTTGAAAATAAAAGAACATCAAGAGGAATTAGTCCATGTCCGATAACACCAAGATAGTTGTTAGAAATGCCAGAGATCAAGATATCTCTGCAGTTGCAGAAATCGATACTGAAGCCTTCGCCCCTTACGGAACCGCTGAAAAGCCAGAAACGTTTCAGCTCCGACTGACAGCCTTTCAAGATGGCTTTATTATTCTGATAGCAGAGAATGAAATTGCAGCCTATGGCTGTTCGGAAAAATGGCTGACTGAGAACGAACCGGGCTTGGATCAGAATCCCTTAGTGACACACCAACCCGAGGGTAGAATACTTTGTATCAGTGCCATGGCAGTCAAAAAGAAATATCAAGGGAGAGGCTACGGCTTACTTGTACTTGATAAGCTTATTGAGATTGCACACAGAGAAGGTTGCAGGAAAATTGTTTTAGAGACAACTCATGCCCAGGATCTGTATCAAAAAAGAGGCTTCAAGACGGTTCAAAACCGCACTGAACGCGGGGTTTCATTGGATGTTATGTCTCTCGACATAGAATCCTATGGCAGCAAAGCGTGAACAGCAGTGCATTGTCGCCTATCTAAATGGCTTGCCCCCTATCGGGGATCTTCGACAGGCGAAGGTCAACGGGTTGCGGGAGTTGGGACCCCTCTGTCCTTCGGACATCTCCCCCAAGGGGGAGAACCACGCTTTGGGAGTTTTCTGGTCTATCGGAGGTGAAACCTAGAAGCCGCTAACGAAGCGCGCAACATCCTGGATCCAGTGAAAGGCGACGGCTGGCTCAAGCCCACGCCGCAGAATCAGGTACGTCAGAGGCAGACCCCACAATACCAACACAGCCAATCCCATCCCGAGTGCCACCAGCGGGGCTTGTACAAAGAGCTCGTCGTAGTGCATGTAGTTATGCACCAGCATCGCCAGCAGTGCGGCTAGCCAGGCCGCCCGATTTGGAAGCGAGCTGCGTAACGCCAGCCAGAGTAGACCTAGAAAGGCGAAACGGTAAACAACTTCTTCCACGATGGCCGGCTGGAGGGCATCTCGTATTGCGGCGAGGGGATTTTGCCAGTCAATGGGCTGACCCTGGCTCATCTGCAGGACAAAAACGTTGACCAGTGCCAACGGTATGCCGATTGCCAATGCCAACAGCAGATTGCGCCCCAACTTGCGCCACTCTCCAGTCGCCGCCAGGACCTGCAGCGGACCGCCCTGGCGCATAATAACCAGCCCACCTAGCATTGCCACAGTTGCAGAAAGGCCTCGCACGACTACCTGCCCCAAATTGTCCCGCACAATCCCGAAAAACGGGTACGGCGAAAACAGTGTAGCAAAAGCCATGGTCACGCCGACCACTACACCGCTAACGATAGCGACAACCCAATCGCTTCTTTGCAAGCCGCGATGGCCTACGATCCAGACCACCAATGAGCCAACCAGGGTGATAGCGGTGAAGAGGTCATTCAATCTGGGCGGGTTTCCACGGGCAGCCAAGGCGGTTCGAACGATGAAGATGGCGAGAATGCTTAGCACTAGAAAAAGGAAGACACGATACTGCGAGAAACTGTGTTTCATGGTTTTCTGCCATCGTCATTTCTTTGTGCAACAACTTTAATGAACCCCATATACTCGCCTCTGTCCGTTTCTATGACTGGAAGGTCTGTTTTTCGCCATTGTTCTGGTCCCTTCAGGGTTTCTTCCTTCCAGAATTCATAGGAGTTCTTCATCTCTTCGCATTCCACAATCCTCAGATATCCCGTTCTTTCTATATGAGACTTCCACCAGGTCTCTGTATGCCAGGTCCAGCACTCATCAGCCCAAAAGGGTCTTAGATGTTCAGGCAAATCTGTATTACCCATTACATCTTTGTTGAAGCCCGGGACCGTGAAGCATAGATAGCCATTGCTTTTTAGATACTGGGAAATGTATGGAATATAAAGATCGTCTGTACCAAAGTAAATGAATGAATCTGTTGCCACAATGAAGTCGAAATATTCCGTGGCAAATGGCAGAGCGCGCGCATCTCCTTGTAGAGGCAGTGGAACCGTGGCTGGTGCACATTTCAGCATGGTTTCAAGCGCTTTGTTGGGATGCACATCTTTGTCATAGGCAATAACATCTGTATTAAATTCGTTGGCAAGATATACGGCGGTCAGGCCCATGCCAGAACCCAAATCTAGAATCTTGCTCCCCGGGGAAACCGTGATGTTCTGCAGATTCCATTTGAGGAGCTCGATCGGATTAGGTCCCATGCTGTTTGTGTAGATTAGTTTTTCCGTTATTTCGTATTTCATGATGATCTCTGGTTCATATGAGTGTTGATAAATAACCGCCACACCGTTCCACGCGCCTTATGGAAACTGAATGGACTCGCCCACGCGGAGAGTGTGATAACGATCCGCAAAAGCGGATTGGAAAGCCTCCAGCGCTTCAGGACTGCTATCGTGCGGAGACAAGGCAACCAGTTTGAGATTATGGGAAGACAGGAACTCGATACGTGGTTGAACATCCTCAAAGCTGAATCCTTCATAGTGGAGTCCGCCTATGATACCGACCAGCGGCTGCTCAAACAGTGCTTCTGCCCGGGCAACGATCCTCTCCACGGTTGGATGGCCGCAGCCCACAATCAACACGATGCCTCTGCCCTCCACATTTATCGCCAGCACCTGTTCGGCTACACTGGCAGCGTACAAAGAGACCGGATAAGTCTCTCCGTATTCGATTGTGCCGATCGTGGCGACCCCTGGGCTGAGGACGCTGGGGTTCGGCAGAATAGTAGGTGTGGCGCCTGGGAAATCAAAGTTGGATGGAGCGAACACCGGCATGCCATCCAGGCCGACAGCTTCCACACCTAAAGAAACCCGACCCGCTTTCCAGGCATCTACTCCGCCAACGTGATCGGGGTGGAAGTGGGAGAAGACCAGTGCGTCGATTTGATCCCAGGAAACACTGAGTGCTTGCATATTCAATGAAAGCGGCGTTACATCAGATTCGGTCGGATTATTCCCCACATCCATAAGAATGGTGGCAGAGTCCGTCTTGATGAGATAGGAGAGGCCATGCCCAATTTGATAGACGCTTTGATCTCCAGCTTCTTCATACAGAGGCAAAATTTCCAGCGTGCTGGTCGAGCCGAAATCTTGTAGCACTTCCACATGGGTGGATTGCCACTTGCGTTCTGCCCGCGCACCTGCCCAGGCCTGACGCAGGCTGATAAAAAGGCCCGCAGTTACAGCCATAACCAGGATCGCACTCATTACGAACAAGATCATTTTTTTCATGACAATATCCTTCGATGTTTCCCGCAGGCAAGCGGACAGTCCGCTTGCCTGCGGGAATTTTTTGGAAAATCAGTGTTGATAGGTTTCTGCTAATACGCTGTTGATCATAATGTCGTGAAAATATGGAGCTTCCTCCCAGATCATGCCGTGGCCGGAGTCTTCGAAGAAGTACAACTGCTTGCTCGGGGCCTGCAGGAGGTTGAAATATTCCTCGGGAATCTGGTAGGGATTGTTCATGTCATGGCGTCCCAGCATCTGATAGACAGGCAGGTCGAAGCGGGCGGCATCGATCCGAAAGTCCAGCTCCTGTAACTGTGGGTAGACCACGTTGAAAGTGTTCATCAGGCCGAGCAGATAATAGACCCGGTCGAGCCAGCCATATTCCGGCTGTTTGAGCATCAACAAGAGGATGTCACCGTCGCGGCGGTACTCTTCGCTCTTAATGTTCGGGAATTCGTACAGGCTGTACTCGCGTCCAAAGAGGGTCGAATAAGGTTGGATGGGGCTCTTCACCAAATAGGGCGGCGCACCTTGCGCTTCGAGGGTCTTCACAAACTGGGTGTCACCCATATCGCGAGAATCCTCCATTACCATATCGTAGATAACCTGGTCGGTTTCAAGCACATCGACCATCTGGGATGTTCCAACATATGCATGAAACAGGTCGGGACGCGCCTGGACAGCAGCCACGCCGAAGATCGTGCCCCAGGAATGTCCCACCAGGTAGATTTTCTGCTCATCGAAGCGGACTCGCAGCATTTCGGTCAATTCGATTGTGTCGGAGGCGTACTGCTCCACCGTCAGGTCAGCTTTGGGGTTGAGCGACGGGTAGGATTTACCGCAGCCGCGCTGTTCCCAAATAACGACCACGAAGTGTTTCTCCAGTTCCTGATTGAAGCGCAGCACTCGGGCTGCCTCGCTCGCGCCTGGTCCACCCGAGAGGAAGAGCAGGACCGGCTTGTTTACATCCTCTCCACGAATGATGAGCCACTGGTCAACACCGCCAAGCTGCACCTTTTCGAGGGATGCAATGCTATTGGGCAGGGGCTTTCCATCTGCACCAAGGATGGGAGGTGTATGAGCCATCCATTGGGAAGCCACGACAATGATGCCAAGCAGGACGATAATTGTTAAAGTGAAAACCATTTGACCTCGCAACTTCTGCAGCCAACCCGCGCGATTCCCTGTCAAAGCGAATGCCAACAGAGTGAACAACAAGAAAAGAATGGCGACCAGGAGGATTAATATGAGACCGCCAAGAGCGATCAATTCCATTTGTGCAACAGTGGCAGTTCCTAGCCACTGACGGACGCCCAGAAAGTAGACAGCCAGCGTGAGCAGAGTGGCCAGGAAAAGCCAGGCCTTACCACTTTTTGCAAAATTCATTTTCATTAGATTTTCCTTTTATGTGAGTCGATTGGTTTGTTATCATTCTTAGTATGGTGACGCTGGACTGAGATCAATTCCAGACCCATGTCACGAATGCGATTGAGGACGCCATGCAGAGTTGCCTGGTCCATCGCGCCGCTGATGGCGGTCTCGCCGTCCGGTTGTTGTGAAACGGTTAGGCCCTCAAACCAGCGCAGCCAGCGTTCATCGAGGTGACCTTTGACGCGGATCTGGTAAGGAGTAGAGTCTTCCTGAATTTGCATAAAATTACCTACACACCATGGAAGGCAGGTGGATAAACGACTTTTCCATGCACGTCCTGTAGTGCATTGGGGAGTAGCTCCAATGCCATCCAGGCATCGCCGCAATTGCCAAAGGGACATTCCAGCGATTTCGCCAACACCGCCGAGAAGCCGAAACGCGGATAATACGTGGGATGGCCGAGCACAATAACAGTGGCATGTCCCAGATTCCTACACTCATCCAGGCCGCACTTTACCAACGCCGACCCAATGCCTCGCTTCTGATATTTGGGTAGAACAGCCATCGGGGCGAGGGCGATTGCAGGCACTGTTCCACTCACCGTTTCAATGTAGATTCGGCTGAACAGGATGTGTCCGAGTATTTGCCCATTATCCTCAGCGACCAATGAAAGTTTGGGGATAAAATTTTCCGTTTTGCGAATGGCATCCACAAGGCAGGCTTCAGCTTTCCTTCCATCGAAGGCTTGTTTGTTGACAGCGTGGATGGCAGCAATATCAGCGGGAGTCTCTTGACGGATAATGATCATTTCACTAACACTCCCTCAGTTACAATGTCATGTCCAAAGATGGTGCCACTGCCAGCTGTCGGGCGGATCAAGCCCAGCAAGACTTTCATCAGCGTAGTCCTGCCCGCTCCGTTCGGGCCGGGGAAGCCGAAAATCGAGTGGCGCGGCACCTTCAAATCCACGTTCTGCAGTGCCTGCACGTCCCCAAAGGATTTACCCAGGCCATCGGTTTCAATCACGAATTTGTCAGATTGGTTCATACTTTTCTCCTGCGATTTTTTGGGTTGTGAGCTGTCAGGATTCTGCTCGACAGCACACAACGGCAGAAAAGCTATTTCTTGTTTCTTTGAGCAATACTTATGCCAACAGCAACTGCCAGCACAAAGAGCACTACGATAGTAACGCCTGTTTCCATGCCATTTCTCCTTTTATTCTTATGAAGATGCAGAGGCGCCAAAAGACCACGGAGCCCCAATGTCCAAAGTGACTCATAGTTGTTTCCATTTTTGTTCCCTGTACTTATCTGGAGATTGATGATTTCGATTTATTGAATGGATGCAATGAAAGCGTCCACCTTGTCCTGGTCCCAGCTTGTGACTGGCTCGGAGAGCACTAGCAGTGCAGGTCCACCTTTACCCTGAAATGCTACTGTTACCTGACGATAGATTTCACCTTCAGATGTATCGCCCTCACTGATGACCAGGGTAACTTCCTGCCCGCGCACAGTCACTGGACGGGTTTCGATGATCGTCATGCGGGTTTGCGGGTCATAGGAGCCGGGAGCTATCTGTTCCACTGCGCTAGCCAGTCTTTCGCCATCCGATTCTTTTTCGGATTGGATCAGGTACAGGTGGCTGTGATTGTCAGCGGGGTTGTAAGAGACGAAGGTGTATCCCTCCAGGCTCGCGCTGAATTCGGGACGGTAATCGGCGGGCAGATCGAAGTCGGCGATTCCAGCAGCGGCATTGGTAATTTGATCGTCAGCGGTTTCGACAGCGCTATTTGCAGTACAAGCGCTCAATAAAACGATCAGAATGGCGGATAGAACGGTATTTATCTTCATTTCAATTTACCTCACTTGCTTTTCTTTGATTTTTGATTTTCAACAACAGCGGCTGCCATAAACCAGCCGAGGAACAAACCACCCAGGGCTCCCATCGCACCCATCCCGATCCCAAGGGGTGTATTCCCAATGGCAGCGCCTAAAAACACTCCAAAACTGGCTCCAACAGCCAGACCTACTACAATGAAAAGCCCAAATTGTTTAGTCACGATTTTTCTCCATTCTTTTTAGTTTCAACATCAGTGTATGACGTGGCGCGCAGTTTGTCCCCTATCCCCAGGTAGGTTTGGGAGGTAGGTTAAATAAGAAGAGCCGTTTTCACGGCTCTTCTTTGGTGCCCATGCGGTTCCTGATCATTTTGAGAGGTGAGAGGGCTTTTCATTATGCTCTCTGTAACAATACCCATACTTTCCACTAACCGATCAAAACAAAAGAGCCCGAGAGAACTGGCTCTTCCTGCCAGGCTTTACAGTATTTTGTTCACAAATATTGTTTAAGAATCCAGCTCCAACTCCCGTATGCGGGCAATTGCCTGCGGGCGGTTGCTAACTCCTAATTTTTGCAGGATATTATGCACATGCCACTTGGCAGTACCAACACTGATGACCAGTTCCGAGGCAATTTCCTGATTGGATTTGCCCATGACGATCAATTTCAGCACCCGCAATTCCTGTTCGCTCAACGGATTGATCAGCTTATTATTTGCAGGGTGCAAGACTTTGTGAGTAGCGTCCGGCGCTTGATTCGAAAATGCCTGAAGTAATTGGTCTACAAACCGGGGTGCCGCGTGACGTGCCTTTGGCAGTAGTTCTGCAATGAGGGAGCCTTCGTCAAGAAAAAGACGAAGGAAACCTTCGGGTTCAGCGAATGTCAAAGCTTTCACCAGCCATTCCAGCGCGATGGTCGTTTTGTTCTGAGCCCGCGCGCTGAGCGACAACAGTATTGTTGCTTCGATACAGGTTCTAATTCTTCCAGTAACTTCCGCCTGTTCCAACAGCGGAGTCAGTACTCTTGGGGCCTGTTGGTGTTCTCCATTGGCGAGATGAACCCGTGCCAGGGTTAGATCTTCGTATTCTGTGGTGTATTCCAGCTGACGTGAATGACGAAGATCCTGATATTGCCTTGACCATTCATTCGCTCGATCCAGCATCCCATTTGCCAACTGGATTCGTACACGGTGCGCAGCGGAAAGATCGACAAGACGTGGTACTTCGAACGACTGACACATCGAGTCCGCCTGTTCGATTGCCGACATGGCAGCCGCCAGATTGCCGGTTGACTTTTTCAAGCGTGCCAGAGACAGCAGTTCAAGGCGCAGGTCATCTATAAGGAGACCCTGTCTGGATAGTTTCATTCCATCCGTCAAGTATTTTTCAGTGGAATCGAGTTCATTTTGTTCCCACGCAATTTCGGCAAGAACAAACCACGCAAAGCCAAGAGGCGGGATCTGCTTTTCTCCCGCGAGCTGCATGGCCTGCTGGACGGTTTGCTTTGCAAGGCGTAATCTTCCTTGAACGATTTGTACCAGGGCCGCTTCACATCGTGAGATTACTGTCATAAAGGAAAGCCCTATTGAGTGAGCGAGGTCGCTTGCTTGTATGTAGGTATGGCTGGCTTTTCCCAGATCACCCGATAATTCGTAGGCAAGTGCAAGCGACTCACCGGCGCGAGCCCGAGCGAGACGTTCTTCATCCGCCAGTTGGTGCAGGGCATATGTCGCGCGCTCGATGGCGATGTGCAAGTCGCCACGTAAGGCGGCGATGGAAGCGCGAAAGACGGCGCTGATCGTCAGCAATTTTCCTGTTTGCAAATCGGATATTTGTAATGTCCTCAGGGATTGCTCCGCCTGATCAAGGTACTTCTCTGAAAGTTCGATTCGCCCGGCAAGATACCAGGCCCGCGAAGCGTGCAGGCATAACACCGGTCTGGATCGTAGTAATTGAACTGGCAGTGCATCAACCCAACCAACCACTGTGGTAATAGCGCCGCCTGACCAGGCTGAAACGTTTTGGAGCACCCGTTCGATTACATCGGCGGCCATCTCCAGATTGGCGCTCAAAAAGGCATATTTAACCGCTTCGAAGACCAGGTCGTTCTCTTCATACCAGTGAGACGCTTTTTCCTGTAAAAGTTGCTGTTCTGATTTTGTCAAACCGGTCCGTAGATACTCAGCAAAAAGATGGTGGTAGCGATACCAAATCCGCTCGTTATCGAGAGGGATGAGAAACAGATTAGCTTGCTCCAAACGGGCAAGGAGATTCTGGCTATCGGAGCGTCCTGTTACGGCGTTGCATAACGCGGCGTTAAATTTTTCAAGGACCGCAGTTTGGAGTAGGAAATTTCTGATCTCTTCCTCCTGCTGACGAAGCACCTCTTCCGCGAGGTAATCCAATATATATCGGTGACTGCCGCGAAACGTTTGAATAAAATCCTGCTGGTTGGGCAGGTTTTGCAATGCCATGGCTGCCAGCTGCAGACCCGTCGCCCAGCCCTCTGTCCGCTCTTCCAGGGTATTCACGGATTCCATTTCCAAATTCAGCCGCATGGTTTGGTTGAAAAAATGACAGGCTTCCTCGACGGTGAATCGCAGATGATGTGCACGGATCTCTGTCATCAGCCGACGGGTACGCATGCGCGCCAGAGGCAGCGGAGGATCTTCACGGGTGGTCATGACTAGATGAACATGAGCGGGTTGGTGTTCGATGAAATAATCCAGCAATTCATGCACGGCTGGATTGGTAATAACGTGATAATCGTCCAACACCACGACCATGGGAGTTTCCAGCCGCACCAGCTCATTGATAAGCGCATCCAGAATGGCCGTTGGAGAAAGAATTTGCGCCATTCCCGACATACTCTCGGCATCCTGCCCAAGCGTTTCGTCCATGCGCCTGAAGGTTGATATCCAGTAGCCCAGAAAACGGGTTGTTTCGTTATCCCCTTCATCCAGGGACAGCCACGCAAGGTGATAATCGTCTGTTAGCGAATGGATCCAATCGGTGATAAGAGTGGTTTTCCCATAGCCGGCCGGGGCGGAGGCCAATGTCAGCTTGCGATTTTCACTCAGGCCAGCCTGCAAAATTTCCAGCAAACGCGGGCGCGGCACATCCCCTGTGCGCCTGGCAGGAATATGAAATTTTGTTTCGAGGAGGCGATCTGTCATAATGAATTGAGCCTGACCAACGTGTCGATTTTGTACAATTTTGATTATAGACCAACAGGCATAGGGTCTGACCCATCCGAGGGATACGCATTTGTCCCTTTTATCAGGTGATATTCATCCTTTGCATACCCACCACACTTCGCAGTTCACGCCAACACGTACTGCCATAGCTGTTGCCTGGACGGATATGTCTCGCTCATAAAGCGGATGGAAGCACTCAAAGGTGGTAGATAGCCCAAGAGCAAATCACGGAGACACCACACTTGCGCACGATTTGCCATGAATTGCCTGGCAATTCAAAATCGTGCGTGCGTTGCAGTGCAGGTGAGGCACGGAGCTTTTTGATGCTTTTCTCCGTGTTTCCGTGTCTCAGTGGTTAAATTTCTCCTTCCGACAAAACGCCCTTACAGATTTTGTAACTGCTCACGCAGCAAAATCTGGTTGAAGCAGGAAAGGCAAAACAGGCATA
>JBDTPH010000194.1:0-22956 GCA_039932795.1 Chloroflexota bacterium
CGGCGCTTCCTGCAAGTAGACATATAGCCCGTTATCCAATTGGACTCTATATCGATCGTGCTGGAAGATCACATCTGTGACAGCTCCCCGCACGACATTTGCCTCCTTCTCAGCCGACAGCGGCCGCGCCAGCAAATGAACGTTCTCTCCCTTTGAGTGCGTGTGCTCGCAGTGGACCGTCAGAATTCCGAATTTGGTTCCAACTTTTGAATTGCCGTCGTGTATGCCTTCAAATACACTGCCCAACCCTAGAAACCCTGCCACAAATGCGGACTCTGGATTGGCCCATACCTCTGCGGGAGTTCCCTGGCGGATGATCTCACCGTTGTGCAGGATCAAGACTCGGTCTGCAATCGTGAAGGCTTCCTCCTGGTCATGTGTCACGTAGATGGCAGGGATCTGCGTGTTGTGTAATATCTTGCGCAATTCGTTGAGCAAATCTTCGCGGAGAGTTCTGTCCAACGCGCCGAGGGGTTCATCGAACATCAACAAACGCGGACGCGTTGCCAGGGCCCGTGCCAGTGCAACACGCTGTTGTTCCCCACCAGATAGATCTGTCACATGTCTATTCCCAAACCCACTCAAATTCACCGTCTCCAGCGAATTGACTACACGCTCATTAATTTCCTTTTGTGGCAGGCGTCGCATTTTGAGCCCGAAGGCAACATTCTCGTTGACGTTGAGGTGCGGAAAAAGCGCGTAGTCCTGAAAAACCAGGCCGAAGTCTCTACGGTGAGGCGGCGTCAAAGTGAGATCAATGCCATCAAATGAGATAAAGCCCGAGTCCGGATCCTCCAGTCCAGCGACGATTCGCAAAAGAGTCGACTTGCCGCTTCCTGATGCACCAAGCAGGCAGACAGTCTCACCTGTGTCTACTTTGAAGGAGATGTCGTTGAGGAGCGGTTTGCCTTCATAGGTTTTGAAGATGTGATGGACTTCGAGCATTAGAATTCTCCCGAGTTAGGCAGGCGAAATTTTTCGATGAACAAAATGCTGACAATCGTGAGCAGCATGAGGAGGGTCGCCATTGCCATGGCCTGACCATAGTTCAATCCGCCAGGCTGGGAGAGGAAACGTTCAATGGCAACCGGGATGGTGGGGTATTCAGGGCGTGAGATCAAAAGCGTGGCTCCGAATTCGCCGAGGGAAATGGTGAAAGCAAACGTCGCCGCGGCGAGAGTGGCGCGGCGCAGAATGGGAAAGTCTATGGTCTTCCAGACCTCAAACGGAGATGCACCCAGCGATGACGCAGCCTGCCGTAGCCGTTCAGGGATGGACGCAATGGCGGGCTGAAGCGTCCGAATGACGAAGGGCAATGCGACAAGGGTATGCGCGAATGGGACGAGAAGCGGCGAAGTCAGCCAGCCGCCGAATGAGATGATGAATCCCAGCCCGAGCATGACAGCCGATGATCCGAGCGGAAGCATGATCAGTGGATCGAGAATCTTTTCGAGGCGGCCTGGTTTTGCAAGCGCCAGTGCAGCAGGAAATCCAAGTACCAGCGAAAGCACGACCGTGGCTCCCGCATAGGAAATGGAGTTAATTGCAGCCTGAACGGGAGGTACATAAAACACTGAGCCGCGTCGATTGACAAAGAGTTCTGTATAGTAATCAGTAGTAAATCCGTATTGAACTTCGCCGCGCTGACCACGATCCGCTTCGAGACGGAAAAGGGAACGGAGAGGCAGGGACGAGAGAGGCAGGAGAAAGAAAGAGGAAAGAAGAAAGGCGAAAAATATGACAAAGATTTTTTCGCGGAGAGTTTTAGGCTTGCGGAGATTTGCTTCGGATGAGCGTGGAGCTGTTTGAATTGTGGAGCGCGAGGAAAAGCGCGCATATAGAATCGAGAATATGAGCGTGCAAACCAGTTGAATCACTGAAAGCAACGCGGCGAGTGAAAGATTGGGAAGCTTCAAGACTCGCAGATAAATTTCGACTTCCAGAGTTGCAAATTGTGATCCACCCAGGAGAAGGATGACGCCGAAACTGGTGAAGTCAAAAAGAAAGACCAGCAGGGATGAAGCAAGGATCGAGGGCAGAAGAATCGGAAGAATGACATTCCACCAGACTCTGAACGAGTCCGCGCCCAGGGAACGCGCCGCGGCTTCGAGTTTTGGGTCCAGGCTGGAGAGGGCATTCCCAACGACGCGGATGATGATGGTAGTGTTGTAGAAGACGTGGGCGATCAATATGGCCGTCAATGTGCCGATAAAGTTGAAGGAAGAAAGAGGAAAAAGGGTGTGCATTAATCCACGTGGACCGAGCAGCGCGCTGAATCCTGCCGCGACCACAACCGTGGGAAGCATGAACGGAACCGCGGTTAATGCACGCAGAAGCGACTTGCCACGAAAGCTGTAGCGTGCGAAAAGATAGGCGGAGGGAAGCCCCAGCAGGACGGTCAGCAGAGTGGAGAGAGTGGCTTGATAGAAAGTAAAAGTAAGGACGCTGGAAGCGAGGCGGATGTTTTCTGCTGTCAGGGTTCGAGGGCTAAAGGTGAGCGTCAGGATACGAGAAAGAGGGAAGAAGAAAGAGATTACGAGGAAGGAAAGAGGCAGGAACCAAAGAAGCACGCGGGAAAAAGTAGACGGGCTAACAGGTACGCGAGTAAACAAGACCCCAGTCCTGCCCAATTTTGTGTTTATCTTTTTGCCTGCATCCATGTGTAATGGGTCACCTGATTATTTGTGGGCCTGTGTTCTGTTGATCCACTTAAAAAGCCCATAGATGGCAAAGGATGCAAGTATGATCAATAATGCACCGGCCAGGATAGGCAGGATATTTGCGGGAATGGAAGGGGATGCAGGCTTCATGACTATATCCGTCCATGCCTCAATCCATTGGTCGCGGTTGACAGCAATTTCTTCAGGCGAGAGTAACGCGGTCTGCTCGGGAGCCTGCGCATATTTGACAAATTCATCAGGCAACGCGGCGTTCGGGTCCACAGGATAGACGAACATTTGCATGGGAACATCCTCCTGAAATTGTTTGCCGAGCATGTAGTCTACAAACTTTTCGGCGAGGGCGCGGTTCTGGGTCCCTTTGAGGATGCCGACAAATTCAATTTGACGGAAGCAGGTATCAGGTCCAAGAATGGAAGCGGTGGGCGCGTCAGCCAGTGGCTTTTCGGCGAAGATCACTTCCGCGGCGGGCGAAGTCCCATACGAAACGACCATCGGCTGTGGTCCGCGCCCGGACGAGCCGCTGAAGTTGGTGTAATAGGCCGTTTCCCATCCATCCACAATGACAACATCATTATCCTTCAACGCCTGCCAGTACTCCGTGAACGAATCTCCGTAATGAGAGACTGTTGCCAGCAGGAACGCCAGGCCCGTCGATGAGGTGGCGGGGTTTTCAACAACCAGTAAACCGGCGTATTCAGGCTTCGTCAAATCTTCAAGGCTTTGCGGTACGGCCAAATCTTTATCTGAGAAATATTGTTTGTCATAATTGATGCACACATCACCAAAGTCCACGGGCAGGACACGATTTGAATCATCAAGTTTGAATTCACTGGGAATTTCGTTCAACAACGAAGATTCATACGGTTCGAAAATATCGGCTTCGAGGGCCCGTGAAAGAAAAGTGTTGTCCACACCGAAGAGCACATCGGCAAGCGGCGCGTCCTTCGTGAGAACAGCCTTGTTCAGCACAGCACCCGCATCTCCGCTTTGGAGAAATGCAATTTTTGCATTGTTGGCTTCTTCAAAGGTTTTGACAACATCTTCGCTTACTGCGAATGAATCATGAGTCATGATGGTGAGGGTTTGGGGTCCAGTTGATTGGGTTGCCGCCACTTGCGGGGAGTTGGTTGCAAGAAGCAACATCGGGGGGAAAAGAAACAGAAGTAGCTTATTCATAAGTATCCTTTTGCTTTACGACTGGCGACGATGAACGATGAGCAACAACCCTGAGCCGATGGAAATGGACGCAGTATCACCAAGCATCTCGTTACTAATGCCGCGTGTTTTCTCGGGGTAAAGGGTTTCATGATTCAGGACCCACTGCAATTTTTTTGTCTGGATATTCGACACCGCGCCCTGCCAGGGGATTAACGAGACGATATCTCCGCTTCTTCCGTGGACATCAACCTGATCCCGACAAATAAATATTTCCTCCACCCCATCATCCAGGCGGATGTCGAAAGCCGAAAGTCGAATATCAGTGAGGAGAGTGATGTTGCCAAGTGTATGATCGAGTCGCCCACCAAGCGCAGCCATGATGATGATTTGTTCTGGTTTGAGTTCGATGGCGTGATGAATGGCAAGTTCAAGATCGGTCTCATTCTTGTCATGTGGATATGGCTCGATTCCAACACCATCATCTTTGAATTTTTGCACTGTTTCTCCTTCGGCAGAATCCAGATCACCGATAATGAGGTTCGGTTGAACACCGCAAGCCAGTGCATGGCGTGTTCCACCGTCCGCGCAGATGATGTAATCATTGTTCTGGATGAGGGCACAGGCTTTGTTAATGTCAGGCAGTTCGCCATTGGCGAAGATGATGATGCGCTGCACATTGCGTTGCAATGAAAAATCCTCCGGGGCGGAGGATGGTTAATTTAAAAAATTACGTTCCCTCCGCCAGCATGACCTGGATCAGGTGTTGCGGGTCGAGCGTTTGACGCTCCTCTCAGCCTGTTGATATACAGGCACCCCGTTCAATTGTTGGTTATAAATATACTCTACTTTTTCAGACTGTCAATTCAAAAATCTGCATTCGCCGGCTTAGTTCGAGGGTTTCAGTAGTACGCTTCTCAACTCTCTGCTCAGGGTGGATTAACGTACACGGCGGCGCCACTCTTCCTTCATCTGCAAATCACGCGGGCTCGCACCTGAATCAAGCGCCAGGAAGTCAGTGAGCAGGCGGTTAAATCGAACAGTCTCATCAATCATTGGGAAGTGACCGGAGCCTTCCAGGGAAACCTGGTGGGTCATGGTGGAAAGCGATGTTTCTTCGTTTGGAATGGTAATTGCTGGATCCCTTTCTCCATAAACGAGAAGACATGGAATATTCAGAGCACGGAACGTACTGTGGAGGGTATTCGCCTGGAGCCCAGCCATCGAAGCATTGATTGCCTGGGGGTCGGCTTTGGCAGAATCCACCAGAGCGGTATTTGCCTCTGTCGTACGGCTGGAAAGCCATTCGGTCAGGTCGGACGGCACAGAAGCATTCCGAAGACGGGTATGGGCAGCTTCGTATTCCAACGGGCAGCTGACCGCCATGACACGATCCACGCTTTGAGGGAAGCGGCTTGCAAAGGTCATACCGACCAGGGCGCCCAATCCATGGCCGACCAGCGCAATCTTGCCGATACCCATTTCCATGAGGAAGCGGTCGATCAGCGAGGCCTGTTGTTCAAGTGAATAATTCAATATGTTATGAGCAGTATCCCCAAAGCCCCACAGGTCCAGAGCGTAGGCTCGATAGGAGGTTGAGGTGACCTGCATGGAGGCAATCCAATACCGCCATGAGCCGACCCAGCCATGCAGAAAGATGACAGGACGACCGCGTCCCAACACCTCATAATGCACAATGGAACTATCGAGAAGGATTGCGCTCAAAAATTATTTCCCAAATTTCGCCAGAATGGCTTTTACGTGTGATGTCAGCTGATCGGGGGCAAAGGGTTTGAGAAGGTATTGCTCTGCGCCGGCGTCGAGCCCCTGTTGTATTTCGTTTTCCTGTCCCTTGGCAGACAGGAAAACTACAGGGATGTCCTTAAGATCCGGGTTGAGTTTCAGGATCCGGCACGCTTCATAGCCCGTCATGCGCGGCATACGCACATCCATAAGAATGAGGTCGGGGTTCACCTGTGGAGCCAGAGCAACCGCCTCCTCTCCATTGGCCGCAGCAAACACTTCATACCCTGCAAAGCGCAGGGTGAAAGCCACCAAATCTCGAATATCCCGTTCATCTTCCGCGATTAAGATCTTTGCCATTCATTCCTCATTGAGTTTCGTATACGGGCAAGGTAAAAGAGAAGGTACTTCCTTCTCCAGGGACGCCTGTACTTTTCATCCAGATGCGGCCCTTGTGCATATCCACAATCTGTTTAACGATGGATAGCCCTAATCCGGTTCCCGGGGTAGCCAAAACCAGTGGATGTTCACCGCGATAGAAGCGTTGAAATACACGATCCTGATCTTCAAGCGAAATGCCGATGCCGTTATCCCTCACATCCACTTGTACCTCGCGCCCGCCATTTAGAGCACGGACGTGCACAATAATTGTCCCGTTTTCGGGAGTGTAATGATAGGCATTATCCACAAGATTTGCCAATACCTGACGGACACGTTCCACGTCCCCGTAGACGCGCGGAAGTTTCTTCGGTGCATCCAATGACAAAGCCATGGGCTTGTTCTCTTCCTGTGAACGCCGCAGGACATCTCCGATCACATCCTCCGCCACCTCACGCATGTCCAGTGCCTGCGGGGAAAGAGTGACCCGTCCAGATTCGATGCGCGAGACATCCAGCAGATCGTTGACAAGAATATTGAGCCTTTCGGTGTTGTTTTTGACGATGTTCAAAAAATGCGCCTGGTTCTCATTGAGCGCGCCTGCCGCGCCCATGAGTAGAACGTCCACGTAGCCGCGAATGGATGTCATGGGTGTGCGCAGCTCATGGCTGACCGTTGCCACGAACTCAGATTTAAGTCTGTCCACTTCCACTTCATGAGTAATGTCACGGAAAATCGAGACCGTACCCAGAAAATCGTTTTGGAAGATAACAGGTGCAAGATGGACCAGGATGATACGACCATTCTCAAGATCGATTTGTTCCGCATAGGTATCACCCCGTTGGTAGGTACCAGGATATTCCGACCAATCGCGGATGGTCTGCATCCACGTTCCGGCCGATTTCCCGAATAAGCCACCAAATACATCCAGCGACTGGCCAAGCACCCGCCCGGAGTCAAGGCTGAGGATCTGCTCAGCCGACTGATTGATAAAAGAGATTCGGTTATTAGCTCCGGTGACCAATACGCCGTCGGCCACCGCTTCCAGGATGGCTTGAGAACGGCTGGCATCCTCCTGCTCGCGGCGGAGCATACTGCCCAGGCGTTCAGCCTGATCACGAATAAGCTCATATAAGTGTGCATTATTGATGGCAACCGCCACCTGCCCTGCAATGGCTTTGACCAGATTCAACAACTCAGCGCTGAAATAATTTGGCCTGCGATGGAAAACCATTAGAGCGCCAATCACATCCTCGGCAACCAGCAAAGGCATGACGATGGCACTACGATGTTCGCGCGAGGAGGAGTCTGTCTTCACCCAGCGTGGATCAGCAAGAAGGTCGTCGATCAGTGCAGGTTCGCGTTGAGCAACCACCCAGCCTGCCAAACCTTCCCCGACCTTGAGGTTGAATCCGCGGCCTTGAGCAGTCACCTGATCTGTTAGATACCCAAAGCCAGCCCGGTAATGCAGGCGGTTATCCTCTACATTCAGCAACATGATCGTGCCCTGTTCAGCGCCAATTGCATCGTTGAGCAATGCCAGCGTTCGATTCAAAGCCCGATCCAGGTCGAGGCTGGACGAAACTTCTGTAAGAATATGCAGGAGGGTTTCGGTATTCTGCTGTTCGCGTTGCAATTGTGCGGTCCGTTCAATGACGCGCGTTTCAAGTTCGCGCGCCAGACGTTCCGTCTCATTAAAGAGTCGTCCATTTTGAATGGCAACTGCTGCCTGGTTTGCAAGCGTGCTAAGAATTTGCAGGTCATCCTCAGAATAGACATTCGGCTGGTACGTCTGCGCAGAGAGCATGCCTACCGTCTTGCCGCTTAATGTCATTGGCACAGCCAGAATGGACAGGGGCGTCTCAGGCTTGCCAAATGTCACACCACCCATATCATCCACAGTCTCGGCTCCGTGCAGCAGCAGCGGTTCGCCCGTGGTAATAACACGTCCACTCAGCCCCTGGTCACGTGGGATTCGGGTGATGGGGGCGCGCTTTTCATCATCTACAAGATAAACTCCCTCGATCTCATTGCTCTCTCCATCCAAAAGGCTGATGACAAACGATTCCACTGGCATCAAGCGCTGGGCAGCTTTATGGACCGCAATATAGATCTGTTCAGGGTCAAGATTCGCGCCCACCTGATAACTTGCCTGATTCAGAATGGAAAACCGCTCGGCAGTGGCAAGCGTGGATTGATACAAGCGCGCGTTCTCGAGCGCAATGGATGCCTGATTGGTAAGGGTGCGTGCCAGCTCGATCGCGGTAAGACGGAAACGAACAGATTCGGTTTGATGGATAAAAATCAACGCCCGCAGATTCGCTCCACTGACCAGAGGCAGGATAAGGAGGGATTTCATTCCCTCGCCCAGGAAACTTTCCAGCGGGGCAAGATCGGGTTCCATATTGACAGCGTCGGTTGTAAAAACACCCAATGATTCCTTTAAACGATGGAAGATCGGCGCATCTGGCAGTTTTTGCGGAAGCTTGACATTGGTTCTGGGCAGGGTATTTTTCCAGATCCAGTTGCCCCGCTCAAGCATCACCACAGAAACTTTTGGCGCATTTAACGCATCCATCAACTCCTGCGCAGTCAGTTGCAAGATCTTCCCCTCATCAAGCAGGCCACTCAGCGCGGATGAAAAGCGATTGAGGAGTGCCAGACGTTGTGAGCGCTCATCCAATTCCGTGGCACGGCCGATGCTTTCCTCAAACAAGCGTGCGTTCTCCAAAGCAACGGCCGCCTGGCTTGTGAAGGTCGTACCCACCTGCAAATGCTCACGGGTATAGAAGTGCGACTGCCACTTCTCAAGAGCCAGTACACCAATGACCTCATTCTTGGAAATAAGTGGCAGACCCAGCCACGAAAGGCGCGGCGCTTCCACAAGTGGGAAACGCGGGTCATGCCGCACATCGCCAACGAGAATGCCCTGTCCAGTGCGGATCATTTCCTTAAAAAGCGCGCTATCTTCCCTGGCAATGGTCAGACCGAGGCGTCGTTCAGTATCAGGGAAGCCACGGGCCGCGGCCACCGTGAGACGGTCCTTTTCACGCAGCCACAGTGTGGCTGTATCGTATGCAATGACCGGTTCAAACTGGTCGAGCAAGGATGCCACCAACTCACCACTTTGCAGATTTGCCGTGAGTGTCGTCGCCGCTTCTGTCAGTGCCTCCAGCTGGGCAGCACGTTCCTGCGTAGCCTGCACCAGGCGGACATTTTGCAATGAGAGCCCAACCTGTTGGGAGAGCGAAAGAAGCAGTGTTTCATCTTCTGCAGTGAATGCCGCGGGCGTATTGAAGTTATCCAGAACCAGGACACCCACTGCCTGATCACCAGTCTGAATGGGGATCAACAAACTGGAAACTGGCAGGCGCCCACCTGTTGCCTGGCGATAAAGCAGCAGCCCTTCTGTCGAGAATGTGTAATCGCGTGTGAACTGAACTTCATCCACGCGCAGAGGTCTCTTCAGCTCGAAAACCTTTCCGGGCAACGATTCGCCATGATATTCAATCCGCTTCATTGTTTCATTGTCGGCATACCCGGAAACAGCAAGTGGATACAACTGACTCCCATGCTCATCCCATAGGAGCACCACACCGGCATGGGCCGAGGGCAATGCCCGCCGCGCGCTTTCGAGCAATGCATATACAATCTGATCTGAATTCAAGCCGCGCAGCTGGCGACTGAAATCGAGCAGGAGATTCACTTCCTGCAGCCGACGCCGCGTCTCATTAAGCAGGGAAATATTTTGCAGGATGACCGAGGTCTGGCGCGCGATCTGATGATAAACCTGCAAATCCTCAGCTGTAAATGTCGGCAATGGCTCCGGGCTGACAGCAAGCATGGCAGCGACTGTTTTTTTATCGATTTTGATTGGCAGACAGATCAGAGATTTGGCACGCAGGGCACTCAGGAGTGGCGTCTCACGCCATTCCAGATTCTCATCCAGGTTCGCAATCAGGATGGCTTCGCCACTCAGCAACGAAGCCCGAAGCGGATTCCGTTGTCCAAACAGCGCTTCAGGGCTGGTAGCTCTTGGCACACTCCCCAGCACATGCACCAACCGCGGACCCTCACCGGTCATCTCGGCAACCATGGCAACCGACATGCTCAACTGGGTGAGAGTTTCACGACCCAGCGCCTGCAATGCCGAGGACGAGTCCAACTGGCGGCTGACAGATTCAGTAATGGCAAGACCAGCTCGAACGCGCTGCGTACGCTGATCAAGATTTTGTATGGCGATCGTTTGATCCAGGTCCTTGCGAAGAAGAATAGGCAGGTCGTTCTGAGTCAGGCTGATCAGGCGCTGCTGCCTTTCCAGGCCTGAAGAAAGAGAATCAACACGCGTCTGCAGTTCAACAAAGCGGGAATGGTTGGCAATGGCCAGCGATGCCTGTGCCGCAAAAATCTCAAGCGCTTCAATCGTGGCACGATCGGGACGCAAGCCATCCCGCGGTGCATCCACGCTGAGCAAACCCAGTGGAGCGCCATGATTATTCTCCAGGGGAACGATAAGAATATCATCCGGATGCCATGTAGTTGCTGAACTGGCGGCGTTCCCATCCAGCTCCAGGGTTACCATGTGTACATCGGCCGGGATGATGGGTGCATCGTCTACTGGAATAAAGTAAGAGCGACTGATCCTGAATTGTGGTTTGAGCAGTTGTTGGATGCTGGACAGCGGCTGCTTGCGTGCCATCAATTCAGCCAGTGTTTCCGTAGAAAAACCAACGCCCGTAATTCGTCGCAACAGTCCGGTCTGCGGTTCATAGATACTGACAAGAACGGCCTGGAAAGTTGTGGCTTCACGGATGCTGTTGGCAATGGTGCGCAGCAACTGGTCAAGCGGTTGTTCAAAGTTGAGTACGTATGTGACTTCAGTGAGCTTCGTGAGTGTCTCAGCACGGCGGCGAAGAAGCTCGGAACGCTGGCGTTGTTCCTGATAACGTTGAACATTCCCAAGCGCCACAGCCGCATGCGAGGCAAGAGTCTGCGTCACTTCAAGCGATGCCTGGTCAAAGAACCCCGTCTGCGCGGAATGCAAATGGATCAGTCCGGCTGTTTTGCCCTGGGCAATGATCGGAACAATCAGGGCAGAACGAACTCCTTCATGATGAGGGGTATTCCCGTCTGCTGAATAATCGCTGACAAGCTGGGGGTCTCCACTTGCAATCGCTTTTTGATCAAGCGGGGAAAAGGTTTCAGGTAGTGCACAACCTAGTGAAAGGATAATGGGCGGTGGGAAGGATGGATCGTTGACATCAAAGAGCAGGATGGCTCCGCACTCTGCGTGAGTTGTCCGCATGCTTTCGTCGCGCACCACTTCAAGCAGTGATTTCAAGTCCACCATTGAGTTAAGTTCCCGACTGAGGCGGGCAATCGATGTGAGTTGTTCGACGCGGCGACGCAGGCTTTCATCAGTATGTGTGGCTCGCGTGGCATCTTCGATGGCCAGGGCTAATTGCCCGGCAGCAGTAGTAACAACCTGGAGATCATACGTGTTGAAGAATTCGGTTTTGCGGCTTCCAAGCATTAACTCGCCCAGGCTTTTGTCATGGACAAGCAGGGGTACTACAATTGCAGATTCAACCTGTAAAACGCTGACCAGTGGGCGGTACACTGGCAGGATTCGCCTGTCAGAACTCAAGCGTCCTGAGAGGTAGGGCTTTTGGCTGCCAGAAACCGTGTAGCGATATTGCGGTTCGTCCACATGCAGGCGGGCGAGAAGGTCGACGGAATCAGCCGAGGCACCAAAGACAGACGCGCGGTGTAACCGTAGTTCGCCGACCTGTTCATCCAGAAGAAATACGGCTCCAAGATCACTTTGGAACAGGCTGGCAAGCTCCTGTGTTGCATGGCAAAGAATTTCGTCAAGCGTGGCATTGGAGGCAGCCAGGCTCGCGATACGGCGTAATGCATCAGACCGTGAAGCGCGTTGACGTGATTTTTCAACTATGAAGGAATTTTCAATAATGCCGGTAGCCTGGTCTGCAACCGTCTTAATCAATCGCAGCTCTGTCTCTGAAAATGCAGCAGCGTCACTATGGTTTGAGAGCTGGAGGTAGCCCACCAGTCGTTCATTTGACAGCATGGGCATAAGCACGGATTCGCGCAGGCTTGCGGCTTGCGCAAAATTCTGCAAGCCGAGATCACGCCAGGCCTGATCGTCTGCCGCGTTGTCGGTGATGAGGGGTGTTCGGTCAAGCAAGAGCTTTTCTGCGGAGCTATTCGCCTGGATGGTGGTGCGATAGATTTCAACGATATGCTCAGGAAGCCCATGGAAGGGAATCTGTCCCTCCAGTGTCCGTTTGCCTTCGTCATACAGCAGGAAGCCAAGTACATCCACTGAAAAAAGCCCCGAGAGAGTTTCGATCAGACGACGGATCAGGTTTGTATAATCCTGCACAGGCCCAAATGCCTGAGCCAGATTTGCAAGTCCGCCAAGTTCGGCTGAGCGGTTCTGCTCATTTGCGTACAGTGTTGCATTGCGTACACCGTATGCTGCCTGGGCCAATACCAACTGGAGGAGATCGTGGTCATGCTGGCCAAGAACCCCGGGAGAAAGATGTCCTATTTCCAACGTTCCAAGGAGTTGATCATCAACGATCAGAGGCAGTCCTAAATAGGATTGCAGAGGTGAACTGGATCCTAATGGAGGCAGAGATGGATCTGAAACACGTGTATCTGGAATTATGAGAGGCTTGCGATGAGCCTTCAATACATCTGTCAGCCCGCCAAATTGAGAATGTGCAGCCGTTGTCACACCCGCAGTACCGGAGGATTCCAACGTATAAGGGATGAGGTTTTGTCCGGTCTCATCCAGAATCTTTACCTCCACCACATCAGCAGGTACCAGTTGAGATACATTCAGCAGTATGGCATACAATGTGTCTTCCAGGTTCAGGCTGGCAGATACATTTTTGCCGAAGTCAGAAACGATTTGAAGAATGGATGAACTGACGCTGGCGTCGTTCAGGTTTGTCGAAAGTTCCACACTCCTCATAATCAGGAGCATTAAAGGATATGGGCCAGGAACCTGATAGGAAGTGACCTCAACCAGTCGTCCCCCAATAGAGAGTCTTTTCTGGCCCTGCAGGGCAAATAAGTTTAGCAACTCTTCCGCGGGGCGCGCGCGGCGGACCAAACGTTCGAGATCGGCTGGTTCATCGGAACGCAGGCCAAACCATTCCCGTGCCAGGTCGTTGATGTATTCGACCCGTCCCCCCGCCTGGATGATCAGTATGGCTTCAGTAGTATGTGAAGAATCAGGGGCAATAAAAGGGAATGCGACTTCAGTAGGATGAGTTACATTATTCGGTACACGACGGAATGCAATCACAACCAGTACCGGGACGATCAGCACCAGTGAAAGTACAACCAACCCCAGGCCAACTTCCAGCCCTGCTGACATTATCGAATGACACCTTATCCGCCAGTCGCGGCATCCTGACGGCGGGCCTCAGCCGCTAGTTCAGTGATTTCGCGAATATCGGCAAATGAATGCATGCTGGGGGATACCACACCCACAGACATAGACATAAATGGGAGCTTGGCAGTTGTCCCATCGGCGGCGGGAGCGTTCACAAATCCCTGCTGACGGTCAATGAAGTTGTAGTGAGTTTCCACCTCCTTGTCAAATCTTTCTTTAAGACGGGATCTGATCACATCAGCTTTTGCTTCAGTGGTAATGACAATAAAGTTATCCCCACCCGCATGGCCAATAAAATCAGATGTGGTTCCCATTTCATCAACCACTTCACCAATCATCATCGCGGTAAAACGCAGGACATCATCGCCTGCTACAAAACCATAGACATCTTTAAAAGAGTCAAAGTGGTTAACACGCGCATCAAGCAGGGCCCAACCCCTTTCCCGAATGATGCGTCGCAGTTGTTCCTCAATAAGCCGTCCTGCGGGAAGACCGGAGCGCGGGTCGGTTAGACTCTCACGTTCTGAACGCCTGATTGCCCCCTGGACACGCAGTTTAAGTTCCTCAATGTCGAAGGGTTTGGTGATGTAATCATCCGCGCCCAATTCCAGACCCTGCAGTTTATCGCTGCGCTCATCCTTCTGTGTGAGGAAGATGACAGGGATATGACTGGTTCTCATGCTGGTACGCAAATTGCGGCAAACCTCATACCCATCAATATCGGGCAGCATAATATCGAGCACGATTAGATGAGGCAGGACTTGTTTGGTTTTTTCCAGCGCATCTACACCACGCACGGCGACATCCACATCGAAATCCATGCCGCTGAAATAGATCTTCAGCATGTTGCCGATGTCGACATCATCTTCAACTACCAACAGGCGTGCTTTTCCCATAAGCGGCCTCCAAAATTACATTTGCGCCACACGCATTTTGCGTGAGCGTATCGCATTGCGGCGCACTGTTTCAATTTGCTGTAGTGTCACCTCACGCTCGAACGAACGAAACCCGCTCAAGCGGAAACCATGTTTCTTTGCAATTGCATCGATCTCTTCCACGCGTCGGCGTGTCAGATGCCTGCCCAGCGTATAATCCTCGAAACGACCCTCAAGGGCTAACGCAATCGTCTCAGCCATGCAGGCGTACGCTTTGCCGGGCGGGAAACCAAAATTAAAGTGGAAATCAACGGGGCCTGGCACATCCACCATTCCGCCGTCAATCACTAATATATCATCTCTTGCTGCCGCCACCATTGCAGAAACATCACGGGGACGGGCCACGTCGCAAACTACGCTGCCAGGTTGCAGGTACTCCGGGCGGATGACATCATGGATGGAACTCGTCACCGTTAAAATAAGCTGCGCCTCTGCCAGAACATCCATCGTTGTACTGATGATCAACTCGGCTCGTGCGCGGACCTGAAGCCGGTCGCGCAGTTCCTCGAGCGCATCCTGCCTCCGACCGATCAAGTATAACCGCTCGACATCGTCGGCCAATATCTCGGCACACACCTGCCCTATTGTACCGGTCGCCCCAACCACGGCAGCTGTTGCGGTATTCAGCGGAATTTCCATGACCTGCGCCGCTGCCCTTATGGCATCTACTGCCACAGAGACAGTATACGAATCCCCTGTTGTGACGGGTATCTCCAGGGCATTTGCAATTGTGACGCCTGCATCCCCAACAACAGATGTGAATGCACCCAGGCCCAGAATATCTGCACCAAGCTTTTCGGCAAGCCGGCCAGCTTGAATGATCTTTCCATACACAGTAGGCTCAGGCAATTCCATCATTCTGCGTGGGGTGTATGGGCAGGCAATGAACCAACCTTTTATTTCTTTAGCGGTTGCTTCTGATTTGACACCTGTGATTTCGGAAATATAGACGGGGGGGAAGAATGAGGAGAAGAAATCAATTTGCCTCTCGTTCAAAACACGCCCCAGCAAGGGGTATTTGCGGCTGACATCCCGTTTCGGATCTATGGGATGAATGATAAATGCAAAAGTATCCACAGGCTACCATGATTCCAATTGGCTTTCGCCGGGGCGGGGATACAACCGCCTGTGCAGGCTCGCAGACTTGAGCTTGTGATGATCGCTGTCTTCATAACGGACATCCCTGTCAATGACACGGCGGTCCTTTGACGCGGCAAGAACGACATCCGACTCGATGGTGCGGGCGGGATAAACGATCATTCCGGATCCCAGGCGGCAGTTGTGTCCAACTGCACTTCCCATCACCGGGCGATTGGAAAAGCTTAATTTGGCATTTCCGTCCAGTGCTCGAATCGGTGCGGGAATCAGGTTGTAGTCTGTAAAAGTGGAACCTGCACCGATGAAGGTATTCCGTCCCACCACACACATTTGCAGGCAGGTATTTTGCGCAATCATGCTGTTTTCCATCATCGAGGTCATGAACAGCGCGGCGCGAAACGGTAAAAAGGTGCCATCTCCCACCACGCAAAGCATCAACTGAACATCCTGAGAAATATTTACATTGTTGCCAATAATACAATTTTCGATCACGGCCCCGGCATTAATGGTTACGTTATCGCCGATGGTTGTAGGGCCGTGGATAATGGCATGAGGATCGATGACGCAATTCCTGCCAATTTTGACCAATTCCGAACACTCAAGTATCTGCCGCCCTTCATAAAGAGCCTTCCATAAAATGCGAAGTTTAAAGGCCAGTTCATCATTGAGGCGCTTTTCAAAACGCGCACCGCGCGAGAACAACCCGAATACCACATCGGCAACAAAAATGTGGACCCAGGAATCAATTGCAAGCAGGGTCCGCAAGGGAACCTGAAACACCAGGTCGCCGCTCTGATCAGCCATATAGGTCGGTACGTGGTAGTAGCCAATCTCGCGTGACTGCAGATCTATGACCAGCGGCTCAACGTCGGCTACAGGGCCTTGCGGGTAATACCACAAATCGGCCAGATATAACTGTCCAGCCGGGGTATAGGATGTTGAGAGAGGCAGCGCATGTTCCTTGAAAGAGGGATCTTCTGCTGAAAATGCAGCACGACAGGGGCGTCCATTTTTTCGCGCAGTTGTAATAAAAGTATGAAAATATTCTTCATCGAAGAATAAATTATCGCGATAGACGATTGTTTCACCCCGTTCCAAAGGGAAACGCTGGCCCGGTTTCAGTTCCAGTTCGTGCGTTGTGTAAGGTGCCAGGACATTCCGTTGATGCAACCAGAGAGGATTATTTTGTATGCGTAAATCCCGGGCAGGTTCATTGAATGGCGATATTGGATGAGGTGCGTTGAGGATCACTTTGAGCATATTGATTAGATTATTCCACAAAACTACAAAAAAGGGGTGTGAAGTTCCAACCCATGTTGCTGACAGAAGTGCATGGCGATTAAATATGGTTAAAAAATGGGGGACTGATTAATAACGATCGTACAAGTTTCATCCCCGGCGGCCATACAGGTTTTCTCCTCCACAGTAAAAACCTTGCCTCCACTCAACCAGTACAATGCTTCCTGCAATAACCCTACAGCCAGATGACAAACCGGGTCTGGCGATTTACGCTCCCAGCACAATGGACAACGCTCAATGTGCCAGAGTATTTTCCCATTATCATGTTCAACGCGCACGCGTTGATCCGTAAAGTTGTTAAAAAGTGCAGCAAAGGCAGTTGCGCCAGCGGATAATTTTGCAGGGAGCGGCAAAAGACGGAACGCCATCTCAGTTAACCCCAATTGTGTCCCATACTGCCTTACACCATAGTTAAAACAGGCTCGTCCAATTCGAAGCGCAAGCCCGCGTCCACCGTGTGGACCGTAGGCATGCTCCAACATTTCACTTAAGTTCCGTACTCTCGAAAACGAGAAGTTACGCTCATTATTATCCGGGGGATAATTATCTATTAAAGAAGGAAGGGCTCCCAGTTTCAAGATGGCATTGACGCCATTATGTCCCATCACTTCCTCCATGGATAACAGTATGATCCTCCCCATTCGGTTTGGATAGTAAAAGGTGGCGGTGGACTCAGTGGATATCATGGGGCAAGAGTCACCGAGGGAGTCGCAGACATGGATGCAGGCAACTGTGAAGGCTGACCAGCTTCTTCGCGGTCAAGAAAACTCTTGAGCCGCTCAGAAAATTGGCGGGGCTCCTCCAACATGGGGAAATGTCCTGCCAGCGGAAAACGCTCAATGTGAGCATGAGGGATCCCCTTTTGCATGGGCTGCCATTGCTTTGGATGGACGATCACATCGCGGTCCCCATACATCCCCATGGCGGGGACTTTGATCTGGTCGAGCATGGGGCGCAGATCGGTCCTTCGGAGTGAAGCAATTGACCGCAGGAAGGATTCGAGTGTAGTACGCGAAAGGTCACGATCCATCATTTCGGCAAAACGCTCATCGCGACAAATAATGGGAGAGGCCGCTTTCAAGGCAAGACGAAAACCTCCCATCATATTGAAGAGCATGAATGCAATGGGCCGATATCCCGCCAGTTTCAAAGGCAGCGCAAGTGAAGAGCCAACAATCGGAGCACCAACAACAACAACCTTGCTGACTCGTTCAGGAAAACGGATAGCCACTGAAAGACTGACTGTACCACCCATGCTGTGACCCACGAGCGGGGCCTTCATGATACCCAATTGTTCCATAAACTGGTTTACCAGGCTGACAAAATCCTGAACGGCATAGGTTTCCCGCTTTTTCCCTGATTCACCAAACCCCCAGAAATCCAACGCGTAGGTCCGATAATAGCGACCCAGATAAGCCATCGTCTCCTGCCAAAGGCCCCATGAACCGAGCCAGCCATGCAGAAGAATGACGGGTTTCCCACGCCCATAGACTTCGTAATGAACAATTCCCTGATCAGTAGTGATTGATGACACGTTGTCCTATCGCGGGTCCCCCTAGCCTCCCGACTCCATTTCGGCCAGAATACTATACAGCAATTCGAGAAGGACAGATTTCACACTGTTTTTATCAGTAGCCACACACGGCAAGAATTTGACCTTGCTCTCAAGTCTGAGCGCATGACGCATATCCTCGAGATCCCAGGCATCCTCCCTGTCCTGCTTATTGGCGGCAACCACATAAGGCGTAGGTGCATACGCACGGAAGGTTTCCAGAATGGAGCGCGCTTCACGGAATGTCTCCGGGCGGGTGCTATCCACCATCACAATAAAGCCCAGCATGCCCTCAGAGAGGATTTCCCACATAAAGTCAAAACGTTTCTGTCCTGGCGTACCGAACAAATATAGGACAAGGTCTTCATCAACAGTAATGCGGCCAAAGTCCATTGCAACTGTCGTGGCTTCTTTAACGGAACGCTCTGCCGGGTTGGAAATCTTGCGCTCCGTTGAGACAACATCGATTTCACTGACAGATTGAATAAATTCCGTCTTACCGGCACTAAAAGGGCCTGTGACCACCATCTTGACAGTTTGCATAATAACTTATCCTTCGCGTGAATAATTACAATGATCGAATACGGCTGATCAACCTATTGACCAATGACTTCTGTTCGTCCTTATTCTGGGTGGGGAATGTTTTCGGGCTTTGCGCGATGACCATGCCTTCAGGTCGAACAATTTCCACCAGACCTGCCTGAAGCAATGCATACACAATACGGCGTACTTCGTGATCGTTCATCTTGTTCGTTTGAGCAATCTGCCGCATTGTGTTCTTGGGATTGATAAATGAGACTACACGCCATTCTTCCACGCTTAGGTTGACATTCTTTAACGGACGATCTGTAAACTTCAAAGCCATATCCAGGCTGGGAATTTCATCCTGCAATTGTTCCCATTCACGTAATTGACGTGAACCTTCAATAATAATGTTCTCAAGGTCAAGCCGCACATTGATGCGGTCATCTGGCGGGAACATTTCTCCTTCAAAACGGAAAAAACCTTCCACCCACGTAAACAGGCGCCGGATTACTTCTGTAAAATAGCCCTGCAAATTGGCGAGAATCTCTTCCTGCGAAAGATAACCAGCATTAATCAGCAGCAAGCCCAGTTCCTTATCGTTGATCCTCCCTGCGCGCTGGACAATGGCGCGGTATTGGTTTGCCGTCAGCTTATTAGCCTTATGCAAAACGGCGGCCAGACTGCCATCATCCTGCCCCACACGCGCATATGCCAGCTTCCCATCGCGGAATGAAACATATGCCTGTTCGCTTGGACCATCCACCACAAGCGTGCCGGTCTTTCGAGCCAGGTTAATCAGGTTGAGCAGTTGTGTAATTGTAAAATCACGTAGATTGCCGCGTAAGGCCATTTATACCTCAACAAATCCCCCGAGCGGGAGACTTAAAAAAGATTATACATGCAAAGCGATATAAGCGTCAAACCACACCCATTTATTTGATAGGGGTTTGGAAGGCAACTTCATTTACATGATAAACTACGAATTGCCGCACAAACACCAGACTGAAATTCTGATTTGTATCTGTAATATCCCTCAGACAATCCATACTGTTGTGCACAAGCGGCGACAATAATACTCACCATGGAGCACGTATGCGGAATTTGATCAGAGCGTTCTTTCTAAGCCTTAGCCTGCTGACCGTTTTCCCGGTTCGGGCCGCCCCACTGGCAGAAGTCACCCGCAACGAAGCAGTCCTGAGCTTCCCTGAAACCGTAACGTTTCGGCTCGCCCTCACCAATCAGGCAGACATCACATCCGTTGTATTGGAATATGGCAATGAACAACAGACCTGCGGCGAAGTCATCGCCAAAGCTTTCCCGCAATTTACAGCAGGCAAGACCGTCAATGCCGAATGGACGTGGGAGATGCGCCAAAGCGGGTCACTCCCTCCGGGGGCACAACTCTGGTGGCGCTGGCGTGTGACTGACGCAAATGGCAACGAAACGGTGACCGATATCAAAACCGTCACGTGGCTCGATGATGACCACAATTGGACGACCGTTAATAACGGAGACTTCCTGCGCCTCCATTATTATGCAGGAGATCAGGCATTTATTGCTGACCTCTCCAAGGCTGCCTACAACGGCCTACAATTTAATGAAACACAATCTGGTCTCAAAACTCAGGCGCCCATTGATATTTATATCTATGCGAGCACCGACGACTTGCGGGAGGCCATCCTCTATGAACCATCCTGGACAGGCGGACAGGCTTTCCCCGACCAGGACATCGTCATTCTCGGGATCTCGCAATCTGAGATCGACTGGGGACGGGATGCCATCATACACGAACTCACCCATGTACTTGTCGGTCACCTCACTTTTTCGTGTCTTGGTGATGTGCCCACGTGGCTCAATGAAGGTCTTGCGGTCTATAGCGAAGGCGGCCTCGACAGTTCTTCACAAGAACAACTCGAGGATGCCATCCGTGATGACACGCTCCTCACTGTTCGATCGATCAGTGGTGGTTTCTCGGAAGTTCCTGACAAGGCTTATCTTTCCTACAGCCAGTCGTACAGCATTACAAAATTTCTCATCGAAACATACGGTCAGGAAAAGATGACCGTTCTGTTAGGCGCGTTGAGGGATGGACTCACAATTGATGAGGCTCTCATGCAAACATACAGCTTTAACATCGAGGGGCTCGAAGATGCATGGAGAAAAGCGATCAAGGCTCAGCCGAGACCCGTCGCCGCGCAACCGACAGCCCAGCCAACCCCAACCTTTGTCCCCACGATTGTCCCTGTTGCAGGGGGATCGCTGGCACTTCAAGCGACCCTCACGCCTGTGCCAACCTCATCACGTAGCGGACCGTCCACCGACACACCAGCCACACGGACAGGTCCACCGCTCACGTTGACACTCATGCTCCTCGGTCTTTGTTGCGCGTTTATTTTGGTCATTGGGGTGGTTGTGTTGGGCTTGATTGTTCGCAATCAAAATAGCAAGGGACCGAAAAATGGCTGACAAGTATGTTCACATCGCAGAAGCACGTATTGCAAAGCTAGTCTCGCTGATATTGATCGTTGTGTTCACACTGAACACCGCGCCGAATCAGGCGTCAGCGTTGCAAACTGATATTCCGCTGGACCAGGCCCTGGTGCTGGCAGGAGGCGAGTCCACGAATCCCCGGGAATATGACCCCGCTACCACACATGGATCAGGCGATAAACGCGTCTTCAGCGGATTGGTCGCCTTCGATCCAAGATTAAATCTGACTCCTGATCTTGCAGAAAGTTGGGATGTCAGTTCAGATGGCACAGTCTACACATTCCATTTACGGCAGAATGCCAAATTCCATGATGGACGCCCCGTCACAGCGAAGGATGTTGTGTATTCGTGGGAACGCGCCGCCAGCCCGGCGATTGAATCAGATACTGTATTGACGTATCTCGGTGACATCGTGGGCATCAGGGAGATGACAGATGGCAGGGCCGATCACATTAGCGGCCTCAAAATAATTGATGACCATACGCTACAAGTCACGATAGATGCCCCCAAGCCCTACTTCGTTTTAAAACTCACCTATGCCACAGCATTTGTTTTGGATCGGGCGAATGTGGAAAGCGGTGAAGAATGGTTCCGCACACCGAACGGTACAGGACCTTATAAACTGATCGAATGGAAACGATTCGAGCAAATAATCTATGAAGCCAATAAGGATTTTTATCTCGGTACACCGAGCATTCCCTATGTGGTGGAACAACTGTATTCAGGAAGTCCCCAGCAACTTTACGAAACGGATGAGGTCGATATTGCGGGTGTCTACTCCATCGATCGTTTTACAGATCCAACTGAGCCCCTCTACAACGAACTGTTAACAGGTGTTAATCTATGCACAAGCTACGTTGTATTCGATACGACCCTAGCGCCGTTCGATGATGTCAATGTGCGAAAAGCATTCAGCATGGCATTTAACCGCCAGCAATATATCGACGTTGTCATGAATGGACATGCTCTGCCTGCCATTGGCATCTTCCCGCCTGGCCTGCCTGGGTTCAATATCGCCCTTAAAGGTCTGCCCTATGATCCGGTGCAAGCGCGTGAACTTCTGAAGCAATCGAAATATGGTGGACCTGAAGGATTGCCACCCATTGTTTTCACCAACTCGGGCATTGGAAGTTACGTCAGTGGAGATGTGGCTGCTCTCGCGCAAATGTGGAAACAAAATCTCGGCGTAACGATTACCGTTGAGAATATTGAATCGAACTTTTACTATGATCAGCTCTACTCCGGCAATCACGGCCAGTTATTTGATGGCGGCTGGTGCGCAGATTATCCCGACCCTGAAAACTTTGCCGACATCCTTTTCCACAGTGGCTCACAACAGAATAACGGCGGCTACTCAAATCCGCAACTCGATACACTTCTTGAACGGGCCCGCGTTGAGCAGGATGTAACTCAGCGTATTGCCATGTATCAACAGGCCGAGCAAATGATCGTGGATGATGCCGCAGGACTGTTCACCGTTCATTATTTGTCCTATCAACTCATCAAGCCTTATGTAAAGGGCTACGTATTCACCCCCATTGATATTCCGATCGAGCGATATATGTGGCTGGAAGGAAAATAGGCCCCCACCCAGCCTCCCCCATTTTCAAAGAAAATGGGGGAGGCTGGGTGGGGGCCTACGGTCTTGCTTCCACTGCAAATTCAACACGG
>JBDTPH010000195.1:0-4123 GCA_039932795.1 Chloroflexota bacterium
TAAAAACGCCCAGGAAATTGTTCTGATCTGGATCATTAATAACCAGGCGCCCAGTGCCAGTCGCACTAAATTCAATTGTTCCAAGGTTCCGCACGGTTGCACCATCGTCACTGACAAACCAGGCCTCATAATGTTTTCCCTCTTCTGGTTGAGGAACAGTTGCCAGATTAATTTCGGCATTATCGACGTAGAAGTTCGTATCATCAAATCGCAACCTGCCAACAGGCGTATTGGGATCTGCAGGTATGGGAGTTGCGACCACGGTGTTTGTCGTTGGACGCAGCACTTGAATAATTACCAGCGCCAGCACCACCGCCAGCAGGGCTTCAACGCCAATTCTGATCCAGCGGGAGCGGCGCTCTTCATTGCGAGGGGATGCCTGTTTGCTGGCTTCCGCGGCTTCCCGGGCTAAGTGCGCAATGTGCAATGTTCCGGGTGACAGCGTCTGCCCATTGAAGATGGCAATAAATTCGTCTGCAAGGTCACCGGCGCTCTCGTACCGCAGAGATGGATCTTTTGCCAGTGTGCGATCAAGAATTGCCTGCAACTCTGCGGAAAGACCTTGGATGGCTGGGAGAGGTTCGTTGATGTGTTTCATCAACATTCCGAATGTGGTATCCGCCTGAAAAGGGACCGCTCCGGCCAGCATCTCATACAGCATAATGCCGAGTGAATAGATATCAGTGCCTTTGTTCACCTTTTCGCCGCGTGCCTGTTCAGGGCTCATGTACGTGGGCGTGCCAGAAACAGAGCCGGCTGTCGTGTGCATGGTCGAGTCGAGCAGGCGTACCAGGCCAAAGTCGGTAAGAACCGGTTCCACATCGCGTGGCAGGGGTTTGTTCGCTTCAATTATGTCAGATTGGGAACGTAAAAGTACATTCGCGGGCTTTATATCGCGATGGATAATGCCTTTGCTGTGGGCAAAATCCAGAGCGTTGGCAATTGACTTAAGAATCTGTGCCACCATGCCAATGGGTAGGCGTTGCTTGTTGTCGTGCAGGGATTTCAAATAGGAAGCCAGGGATGGACCCGGTATATATTCGATGACCAGATAGGGGCTTTCATCAACGATGTCGTAATCAAACATCTGCACAATGTTTGGATGACGCAGTTCTTCGATCACTTCTGCTTCGCGCTGGAAGCGGGCGAGTTGTTCTGAGTCCTTATCAAGCAGGCCCCGCATGACTTTTACGGCCACCAGCCCAAAAGAATCATGTGTGCCTGTGTATACCTCTGCCATGCCCCCACGCGCTACAAGGCTATTGATATGAACCCGTCCTAGCGTTTTTCCGGCCCAATCTGGCATGGCGAAAATTATAACCGACAATGAATGGCATGCCGTGTATAATCTCCATAACAAATTACTTGAGGTTAATGTGGCTAACTCACTGGAAGTTCAAATTGGGAAACTCCTGCATGAAAAAAGCTTAAAACTGGCGCTGGCTGAATCATGTACAGGCGGTTTGATCGGTGATCGCATCACAGATAGTCCCGGGTCATCTGATTATTTTTGTGGTGGTGTTGTTGCATACGCCTATGAGGCGAAGGTTGCTCTGCTTGGTGTTTCGTGGGATACATTGAATTCGCAAGGTGCGGTCAGCCGCCAGACAGTTCTGGAAATGGCACGTGGTGTGCGCAGGGCTTTAGGCACGGATATTGCCGTTTCAGTGAGTGGAATTGCGGGCCCTGGCGGTGGTACGGATGAAAAGCCGGTTGGAACCACATGGATCGGGCTGGTGGCAGAAGGCGCTGAATGGGCAAAAATATTTCACTTTTCAGGTGACCGCTCGCAAAACAAAACATATGCTGCCGATGCCGCACTCCGACTTTTACTGGATTACCTTCAGGAAGGATTGGAGGAGCAGCCGACCTGACCGGTCAATGTTGAAAGTCGGGTACAATCGTTTCGTAGGGGTGAAGCCTATTGGATAGGATGAATATGATGAGAGTTCGCGATTTATTGGTTCAGGTTTACGGCAACGACGCGGGCACATCTGCATTTGAGCAACTGTCACAAACCCTGAAGAACTACAACGTCCGCTTTTCAACAACGCGCGTGGGTGGATTAAGTCAACGCGACGTAATCCTGATTACGTATCCCGATCAAATCCAGCAGGCTGGCAGGCATCCGCTTGATGTACTGGCGGAATTCTGCCAATCGTATCTGCCGGACATCGTAACAGGCATTCATATCCTTCCGTTTTACCCGTGGACCTCCGATGACGGATTTTCAGTGATTGATTACCGTGAAGTTGACCCTCGATACGGTGATTGGAGTGACATCGAAAAGATTGGGCAGGGATTTCGCCTGATGTTCGATGCGGTCATCAACCACGCATCCGTCAAGAACGCCTGGTTTCAATCCATGCTGGCGGGAGACGCGCGCTATCGGGATTACTTCGTTGTCCCAGGTGAAGCTGACGATCTTTCACACGTTGTCCGTCCGCGTACTCTTCCCTTGCTCTCTCCGTTTGAAACTGAGGAAGGTATAAAAGAGGTTTGGACCACCTTCAGCGCCGACCAGGTGGACCTGAACTACGGCACCCCAAACGTGTTGCTGGAGATTCTGGATGTTCTATTATTTTATGTCGCACGGGGAGCGGAATTTATTCGTCTGGATGCCATTGCATATCTTTGGAAAGAATCGGGCACTTCCTGTATCAATCTGCCGCAGACACATCATATTATTCAACTGTTTCGTGCTGTGCTTGATGAAGTGGCACCGCATGTCCTGCTGATCACGGAGACCAATGTGCCTCATGCGGATAATATTTCCTACTTTGGCGATGGGACGAACGAAGCGCAAATGGTCTATAACTTTTCTCTGCCACCGTTGGTATTGCACGCGTTCCAAACAGGTTCTGCTGAGACACTCTCGAGCTGGGCTGAAAGCCTGGAATTGCCATCCGACAAAGTGACTTTCTTCAACTTCCTGGCCTCGCATGATGGGATCGGCCTGAATCCCCTGCACGGAATTCTCCCCGAAGAAGAGATCGAAGCGATAGTCAGCCGCGTCCAGTCACACGGTGGGTTGGTGTCGTTCAAAAAGGATGTCAATGGCGCATCACGTCCATATGAACTAAACATCAATTATTTTGATGCTCTTAACGATCCGAATGCTGATGAGCCACTGGATACGCAGGTTGCGCGTTTCATTGCGGCGCATGCCATCCTGCTTTCGATGCGGGGAGTGCCAGCCCTCTATTTCCACAGTTTGGTGGGCTCACGCGGCTGGCGCGATGGGGCAATCGCCAGCGGGCAGAACCGCACCATTAATCGCAGGAAGCTTCATAAGGATGAGCTTCCTGAGTCGCTTGCTGAATCGTCAACGCCTTCAGCCCGCGTATTTCAGCGCCTTGGCCAACTATTGAAAATCCGTCGGGCGCACGCCGCTTTTCATCCTTACAGTTCACAGCAGGTGATGCAGTACGCACCCGAAATCTTTGGCTTGTTACGCACCTCGCCCGATGGGAAGGATAAAGTGTTATGCCTCCAAAATGTAAGTGCCCAGGATGTACAGATTAACAGCCTGCAAGTTTTTCATGATCAGATGCGCGACCTGATCAGTGATCAGATCATCAGTGATAATACTTCGTTTACTTTAGAGCCATATCAAACCTTGTGGCTCGCCAGACTAAAGGATTGAATATGATCACACCCACCATTCCCTCCCGTCGCATTGGTTTTGTATCGACGCGTTTCAGCACAACCGACGGCGTTTCGCTCGAGACCGATAAATGGGCCCATGTTCTGAGTGGGCTTGGTCATCAAATGTTTTATTTCGCGGGTCTTTGTAATCGTCCACCCGAAGTCAGTTACGTTGTTCCTGAAGCACACTTTGATCATCCCGAAATCCGCGAGATCAGCAATATTGCCTATCAATTGAGGGTTCGTCCCTTCAATGTGACGCGCCGTATCCGTGAATTACAATGGCTTCTCAAGCAACACCTGTACGAGTTTATCAAAAAATTTGGAATAGAGTTGCTCATCGTTGAGAACATCCAAATGATGCGGCCGCATCGCCGACACCATTTTTCGAAAAGTCCCGCCGGATCGGACCATCACGCGATGTGCGACGGAATGATCATGGTTGCCGCGCACAACGCTGGTGGCATTGCGACGC
>JBDTPH010000196.1:0-11458 GCA_039932795.1 Chloroflexota bacterium
ATTACAAGGATTTCGATGTGGACGACACAGGCGTCATCATCGTGGAATGGGATAATGGTGCGACCTCCTACATCGAATCAGGCTGGTGGCAGCCACATGCAGACGGGCCGGAAACAGCGACACAGTTATATGGTACGCAGGGGTTCGGTCAGTTATTTCCGACTCAAATTGAATTGCCGAACGCCGGAACGCAAACCCTTGACATCCTCGAATCTGGATTCAAATTCCCGCGCAAGGAGCATTGTCCGCAAAGTATATATAACGCGCAGATGGCATACTTTGTGGACTGCATTTGCAACAACAAAACACCGGTCCCGGGAGCATTGGAAGGCTTGATCAACATGAAGGTTGTGGATGCAGCGTATAAAAGTTCCAACACTGGAAAGGTGGTACCCATCAAATGACGATCGAAACAGTATTGCCCGTCCCTGATCTTTTTTCTGCGAAGCGCATTCTCTGTATCCAACCACATTATGACGATAATGATATTGCCGCGGCGGGCATCCTTGCACAACTGGCAAAAAATGGAGCCAGGTTGTTCTATCTCACCGCGACGGACGACCTCATGGGGATTGTGGACACGTCACTTTCAAACGAAGATGCAGCTCAGGCATTGAAGCGCGACCAGTTCGCGGCCGCGAAGATCGTCGGCGTTGGGGAGCAATACTGGCTCGGCTATCCCGATGCAGGCGAGTACAACTACTTCGATCTGCGCGCTGACTTGCTCAAATACATTCGTATGCTAGAGCCTGATTTTGTTTTTGCGCCTGACGCCTGGCTGACCTATGAGGGACATCGCGACCATATCCAAACGGGACTGGCTGCCGCGGAAGCAGTCATGTTCGCGGGGCTGACGAGGATCGCCTCCTCCGACCCGACAGTGGATGCGGCGTACGAACCCCATGACATTCAGGGAATAGCGTTGTACTTCACCCGCGAGCCGAACTACATCGCTGATATTACATCCACATGGCATGACAAAATTGCAGCAATGCGCTGCTATGAGGCCCAGTTTGATCAGGCCGGCATGGAGCAACTGGTGATGGCCCTGGATATGAAGTCCCAACAGGCCGCGGCGGGACAGTGGTTTGCGCGTGGCGAGCCGCTCAAGGTATTGCACACAAGCGCGCTGCATTGTGGAATCTAGCCCTCATCCCAACCCGCTCCATAAGTGAGAGGGGGTAAAGGAATCTATGAAAATTGGAATTGTTGGTGGAACAGGAAATATCAGCCAGTCCATTGTTCGGCTGCTGCTCAAGCAGGGACATGAAGTGGTCATCTTCAATCGCGGGCAAACAACTCAGGCGACGGAAGGTGTGCGCGTCATTCAAGGCGACCGCTACAACCGCGAAGACTTCGAACGCAACATGCAAGCCGAGAAGTTCGAGGCGGCAATTGATATGATCTGCTTCAACGCAGAAGACGCGGCGTCCAGTGTCCGGGCGTTTCGCGGGGTGGGCTGGTTCGTACAAACATCAACTGTCTGCACGTATGGCATCCAATATGACTATTTCCCCTCGGATGAGACTCATCCCCTGCGCCCCATCACAGACTATGCGAGAGACAAAGCTGCAGCGGATGATGTCTATCTCGAGGCGTATCATCGCGAGAAGTTCCCAGTAGTAATCATCAAGCCGTCCACAACATACGGTCCCGTACAGGGAATGGTGCGCCAGGTCTGCTGGGATTTTCAATGGATAGATCGGGTCAAAAAAGGAAAGCCGATTCTCGTCTGCGGCGATGGCAATGCGCTTCACCAGCACCTGCACGTCGATGACATTGCCCAGGCTTTTGTCGGTGTCATCGGCAAGGATCACACCAGCGGGCAGACGTACAACGCGGTCAATCGCGGCTATACCACCTGGGCGGATTATCATCGCCTGGCTGGAAAAATTCTGGGAAAAGATGTAGAGTTGGTCGGCGTGCCGTTTGAAGATCTGAAGAGACTCAACGTCCCAGACTTTGGCATTTGCGAAGAAATCTTCGCCCATCATGTATATTACTCGTCCGGGAAATTATTCCGCGATGTACCTGAGTTCCATCCGCAGGTTTCTTTGGAGCAGGGCATGATGCAGGTATTTGAAGTGATGGAACGCGAAGGAAGAATCCCCAATTCGGATGAATTGAAATGGGAAGATGAAATCATTGAGAAACAGAAAAGAGTGACAGGATCATGAATCCAAATCCCTTTTTAAAAAAGTTGGGCTTTTCTGACAATACCCGGGCAGTCATCATCCACACCGATGACATCGGCATGTGTCACGCATCTGTGCAGGCGTTCAAGGATCTATGGGCGTTTGGCACGATCACATCCGGTGCGACCATGGTGCCGTGTCCGTGGTTCCCTGCGGTGGTACAGATGTGCAGGGAGAATCCCGGGATCGATATGGGAGTCCACGCCACTCTGAATGCAGAGTGGGAAAGTTATCGGTGGGGACCAGTCTCCACCCGGGAAGCAGGCTCAGGCTTGATGGACAAGGCGGGGTACCTCCATCAGTGGCATCAGGCCGTGTATGACAACGCCAACCCTGAGGAAGTCGGGAAGGAAGTCAATGCACAAATTGAGTGCGCGTTGAAAGCGGGAATCGACGTCACGCATGTCGATTCACATATGGGCACGATCATGAATGCGCTATTTATTCAGTCCTATATCCAGGCAGCCTCGAGCAGGCTGTTGCCCAATATGCTGCCGCGTTTGACAGCAAAGGGAATGGAAAGGATGGGCGTCGACGAACAGGAGCGCATGGCGTATATGCCCATCATGGACATGCTCGAGTCGCTGGGCGTCCCCATGCTGGATGGGATTCTTTCGATGCCGCTGGAACATGGCGATGATCATATTCGCGTGGCGAAGAAGTTATTTGGCGAACTGCCGGTCGGGATTACGCACTTCATTTTGCACCCATCCATTGACACACCTGAACTGCGCGCGATTGCTTCAGATTGGGACGCTAGAGTCGCAAATTACAACGCGTTCATGAGTGACGAATTGAAGAAGGTTCTTGAGAGGGAAGACATCCAGCTGATCGGTTATCGGGTGATAAGGGATGCGATGAGGAGTTGAAGCGCCAGGGAAACACTCCAGATGAAACGCGAGAATACCAGCGATTGACGAAGCGGATCTTTTCACCGTATCGAATCTGTCCCATCGGCGCGCATGTGGACCACCAGGGCGGCGTGGCGCTGGGTCGCACGATTCAACTTGGCACAACACTGGACTATGAGCCGCTTGACACGAATGAGATCCACATCACCAGCCAACAATTTGGCGAAATGAAATTTCATGTCGGTGATCTTGATAGGACTCATTGGGTACGCTATGCGCAGGCTGCGGCGCGCGTGCTTAATCCAAAACGTGGCATGCGGGCGCACGTCCGCGGTTCACTGATCGGGTCGGGATTAAGTTCATCTGCCTCTGTGGGGCTCGCCTATCTGAAGGCACTTGCGGACGTGAACGATATTGAACTTTCAAATGAAGAACTTGTGCATCTGGATTATGAACTCGAATATGGACAACTCGGTTTGAAAAATGGGATTCTCGACCCGCTGACCATCGTGCATGGACAACGAGAGGCGCTGCTATTTATGGATACTCGAACTGCCTCCGTTACCCCGATTCTTGATCCACCCTGTGTAGACTCAGCGTGGATCATAGCGTATTCTGGTGTCTCGCGCGAACTCACCAAAAGCGGATTCAACGTGCGCGTGGAGGAATGCAGGCAGGCTGCGTCGCTGTTGAGAGACGGGGCAACAATTCTCTCTGATGTGCCACGCGAATTGTTTGAAGAAAAGAAAATGACTTTGCCCGAAAACCTGCGAAAACGAGCAACCCACTTCTTCACCGAAGTGGAGCGCGCCCATCTGGGATCAAAGGCCTGGGAGGAATCAAATCTTGAAAATTTCGGGCAGTTGATGGATCAATCCTGCAGCTCATCCATCAACAATTACGAGTCTGGCGGCGATATCCTGATCGAACTGCATGAACTAGTCAGCAGTACGAATGGCGTCTACGGCAGTCGCTTCAGCGGCGGCGGGTATGGCGGATGTATCGTCGCACTGACAAAAAGGGATTTGGCAGAAAGTGCGTGTGCCAAAATTGCAGAAATTTTTTCCACACTCCATCCGGAGTTGCCTTCAAAAGTTTTTGTTGCCGAAACCGGAGATGGAATCTCCCCTCGCCTTTCAGGAGAGAGGCCGAGGGTGATGTCATGATTCGTTCTGCCATTCTCCTCGCTGCGGGGCGCGGAAAACGTCAACGCCCATACACTGATGTCATCCCCAAGCCGCTCCTTGAAGTGAATGGGCGCGCCACACTGGACTATGTTCTTACAGCGGTTGCGAAAGCAGGCGTGGAACGGGTCTGTCTGGTTACGAATCATCTCGAAGAAAAAATAGTTGATTATGTCGGTGACGGATCACGATGGAAGCTGGATGCATCCTTTGCACATCAAAACGAACTGCGCGGAAGCGGTGACGCGTTGAACTCCGTGCCGCGCGAATGGATACGGGCCGAACCTGTCATGGTTGGGGCGACAGACTATATTTTGGACCAGAATTATTTGCTTGATCTGGTTCAGGCGCATGAAAAGTACAGTGCAGACATCACCATGAGCTTGAAGGAATGTACTGCGGAGGAATTGTCATTGCGCTCCAGCGTAGACGTGGATAAAGACTGGCGTGTGAGGCGCATTATCGAAAAGCCAGCGCGCGAGGAGATCATGAGTCCGTATGCGGCTTCGATCATGTTCATCCTGCCTTATACTTTTTGGCATTATCTACCGAAACTAAAACCCTCTGCACGCGGTGAGATCGAAATGCAATCTGCCGTACAGATGATGATTGAAGATGGATATAAAGCGTATGGATTGTTGCAGGCTACGCCAGAGGAATGGAAACCAGAATTTATCGAAAGACGGAGTCTGATTGAATGAAGTATTTTTTGGGAATTGATGTAGGTTCATCCAAAACGCATGCATTGATCGTTGATGAAACGGGTCAATGTATTGGGTTTGGAAAAGCAGGCGGAGGCAATCATCAGGGTCTGGGCTATGATGGCCTGGCGAGTGTTCTACAAAAGTCGTTCGCGGGCGCGGGCGAAATGGCAGGCGTGAACGCGGCCCAGATAGTGGCAGCAGGCTTCGGCGTGGCAGGGTACGATTTTCCGTCTGACCGGGATGGACATTTGCAGGCGATCGCGTCGCTGGGATTATCGTGTCCCATGGAAGTCGTCAATGATGGCATGAACGGATTGCTCGCCGGCGCAACGCGCGGGATCGGTGTCAATGTCACGGCGGGGTCATCCAACAATGCTCGCGGGCGGGGCAAAGATGGGAAAGAGGGACGCATCGTTGGCAATGGGATTGCGTTCGGTGAATTTGGGGGGGCCTATGAAATCGCGGCGCGCGGACTTCAAATGGTGAACTATGCATGGATCAAACGAATCGAGCCGACCGCGCTCACGCAAATTTATATCGAAGCGACTGGCGCAAAAGATGAAGCTGATTTGATGGAGGGGTTATCGAACAGTCAGTACCATCTGTTTCCCTTTCTCGCTGTGAAAGTCATGGAAGCGGCGCGAGAAGGAGATGCCGCTGCCTGTGAAGTGGCGCAATGGTCTGGTGAAGAACTTGGCTGGCTCGCTGTATCGGTGGCGCGTCAGATCAAGATGCAGGATGATGACGTGGAGATCATTCAATCGGGGAGTGTCTTTCAAGCGGGCGGACTCATCATGGAGCCGATGCAGGAGATTGTGATGAAGCATTGCCCGAAGGCAACATTGATTCGACTTGAGGGTCCACCTGTTGTTGGCGCGGTCATTCTCGGCATGGAGCAGATCAGCTTCGACGGATACGCGGTGCGCGAGAATATGGTACGCACTGCGAAAGAAATCGTCAGATGAATGTGGGATCTGCAAAATCTTCATGAATCGAAACCTGGCCTTCATCCGTCTTTACGATCTATTCTGGCTGGGCGCGGCTGGATTCATTTATCCATTCATCAGCCTGTTTTACAAACAACAGGGGTTGACCGGCACACAAATGGAACTGCTTGGGACCGTTGCAAGTATCATCGGGTTGATCAGCGCGCCATTGATCGGCCGCGTCAGTGACAATGTTTTACATCCAAACACAAATTCACTGGAGGTATAAAATGTCTGAATTGGCTATTTTAGGTGGATCAAAAACCCGCACAGAACCTTATCCCGAGTGGCCGGTCTGGGATCAGCGCGATATCGATGCAGTGACCGAAGTCATCAAGTCCGGGCAATGGGGTGGATATCCGTATCCGGGACCCAGGACTGCGGAGCTGGCAAAACGGTTTGCGGAGATGCAGGGCGGCGGATATGCCGTGCCCATGGCGAATGGAACGGTGACCATGGAAGTCGCATTACGCGCCGCGGGCATCGGCTGGGGCGATGAGGTCATTGTCCCTGCGTATACGTTCCAGGCGACAGCATCCGCGCCGATGGCCGCGGGAGCAATTCCCGTGATCGTGGATGTGGACCCGAACAATTATTGTCTCGACCCGAAAGCTGCGGAGAAAGCAATCACTGCCAGGACGAAGGCGATCATCCCCGTCCATCTAGGCGCCAACATGGCGGATATGGATGCGATTATGGCACTTGCCGAGAAACATAATTTGATCGTTATCGAGGATTGCGCACATGCTCACGGCGCGAGATGGAACGGTCGCGGCGCAGGGACTATTGGTCACTTCGGTTCGTTCTCGCTGCAGTCGTCGAAGACGCTTACCACGGGCGAAGGCGGCATCCTGTTGTGCCGCACGCCTGAACTCGCCGCGAAAGCCGCTTCCATCATCGACTGTGGACGTCCGCATGCGCTGGGTGGTGGCGGCGAGGATGATTCAATGGAGTTTCAAGTAGGTGGCAATTTTCGGCTGAGCGAGATCGCTTCCGCGCTGGCGCTGGTCGGCATTGAGCGCTTCCCATCCCAGGCCAGGGAACGCGAAGCGATGGCAGATTACATGGATGAGGCGCTGAGCGAAGTTCCGGGCATCCGTCTGTTGAGACGGGATGCGCGTCATACCACCCGCTCCTTCTACCGTTATATCTTCGCCATCGACCCGCAAACATTCGGCATGGAACATGACCTGCTCGCTGGAGCATTGAATGCCGAGGGCGTGGACTGTTGGACGGGATATGAGGCGATGAACAATTACACATTGTTCCAGCCTCAAAAATCCAGGCTGGCTGTACCCAATGCGTTCCCTGAATATTTCGATTTCCAGAATATGAAACTGCCGGTCGCTGAGCGCGCCTGTGAACACGAAGCGCTATGGCTCGATGAAAATGTCTTCCGTGCCGGGCAAAAAGGCGTGGACGATGCAGTTGCAGCGATCAAAAAGATCCAGGCAAATGCAAAGGAATTGAATGAAGCCGCAGATGAGCTGCGGAAGAAATATGGGAAATAGATCTTTTGAAAACTGCCCCTGCCATTCCGGCAGGGGCAGTTTTCAATCACCGCGATAGCTGTACTCTAGGCATCGTATTTGAGAATAGTGCCTGCACCCAGGAAACTGATCCCCACTACGATCGCCTCCACAACACGGACCGGATCAGCAGTACGTTATACGGGAGCTCCGTCAATCCGCGTTGTAGCGGTCAGGAAATCTCAAGCTGGCGCAGCGGCATGGAACATAACCGCCGAAGATAAATGATCAACCGTATAATGAGGCTGCGACGACTATACTTATCCGTAATCCAAGGAGCCCACTTATGTACCGAACCGACATGTACGAAGGCACCGTTGCCGAAACCGTGACGATGACCGGCGCGAACGGTGACCCAATCAATGCCTATATGGCGCGCCCGCTCGGAGCGGGTCCGTTCCCGGCCATGGTGCTGGCTCATCACATGCCCGGCTGGGATGAGTGGTATCGCGAGGCAACATTCAAATTCGCGCATCATGGATTTGTCACCATCACGCCGAACCTGTATTTCCGCGCGGGGCATGGAACGCCTGAGGATGTCGCAGCAAAAGTGCGCGGGGACGGCGGCATTCCAGATCAGAAGGCTGTTGGCGATCTGACAGGTGCGATGCAGCACCTGCGCGGACTCCCGTATGTCAATGGCAAGGTGGGAATCTTCGGCACATGCTCGGGCGGACGGCACGCCTATCTGGCGGCGTGCCGCGCCAAAGGTTTTGATGCCATCGTTGATTGCTGGGGCGGACGTGTGGTAATGACTCCTGATCAACTCAATCCAAATTTTCCAGTTTCACCCCTGGATTACACAGAGGATTTGTCCTGTCCACTATTGGGGATCTTTGGAAATGATGACAGTTCTCCCACGCCTGAACAGGTCAATCAACATGAGGATGAATTAAAGAAATTTAACAAGACCTATGAGTTCCACAGGTATGACGGAGCAGGTCATGGATTCTTTTATTATCATGCGGCTGCATATCGTCAGGCACAGGCCGTGGATGGCTGGAAGAAGGTCTTTGCGTTTTTGGAGAAGTATTTGGTATGAGGATAACGCGGTTTCGATACGCCCCGCTAAAATCATACAGGGCTACGCAACCACCGATTGAACATATAATGCCCACGGTCACAAATTGCGCTTCCCGCAGAGTAAAAAGGCGCAATTTGTGACCGTGAAGGGTATAGTCAGGAGCCTAATCATGTGCACAATGATCATTGAAAAAATAAAAGTGGATGGCAGCGGTAAAGGGACAAGTGGCTGGTTCAAACTGGAAGGAGCGAATGTATCGTACGACCATCCCTTCAACGCGCCGATGGAACATGCCCTGAATATTGACTTCGTCAACCAATCGATGGGACCGTCTGCGCGGGTGGCGGTGGAACTCAGTGAGCAGGCGGCGCGCGACCTGGTGAAGACCATCCTTGCGGTTCTCGAGCAGGCAGATGCCGGTGGGCATTTGGTTGGAAGCCCTCGCGCTGAGCGGAGCGAAGCATAGTAGAAGCGCGGGCGAAAGAAGCTTTTCGTGCTTCAAGAGGAAATTGCTTCCCAAAGGCTCGCGATGACATAGCTGGTTTATGAAAAACGAAATTCAACTACGCAATGTAATTGAGAGCGACCTGCCGATCTTCTTCGAGCAGCAAAACGACCTGCAAGCGAACGAGCTGGCAGCCTTCCCCGCCAGAGACAGAGATACGTTCATGACGCACTGGGCCCGGATTCGCGTCAATGAAAATGTTCTCCTTAAAACAATCCTGTACAACGGGCAGGTTGCCGGCAATATGGTCAGCTTCGAAATGGAGGGCAAATGCGAGGTCGGTTACTGGCTTGGCAGGGAATTTTGGGGCAAAGGGATCGCAACGAAGGCGCTACATGAGTTTTTAGGATATTTGAAAACACGTCCGCTTTATGGAGTTGTTGCAAAGCATAATATCGGGTCACGCAGGGTTCTTGAGAAATGCGGTTTTATATTTTTGCGCGAGGATGGAAATGACATTGTATTGGAATTGAATTGACTCTCAATTCCCAGGTTTTATCCGCATTATGAGCAACACAGGAGAAGGATTGGATTGTATGCGCATTGCCATTATTGCACTTGGAAGTCGAGGGGATGTTCAGCCGTACATCGCTTTGGGAAACGGTCTAAAAGATGCCGGGCACGTGGTGCGCCTGGTAACCCATTAGAACTTTGAATCACTTGTCAATTCCAGTGGGTTGGAATTCCGCCTGGTCAGAGGCAACGTACAGGATGTTGCGGAAAGCCCGAAGATGCGTGAGCTTCTGGGTAAGGGAAAGCTCATCGCCATTATGAAGTACACGATCAAGGCGGCACAACACGCGGCTGTCCAGTGGGCGGAGGATGGCCTGGCTGCGTGTCAGGGAATGGATATTTTGGTGGCGGGCATTGGTGGACTCTTCATTGGTCTCTCCCTTGCAGAGAAATTGGGCCTTCCCTTAATTCAGGCATACTTGATCCCGTTCACACCTACAAAAGATTTTCCTGCCACGGTCCTTCCGCAATCGCTGCCGTCGCTGGGCGGCACTTTTAATCGTTTGACTCATCATATAACAAGACAGATGATGTGGCAGGGATTTCGTTCGGCTGACAGCCTGGCGCGGCGACAGGTGCTCGACCTGCCCGCTGCTCCATTTAACGCACCCTATAACGCGTCTCCCACAAAAGGTTTACCCGTCCTGTATGGATTTAGTTCCTCCGCAATCCCCGCACCCTCAGATTGGGGTCAGGACATTCATGTGACCGGCTATTGGTTCCTTGATTCGGAAGGAGATTGGAATCCACCAGCGGACTTGATCAACTTTCTACAGGCCAATTCTGCCCCTATCTACATCGGATTTGGCAGCATGAGCAATCGCAAGCCGCAGGAAATGGCTGATCTGGTTTTGCAGGCTCTGTCGAAAAACGGGCAGCGCGCAATATTGCTCTCTGGCTGGGGAGGTTTGCAGAGGGCGGATTTACCAACTTCCGTATTCATGATTGACTCGATTCCGCATGCATGGCTGTTCCCACGAGTTGCCGCGGTCGTACATCATGGCGGTGCAGGGACAACCGCCGCGGGCCTGCGGGCAGGCGTCCCCTCCATGATTATTCCATTCTTTGGCGATCAGCCATTTTGGGGACGGAGGGTTTATGAACTGGGAGTGGGACCCAGACCCATTCCGCGCCAGCACCTGACGATTGACAATCTGGCCGACGCGATTCGTACCGCCTTGACGGATGGCGAAAAGCAGAGAAGAGCGGCAGCATTGGGAGAGCGTATTCGAGCTGAGGATGGCTTGGCTCATGCAGTGGCGCTCATTGAGCAGAGTATTGGAAACAAGCAATCAAAACAAATTTGAGTACACCCCTGTAACATTTCAGAGTTGCGTATTGCAGGCTTATTCTGTATTGATTGGAATGGACATATAATGGAAAACTGAACCGTAGCAGCGCTGCTTAATGAATAAATAGTAGAAAAAGGAGCTCCCATGGAGAGTAATAAAACTGGCTTCACCTCAACTGACGAATATATTGCAACGTTCCCCAGGGAAATAAAAAAATTACTGGAAGAATTACGGACAACCATAAAGGCTGCCGCTCCAGACGCGGAAGAAAAAATCAGCTATCAAATGCCCACTTTCTTTCTACATGGCAATTTGGTCCATTTTGCGGCTTTCAAAAATCATGTTGGATTTTACCCAACTCCAGGTGGAATTGAGAAATTCAAAAAAGAGTTATCGCGTTATGAGGGCGCAAAAGGGTCAATAAAATTCCCGATAGACGAACCATTACCATTGGAATTGATAGGCAAAATTGTTAAGTTTAGAGTCACCGAAAATCTCAAAAAAGCTGAAACAAAATCTAAAAAGAAAAAGTAGTCAACTGGCACAAACCCGCATCATCCAGAGCGCTATATTAATTACTCTTCAAACAAAGGAGTGCAGCTTTTCAACCGCACTCCTTCGTTTATCCCTTCAACATCTCGTCGTGAGTCTCTTCCTCCTCGGGCCCGGCCAGAG
>JBDTPH010000197.1:0-2522 GCA_039932795.1 Chloroflexota bacterium
GGTAGTTCACTGATGGGAATGGCGATAAAAGTGCCATTCCCATCAGTTATCTTAGGGTCTATCCGAAAATTAACCATGTCTTTGCGAGCCTTCGGGAAGCAATCTCTCGCAAGCCAACTTTCTCTACAAAACGGGAGATTGCTTCGCCGCCAAAGAGCAAAAGCGGCGGCTCGCAACGACATCTGGTACGTTTTTCTGAATTTTCGGATAGGTTCCTAGATCAACTTGCTTAAGTGTTCGAAGCTCCGAATGGCGTCAGGAACAGTTCCGCATTCAACGCTGAAAACAATATCCGCCGGGCAGGTTTTAACGATATCGATCACTCGTTTCCAGTCCACGCTCCCGTCGCCACACGCGCAACCAACAGGGGTTCCGGTGACCTTGCCTTTTTCTTCCTTGCTTTGCGCGAAGCTGATATCTTTCGCGTGCAGGTGAACCAGCCGGTCATTCACATGAGAGAGCCAATCATATGTATCTGTAGTGCCAGCCAGATAGCTGTTGCCGGTATCATAGTTGATCCCAATCGCTGGCGACTTCACCAGTTCATAGATACTATCCAGTCCTTCCTGCGACTTGCTGTATTGTTGATGTGGTTCAAGCCCGATCTTGATGCCGTAACGCTCTGCGACCATCGATGCTTCCTTGAGGGTATAGGTCATCAACTGGTAATCCATCTCTTTGGTGGTCCACTCTGGTTTAGGACCTTCATCCGTATTTACCACAGGTGCGCCGGCATCCGACGCCCAGCGAATTGCCTGTTTCAAATACTCGACACTGATCTCAGGTTTGCAAAGTGGAGTGTGAGAAGAAAGCCCGGACATCTTGATGTTATTCTTATCACACACATCACGTGCCCAGCGCGGATCATCATACATCGATACGCTGTGGAAATACCTGGCTTCGCTCAAAAGTTCCCGTCCCCAGTGGACCATCGGTTCAACGTATTGATAACCGATCTCCGCTGCCTTGGCTACGCCCCAATCAAAGGGTTTGTCATGAGTCCTGACAAACTCCATATTTATGCCTAGAAAGATTTTTCCCATTTTTTCCTCCGAAATTTTAGGACATCAACAATGTTTCTTTTCCAGCCATGCGATGATTCGCATCTTCCACCAGTTCGCGTACGAACGCCAGACTCTTCTCGATCATCGGCCCGCCCTGCCCTTCGCATTCCAGGCTCACCACACCGTTGTAACCAATATCCACGAGGATATCGAAACACTTCCGGATGTTATCCGTGTTTACGCCATCTCCGATCGCGCACTGGCTCACAGCAATTCCCGTCAACTCACCACGTAATGAGTCTGCTAGCGTACCACTGACATCCTTTACGTGAACATGACTGACCTTATCTTGGAACTTCTTTAGGAACAGGACAGGATCCTGCCCGGCGATGAAGGTGTTTCCCGTATCCATGTTCATGCGAAGATATGGGCTGTCGACAAAAGCGAGCATTTTTTCCATGAACTCGGGCTTGGTCGTGTAATACCCGTGAGGTTCGATATCTATGATCATTTTGTAGCGTTCAGCAATTTCAAGGATCTGCTGATAAGCGCGCTTCATCGTTTCCAATGCAACATCGTCCGTAACACCTTTCGGTGCAAAACGATCATCTGTTGTATCGATGTGGTCGCATCCGGCCAGGTAAGCCCAGCGGATCGTCCTGAGTACGTATTCGACCCCAAGGCTGGTACCGTTCGGTAAAGACATTGGGTATGCAGCATCAATTTGTGAGAACTTAACCCCGTAGGCCGCAGCTTTTTCGCGCCACATCATGGGATCTTCCCACATGGCGACGTGGGGTTGGTAGCCGAGTCCGTGGATCCAGCTCACGCCATCGATCATGCCGCATTCGATCCAATGTACGTCATTTTTCTGAGCCCATTGGAGACTCTGCTCGAAACTCCAATAGCTGCTATTGAACGCGTCTGTATGAAAACCAATTTCGATCATGGTTATCGAACTCCTCTCATGGAATTAACCCTTGCTTGAAAATGAGCCCGCCCGAAACTCGAGCGGGCTCATACGTGCCTTGTTATTTAGTCAATGTTTATGGAACGTCGACGTACTTGTTTACATCAACATTCTTCCAGGCATCCGGCCAATTGGTCATGTCTTCGCCACCAGAGAGAACATAGTGGAGCGGGGGCATGCCAGCGGTGATGTATTGATCCAGATTTGCAGCGGTGATCTCCGGCTGAGGAAGAACCCAATTGTGCTGGACAGTCTCACCTTCGAGGAACATAACAGAGGCAAGTACTGCGGTGCGCCACTGGTAGGTGGGGAAGGTGGGAGCAATCGCTGTCAGATTGTTCTTTTTCCAGTATTCGAGGTAATCCTGCTGATCTTCACCAACCATCACCTTCGGTGCGGGGAGTCCGGCATCTTCGAAGGCTTCGAGAATGGCTACAGCGGTTCCACCCGCGTCCATCCAGACCGCGTCAATGGTGCCGTACTTGGCAATGTAATCGGTCACAACCGTGCTGGCTTTGAAGCTGTCATAGGCAACAAATTCCACACCG
>JBDTPH010000198.1:0-14251 GCA_039932795.1 Chloroflexota bacterium
AAACAAGGCACATTATCCTGTGAAGCTATGTCAGGTACGCGCGCAGATTCTCCCGGTCTTGCAGGGGGATGGAATGATGAGCATGGTGGTTGAGTGCGCACACTGAATTCATGATGGGCAGTATTCTACTCGAAAAGCACAACATGTCAATGCTCATATGAGAAGTCAAAAACTTCCACCATCCCCGAAGGCTGCCCTTGTAAATCTGTTATCTTTTTTTCACGTCTCGTCATATGATGCCAATCAAATTCATTAACGCTTTATTATGAGCTCTTCCCGTTACCAGGATGATATACTTTGCCTCCCATATAAAACTTCATGCTTTCAAAAATACCTAACCGCGACCTGTTCTTTGCCCGGGCATATTACTTTGCCTTTATGGGCGGATGGGGCTTTGTCCTGCCCTTCATCAATCTGTTCTATGTGAGCCTTGGCCTCAGTGGCACTCAGATCGGCGCCATCGGTTCACTCAGCGCCATCGTGGGACTCATTGTCTCACCGATTGTGGTGACCGAGATCAAGAAACTCCCGCAAGCGCGCCTGGTCCTGCAACTTTCACTGGGACTCGCTGCGCTTGGATATTTTCTGCTGGGTCAGCAGAGCTTTATTGCGCCAATCCTTGCCATCGTCTTTTTTCATACTGTTGCCTCCGCCGGCATCATGCCAACATCAGATGCCATGGCCGTATCAGTTTCCCAGGAGGCTGGCACGGGATATGGAAGTGTGCGCGTCTGGGCCTCCGTTGGCTGGATCATCACTGTCCTATCTGCCGGCTGGCTGATCGAGCGATTCGGTTTCCGGGCGGGTTTTACCGGCGTGACACTTATGTGGATCCTGGGCGCCGGGTTGGTGTTATTCATCAAGCCACGTTATTTCATTGCACGTACAGATATCGAGCTCTCCAGACCAAGCGTACAGAGCGCGCTTAACCATATACTTCATGACCGCACGCTGTTGGGTTTTGCCATATCCGTTATTTTCATTGGATTTCTTAACAGCGGTGTGCTCCAGTTTGAGAATATTTTTCTGGCACAGCTGGGTGCGTCCAAGCAGCTTATTTCGGTTGCCGGGATCCTGAGTGCCATTGTTGAACTGCCTTTCATGATCTACGCGGACAGGTTCGTGCGCCGCGTGGGAGCCCACCGTGTCATGCTTCTGGCTCTTGCCATAACTATTTTCCAGCGCGCCGCGGTACTGCTGTTTCCCTATATAGCGACCATTATGATCGTCCGCTTCATCGGCGGCATATCCTTTAGTTTTTACACGATTTCATACATGGGGTTGATTAGCAGCCGTACAAAAACCGCTGAAACAGGGACGGTGTTGGCGTTGTACACCGTCACGTTGAACGGACTCGTGAGTATGATCGCGGCGCCATCCGCCGGCCTGATATTTGATGCCGTGGGTGCCCGCTGGCTGTACGCGTTCTCCATGGCAGGCTACGCAATTGGAGTTACAGTTCTTTGGTTTGCGCGTCCTATTGATAATTAAACCCTGATGTGCCCGATACGGGAAATACAACAACTGCCACCTGTAACTAAAGTTTTTATCTCACGTCCTGGAATGTGATAACCGGCATTCAAAGATTTTGCACCTTCCTTCATGGATACCTTCCATAAAGTATTTATTCCAACCTGTACCTTTGCCAGTGCCAGGTTGGTTTCTACTATTGCGAATAATTTTTTTCGATGTCAAGATAAGCAGGCTGCAGTTCGAATATAATGAAGACATCTGGAAAACCTTTTTTATTTCTCTGCCTGGCAGGAATAAACGACAACTTCATTTGATCTGAGGATGTTTTCGGGCGATCATTTTTTTATCCAGAGTTCACGAGGGGCTCTCTTACGGGATTTAACTCAGAAAGTATCTCTTTTTTTGCACAGCTAGGAAAGGCACTTTTAATGGTTACTGCAATTGGCACACGTACGTTTCTCCCTACGTTTGCTTTGACGGACAACAATGTGCACATCTGGTCCGCTTCTCTTGAACAGCCAGCCAGGGTGGTTCGACGATTAGCCGCTGTACTTTCAGAGGATGAGAGATCGCGGGCTGAACGTTTTCACTTTGCCAATCACCGAAGCTTTTTCATCGTCGGCAGGGGGATGTTGAGAACCCTGCTTGCGCGTTACTTGAAGCTTAACCCGCAGGAGGTGCAGTTTGAATATACACAAAACAGAAAACCATTTCTGTCGCCTTCTCATGGTGTGCATGACCTGTGCTTCAATCTGTCGCACTCCGCTGGAATTGCGATGTATGCGCTCTCTCAAAATCGCCGCCTAGGCATTGACATTGAATATGTCCGCTCCATCCCTGACATGGACCAGATCGCGGCGAGCAATTTTTCAGAAGAGGAAAATCTTCAATTTAGAACAGTAGATACCAATGGGAAGCGACAGGCATTCTACAACTGTTGGACCCGCAAGGAAGCATTTATCAAAGCCATCGGTGATGGCCTGTCCTTCCCATTAGATCAATTCGATGTTTCATTGATACCTGGCGAGCCGGCCAGGTTATTGAGCATCTTTGGAAGCGAACAGGCAGCCGGGCAGTGGTCCATGCATGAACTGCAGCCGGCAGAAGGTTATGTTGCTGCGCTCGTTGTGGAGGGAAACGGGTGCTCCATTTCGTATCAAGAGTGGACTCAGCTCGAGTCCATCCACAGTGTTGAGGAGCCAAAATGACCGGCAACACCACAATCCCAACATCAAATCATCCTATTCCTAAATCAGATGTTCAGAAGGAACCGATCGCTATTATTGGCATTGGCTGCCGATTCCCGGGCGGCGCAGATAATCCCGAAAAATTCTGGCAGCTTCTCGTCAATGAAGTGGATGCCATTACAGATATTCCATCTGAGCGGGTGGATGTTGCTCGCTACTACGTTTCGATTGGATCCATCACGAATAATGCTTAGGATTGGTAGAAAGCCAAGATTTATCCGCATGCTCGACAATTCGAGGCGGGCGACCTGATCGATTTTGCCGCCGAACTCTCGGCGCACCGCCAGCAGTTGATCACCTGCAACTATCAAGCCCTGAAGATGTATGTTCCAAAGCCTTACCTGGGGCAGGTAACCCTTTACCGCGCCTTGAACCGTCCGCTTTTAAATACATATGATCCGGAGTCTGGCTGGCAGCAGCTTGCATCAGGACGCGTCGAAGTACATGATATTTCAAGTTCCCACGAAGGCATGTTTAAAAAACCGCACGTCAATGAACTGGCAGCAAAATTAAAAGGCTGCCTGGAGCGGCAACGGAAACTATCGTCAGTAAACTGAGTTGACTCCCTGGCTCAAAGCAAGTTTCACAGCTTCCACCGTGCTCCTTCAAACGGTGGAAGCTTTTATGTTCCAAGCCACGAGAACCAGATGTTAAGCGCTCGAAACGATGACAAACAACACATTCAATTTAGCGAATGTGTTGCTACAATACATTCAGGTTTATGAATATGAAAAAACAATCCATTATGCAAATCTCCGAAAAGGTCGCCGGGCCTCTGCAGGTCATTGCCTCACCGCAGCGCATCGCAATCCTGCTGGCCATTGGCAGTACGGAAGCCTGCGTGTGTCACCTGGAAGCTGCCTTGGGCTGGCGTCAAGCCTATATTTCCCAGCATCTGATGGCACTGCGCAAGGCAGATGTTTTGACAGATCGACGCGAGGGCCGTTTCGTCTTCTATCGACTTAAAAACGCATCCTACCTGGACCTGATCACTGCCTCCGCGCGCCTGAGCGGGATTACAGCTGACTCCATTTCCTCGCTCATCAATCGCCAGACCAATGCCGCGTGCGAATGTCCGCACTGCGCGACGGTATTGGTCCCTGTTGGAACCCTTTAAGTTTGAACTCTCCACGCCCGGACTGGTCATCAATGAAAAAGTTGTCTCAACGGGACGCATCCCCACTCCCGCTGAAGTGACGACCTGGCTGACAAGCGCACTTGAAACAGCGTGACGTACGCTCCAAGATAAGTTAATGTGAGTCATATGATCCCTATAACACTATATGGCACTCCCATCTGCCGTCGTTACCAGAGAATGCGTGAGATGGTGATCAACGCATCGCAAAGGCTGGGTGTTCCCATCGAGTTGCAGGAGATTGGAGACACGGAAAGCCTTTCCCAGATCGATCCACTGAGTCTGCCGCGCCTGTACATTAGTGACAGGCTGGTGGCATCACAGAATCCGCCCAGGGTGCAGGAAGTTGAGCTGGCGCTTGGAGAATCGTTAACAAATCAATAACCTCATACCTACACTGCTCGTGATAAAAACGGAGCGAAGGAGAAAACATATGCAACGAGTCTTATTCTTATGCACCGGAAATTCCTGCCGCTCGCAAATGGCAGAGGCGATCACCAACGCGCGGCTTGGCAACGAGTGGCAGGCTTTCAGCGCAGGTACCAGGCCTGCGGGCTACGTCCACCCCAGGGCACTGGAAGCACTGTCAGAAATCGGGATCCAGCACACGGGTAGCTCGAAGCAGGCCGATGAATATTGCGATATGGATTTCGATCTCGTAGTCACCGTCTGCGATTCGGCGGCTGAGGAATGTCCCATCTGGCTTGGAAAAGGAAAACGTACCCATCATAGCTTTCCTGACCCGGCCTACGCCGAAGGCACAGACGAAGAAATCATGAACGTTTTTCGCACGGTGCGTGATGACATTGAAAAAGAGATGATTCAAGTGCTCAAGGCACATTCAACATAGTGACATTGATCAACAGGCTTCTTGGGCATGGCTAAAATCCACTACGCACGTGTAAACGATCTGGTGATGTCCCATCCAAAATTACGTAGGCTGGTAAGTAATTCACCGATTCACATATATGGAGAAATATTAATCATGAGTAACATTATTCCTTTACTGAACACCCTCCCCACCTCAATTGCACCCGCGGATGTGGAATTCTTCGATCCGCCGATGTGCTGCCCGACAGGGTTGTGCGGACCAACCCTGGATCAAACCTTGCTGGATATGAATGAAATGATCCTGGCTCTTCAACATGACAATCTGCGTGTGGAGCGTTACCAGATGACCAGCAATCCCAACGCATTTTTGAGCAACTCCGACGTGATGAAACTCGTGCGCGAGAAGCAAATGGAGGCCCTGCCGATCATCATCGTACGCGGCAAGGTTATTAAAGTGGGTGCATATCCAAGCACTGAGGAAATTCGTGCGGCTCTGGATGAGGCAATAGAATGACCCAATTCCTCTTCTTCTCTGGCAAGGGCGGTGTTGGCAAGACCAGCATGGCCTGTGCTCATGCGGTGCGTTATGCAGACGAAGGAAAGCGCACACTGATCGTCACGACTGATCCCGCTTCGAATCTAGGCGATGTCTTCGAGCAGGAAATCGGGCATCAGGTTACATTAATTACAAATGTTCCCAATTTATCGGCGATGGAGATTGACCCCGATCAAGCCACGCAGGAATATATTGACCGGGCCATGTCACCCCTGCGCGCTGCCTTCCCTGCGCAGATCGTTCAGGTTATGGAAGAGCAGATGAGCGGCCCGTGCACAGCAGAGGTTGCCGCATTTGACCGCTTCACCGATTTTCTGGATGTGCCAGCAGACAACAACACAACCTTTGATGTTGTGATCTTCGACACTGCACCCACGGGCCATACCATTCGCCTGCTGGAATTACCCGCTGAATGGAGCCAGTCCATAGACGCGGCCAGCGCGGGAAGCGGGCAGACCTGCCTCGGCCCCGCTGCAGCCATTCAGGATGCCAAGCACAAGTATGAGCGCGCCCTGGCTGCCATGCGACAATCTGCACAAACCAGTTTTATATTCGTCCTTCATCCTGAAGCGATCTCGATCAAGGAAACTCGTCGCGCGATCGACGAATTGATCAAATTGGATATCGAAAACTTCAGCCTGATCATCAACGGAATCATCCCACCCGAAGGCACCGCTAATCCGCTTTTCGCGGCGCGTTCTCAAATGCAGGCACGTTACCTGGCACAAATTGAACGCGACTTTGCCTTCCCAAAACAACGCATGACCCTGCTCGCTAATGAGATCAAGGGCGCGCAGAAACTACGTCAGGTGGGGAGAATTTTCTTCGACGGTGAACCAGCCTCAAGTGTGGATGATGCGGTACATGTGCATTTGCAGGACGGATCATTCACATCCTGCCCGGACCTGTTGCGGGCGCGCATCCAACCCAACGGTCGGCGGCGGACAGTTTTCTTTGCGGGCAAAGGCGGTGTCGGCAAGACGGTCGCGTCGTGCATTACAGCTGTATGGCTGGCGCGCCAGGGACATAAGACTTTGCTCCTGACGACCGATCCTGCCGCGCATCTGGGCGATGTACTGGATACACCGGTTGGCGATACCGTTACATCCGTGAACGGACAGCCGAATCTATGGGCAGTAAACATCGATCCAAAAGCCGCGGCCGAAACGTATAAGACACGAATCCTTGATGATGCACGCCAACGCGGGCGACCCGAGTCGGCGATCAAGATGATGGAAGAGGAACTCAACTCGCCGTGCACGGAAGAAATGGCGGCATTCGATAAGTTCATCGAGTACGCTTCGCAGGATGACTGGGATGCGGTGGTGTTCGACACCGCGCCGACAGGTCACACGCTGCGCCTATTGGAACTGCCCGTGGACTGGAGCAAACAGATCGATGTGAAGGTGTTTGCATCCGTGGATGCGACCGCTGCAGACGATGTTGCCAAGGCACGATTTGCAAAAGTCATCGATATGATGTCTGACCCCGAGCAAAGCACGTTTGCCTTTGTCATGTACCCAGAGTCCACACCCATTCTTGAAGCCTGGCGCGCCGCACAGGAGCTTAGCACGGTCGGCGTGCATCCCGGACTGGTGGTTGCCAACATGGTCATTCCACGCGAGCAGATCAGCACACCTTTTGTGCAATCCAGGCGAATCATGCAGGAAAAATATATGAAGGAAATTGTAGAACGATTTAGCGTGCCACTGCTACAAATCCCTCTATTGCCAAATGAGATCAAAGGCTTGAAGATGCTGGCCGAACTCGGTGAGCAGATGTACGGCATGGAAACAGTGGCTGCATGAGCACACCGCTTCTTGTTCAAATGGTTGGCGCACCGATCGCCTGCCAGGACGGCGTAAAGGATTCGTGGCGGGATGTATCTACCTGGGCAGCAGGACAATTAAGAGCGCGCTTCGGCAACGACGTGCTGGTCAAATATTATGATCTATTTGACGCCGACTGCCCGCCCGTGCCAGCCAACGCCCAATTGCCTTTGGTCATCATAGATGGTGAGGTGGTCAGCAGTGGAGGAAAAATTTCAGTGCCCGTAATCCGGCGTAAAGTTGCATCCATTCTGGCAGAGGAAATCACATAAAGCAAGAGTGTTGTTTTTATGCCTGGAATTTCAGCCAGGGCTTACAATTCAGCTGTCCGAATGATGAATAGCCATAAAATCAAGTCTGTTTCAAAAATTGATCCAATAAAGCCTCCGCAATTCTTGCGGAGGCTTCTTTTTATGCGTTCCCTTTTTTGACTGGCAACCGGGCCCGTTGCCACGTGAACATGCCACCATTCATGTTGATCGCCTGATAACCCGCACCGACAAGGAATTTCGTCGCCGAGCGGCTGCGGCTCCCCGTGGCGCACACACAGATAATTTCCTTATCCTTGGGCAGTTCATTAACGCGCTTTCCCAAGTCACCCAACGGGACGAGCTTGGAACCAGCGATGTGGCCTTCGCGATATTCCTCAGGCTGGCGGACATCGAGCACCAAAGGGCGTTTCCCATTCTTCAATTTCTCGCTGAGGTCCATGGCATTCAACGATGGCAGCGATGGACCGAATAGCGAAGACAAAAAGTTCATTGTGTATTCTCCGAAAATAAATTTGTATTAGAGGGTTAGATGCACAATGAAGCAAAAAGTTGCACAATCAACCGGCAATTTTCAAACTAAAAACAAAAGTGCTGCCCTGCCCCTGACCCCTTGATTCTGCCCAGATCTGTCCACCGTGGGCTTCGACGAGATGCCTGGCAATCGTCAGCCCAATGCCTGAGCCGCCACCCGCCTGTCGCGACCGCGATTTGTCCACGCGATAAAAGCGTGTAAAGAGATTGGGAAGATGTTCAGGAGGGATACCGATCCCTGAATCTTTGACCGAGATCAGAACCTTATCTGACTGGCGCGCGGCCGAGATCGTCACGTTGCCGCCTTCGGGTGTGTATTGGATCGCGTTCGCCACAAGGTTGACCAGCACCTGCGTGATGCGGTCCTCGTCAGCTAGCACGGGCGGAAGGTCAGCGGGCAGGCTTGAGTGGAGAGCGATGCGTTTGGCTGTCGCCTGGGGCGAGAGTCGTTTAACGGTGGTCTGCACAAGATTGGAAACGGCAACGGAGCGGACATCCAAGGAATAAGCCCTTGCCTCCACACGGCTCAACTCCTGCAGGTCATCGACCAATCTGGCAAGTCGATCGGCTTCGCGGCGAATCTCATTGAACGTCTCGGGAGTGGTTGGAAGCACGCCGTCGACGAGCCCCTCCATATAGCCTTTGATGGAAGTGAGCGGAGTGCGGAGCTCATGCGTCACATCGCCTATCAGCTGGCGACGCATCGTCTCAACCTGTTCCAGCTGGGTCGCCATCTGATTGAAGCGAGTCGCCAGTTGAGCGATCTCATCCGACCCATTCACTGCCACACGTTTGTCGTAATGTCCCTCTGCAATTTGCAGGGATGCATCGGTAAGGGTACGAATCGGTGCCACAATGCGACGACTCAGGAGCAAACTGACAAGCAATGCAGCGAAGACAGAGGCTGTCACTGCATAGGCCAGCGACTCGAACATACTGGCGCGAAAGTTCTCGAATAATGTTCTACCAAACCCTTGTCCCTGCCCCATGCCCATTCCATTCATCATGGACACACCCATCGCACCCATATGACGATCGAACGCGGCAGGAACGGTGATCTGGATCGTGATCGCAAGAATGATCACACCGATCAGGATCACAAGCAGGTTGGCAAGAAACAGCTTTGCACCGAGTCGTTCGCGAATATATTTCATACTGTACTTTCTTTAAACAGGTTCATCTTCAAAGCGATAGCCCACACCCCGCACCGTGGCAATCAACGATTCGTTTCCAAGTTTTTGGCGCACGTGCCCAAGGTGCACATCCACCACGCGCATCTCACCAAAATAGTCACTGCCCCAGATCTTTTCAAGGAGTTGTTCGCGTGAAAGCACGCGGCCACGATTTTCGGCCAGCGCGCGCAAAAGGTCAAATTCAATGGATGTCAATTCCACGGGCACGTCATCCACGCTGACGGTATGCGCACCGACATCGATATAAACATGTTTGAACGAGAGCACGCTTCTTTCCACGCCGGAGCCTGCTCCCGTTTTGAGGCGCCGCAGCGCCGCCTTGACCCGCGCCACCAACTCGCGCGGGCTGAACGGCTTCGTGACGTAATCATCCGCGCCGACCGAAAGACCAACGATCTTATCGGTCTCATCAGTCCGTGCGGTGAGCATGATGACGTAAACGTCCGATTCGCGGCGCAGGCGTGAGAGTAGTTCGATGCCATCCATGCCGGGCAGCATCAGGTCCAGGATGATCAGGTCAGGGTTGAAGGCACGCGCAGCTTTGAGGCCAGCGTTGCCATCAGCGGCAGTGAATACCTCATATCCCTCAGGCTTGAGATACGCACTGACCAGGTTGATGATGGAAGGTTCGTCGTCGATTACGAGAATTTTTGCCATGGGATGATTTTACTTTGCTTTGCCACAGAGGTCACCGAGATCTTTGAAAAAACTTCGCGCTCTCTGCCGCAAAGTAATTTTCCTTAATTACGGTTTGACCTTGTCCACTTCGGCCTGCAGAGCGGTTTTGAGTGTTTCAAAATCAAGGCCGTTGGCGCTAGCGTAATCCTTGACCTTCATCGCCGGATCAGGCATGGGAGCACCAATAAGTTGTTCCATGGTTGCCTGTGGCACGCCCCACGTAATCAGATCACCGAATATTGTTTTTCCTTTAATCGTATATTCTTCGCTGGTTGTAGATGAAGTTTCACCGGGGACAGCATTTACGGCTGGTACTTCTGCAGGAGCGGATTCGCCCACGGTAACAGTATGGGCTTCAAGATACGCAATCTGTTCAGGAGAAAGATTTTCCTTTGCCAGCAAAATGTCTGTTGCAGGTTGCGGCATGTAGATTTCCTGGCCCGTTGTATCAAATGGCAGGCCTGAGTAATGGGCAACAAACATCCTGATGGAAGCGGTACCGATCTCAAATCCGCTATCCAGATAGATGGCCTCGAGTTCCTTCACTGCAAACGCGGCAGGGTCTTCCACTGAAATTCCAAAGGCCTGAGCCAGGATTTCTGAAGTGACATCGAAGGAGTTGGCAATATCACCAAAGGTATATGAACCGCGGATGTCGACAGGATTTGCCTGGCCTGCAAATTCCCCCTCCGTAAAGATGACGGGTTCCTTGGTTGATTCAGTTGCCCACCAGCCCATCAGCGATGAAAATGATATCCCGCCAAACAGCATGATGAAGACAATAACAGCCATCGGTTTCGAAGTCACTGTCATTTCACACCTCCCGCGGTGAGGAGCACTGTTCCTGCAACAGGGCAGATGGCTTCCGATGTACATTCCAGGCAGGAGATACATTGATGGTCGCGCACCACTTTCATAGAATCCACGGGGATGTTCATTGGGCACATAATCGAGCACGCGCCATCCGCTTTGCAGGTGGTCTCAGAGCGTTTGATGGAAAACACGCGGAACAGGTTCGTGATGCCCAACACGGCACCATACGGACAGGCATATTTACACCAGGGTCGTTCAACGAAGACAGAAAGTCCCAAGGTCAAACCTAAAATGGCAAGGGCGCTCCATGCCACTTCCGTGCTCCAGAAGTTGAACAGGGCGAAGTATGGATCATATGCTTCAAAGATCAACGTGCCGCTCCTGGCCGTGACGTATAGCACCCAGATCAGAACCCCATATCTGGCATAGCGCAGAACATTGTCGAGTCGCATCGGGACAAAATGGTTATAGCGCCTTCTGAATAATTTTCTGCCGATCTTTCCCATCCATTCCTGAACCGTACCCAACGGGCACACCCATCCGCAAAAGACCGGCCCAAACAAAATGGACAGAAGCAGCACGATCCCCGCCAGAACAAGGGCAGAATCATGCACCTTGCGGACAAGGAGTGCGCTTGTGGCAACGGTGTATAGCGTCTCCACACCACCGAACGGACAGACAGCATGCAGCGACGCGCTGGAGAGAATGGGTATCCCAGCACCGCTTTCTGCCAGCGTGTGATTGACTGCTATGAGAGCGATCAACAAAAAGAAAAACCACTGCACGACCCGGCGTATCCAGATCGTGCGTGGACGGAACAATCGAACGCGTTTCCCAAACAAAGTGACCATCATGGGCCTCCAGAATTTTTATTGTCTAAAGTGTAATTTTTATTTGTACAGGGATTTCAAACATTCTGTAAAGATCTGGTAAAGGGAATTGGACGCCGAACTTTAAGAATTCTTTACAAACCCTGCAAAGTTCCTTTACCTGTGAGAGGTAGACTTACTCCAATAGGGGACGCTGGCAGGCGCAATTTCATGCTGCCAGGACCCCGCCCGTATCCAGCAACCTTCCAAAACGTCATATGAAATGAGTCATCGTGATATCAGAACAAGATTTGTTAACGCAGGCCAGACAACTTGACTCCTGCGCACTGGCAGAAATTTACGATCTCTACAGTCCGCGCTTATATCGCTATGCAGTCCGCCTGCTCGGGGATCCTTGTCTTGCCGAAGATTGTGTTGCTGAGGTTTTCAGCCGCTTTCTGCAAGCCCTTCGCACCGGGCGTGGGCCCGGGAATTATTTACAGGCATATTTATTTCGCGCAACGCATAACCATATCGTGGATCATTACCGCCGCCAGCCGATCATGCAGGAACTCAAAGATAACTCGCCTGATCGCGAAAACACTGAACAAAGCGCCGACCTGAACATCCGCCAGCATCGTGTGCGTGCCGCGATGCTTGAATTGACTTCCGTCCAGCAGCAAGTGATTGCGCTTAAATTCCTTGAGGGCTGGGAGAACGAAGAGATCGCACGTGGTTTAAAAAAACCGATAGGCGCGGTAAAGTCGCTGCAACACCGGGCGCTGACCCACCTGCAAAAGATCCTTTTGAATGATGAGGCATGAACATGCTGAAAAATGACAAACTCGACCCTCGATTGACCACTCTCCTCGATGAATTAAAACCCGCATCCCCACGCGATTCCCGGGCTGCTGCGCGTGGACGGGCTCGATTTCTGGCTGATGCCGTATCCGCACGCACCGAACAGCGTCACAGCATATGGACGATCTTTCAACAAAAGGAGAAATTTGCCATGAACCTAATTGTTTCCATGCTTGTGATTGTTGGCTTGTTGTTCGGAGGAAGTGCTGCTGTCTCAGCCGCGCAGGATGATCTTCCCAATGAACCGTTATATCAGCTCAAGCTGATGAGTGAGGATGTGAAGCTCTGGCTGTTATCGGACCGGGTCACAGAGATCCAAATGCTCATGGAGCAGGCACAGATTCGCACCCATGAAATTGCTGCACTCACGTCAAAAGGAATCACCCCATCCGGCGATTTGACTCTTCGCTCGCAGGAGCGGATCCAACGCGCACTGCAACTGGCCGCCAGCCTGGATGAACCCGCCCAGTCAGCGACGCTTCAACAGATCCGCACACAGCTGCAAACCCAGGAACTGTTGATGAACCAGTTGCAGGATGACAGCTGTGCCGAATGTGAACCGGTCCTGCAACAGACCCGTGAGATGCTGCGGAACCAGTTGAATCAGATTGGCAGCGGCCCTTCCGCTCCACAGTCATCGCCCAACCAATATCAGAATCAAAATCAGATTCGCAGCACACAAACACCACTGGCCACTGACAACACTGTTGCACCACAAGGTTCATGCACCCCCGCCCTGGACGGTACCGGTGAACAGAATGGCACGGGCCAACAAAGTGGAAGTGGTAATCCATCTGTGCGCACACCCATGCCACAAAACAACAACACAACCAACCAGAATGGTGGTGGCACGCAAAACGATAACGACAAAGGGAATGAAAACGGACCCATGCCTGGTTCAGGTAACGAGAATGGACAGGGCGGGCAAGGCGGTAAGCCCTAGACATCAAAACTCCCTGCTGGTTTCAGCAGGGAGTTTTAGTTTCAGGATATCAACTCATCCAATGAATTTTCCATTACGTGGTCTAAGTTTTATCCTGTTGCACGGTTTTGATTGCGCAGCTTCCTTTCATATTCCTTGATCACAAAATGAAGCGTATCGGGTACATGGTCCGATCGTACACCGCGCCAGTAATCCACTGAGAATACATGTCTTACAGATAAAACCAAAGCCGCCACACTGCAAAACAAGCGGCTTAGTGCTGTAAAAAAACGTTGGTGTTTTAGGTTCCAGGAGATCGTGCTCGAATAAACACGCAGGATACGGCCATGCCAATAGCTGGAGCCGGCCGATGCCATAAGGCGCTGAAAGACCCCCGGCTTGGAGAGGATCAAATCACGCGAGTATTTCGTATCCCCAGGAGCACGCAGGTAATTCGTGGAAGTATTCCAGAGCTGACCGCGATAGAGACAGCCAACCGTCTCGGATGTGTTGGCGAATTCGCCGTAATAGGCGGCGCGGCGGCACAGATCTTCATCCTCCGTGCCCGAGATGAACGGGCTGAATCCGCCGATCTCAAAGAATGCGCGTCTTTGGATCAGGGATGACTGGATGGGAGCCCACGCGCCTCCCATGATCTGGGCAAAACAATTGCCGTTTAACGCGGAGTTGATTTCCGCCAGGACCATGCCCTTTTCATCAACAATACGTATTCCTCCATACAACCAGACTGCATTGGGAAATCTATTCGCAAGCTGCCAAAAATTCTCAAGTGCACCGGGTAGGATCCAGTCATCATCATCCAGGAAAGCCAGATACTTCCCTTTCGCGGTTGCCGCTCCGCTATTGCGGGCAAAGCTGCGCTCGCATTTGTTCGTGTTAATGATCGTTACGCGTGGCGAAGTCTGCCAGTCCGCTTTGCGCAATGGGCTGCCTGAATCATTGACAACGATGATCTCAAATTCCGCATCTGAGAAATCCTGGGTGAGGACGCTTTTGACAGCGACATCCAAACTGGTACGTCCAATGGTCGGAATGATGTAGGAAAAAAAAGTCATAACTTTCCTCTATAACGGATATACG
>JBDTPH010000199.1:0-3886 GCA_039932795.1 Chloroflexota bacterium
TTTGCTATGGTTTGCTCACGCAAACCAAAAATCATGCGGTGTGTCCTTCGGGAGGCTGACAATCTATAAGGTAATTTATGCTAACCCGAATAAAACGTCTTATGGAAGACTACGTCTTATTCATTCTACAGTTGCAAAAGACGAGAGTCAACGAAAGGGCATCCGTTATTAATGAAACTCATAGGCGTCATCGCGGTAAGAATATACGTTGAAATAAAGGATTGTCACCTATAAACTGAAACATCCTCCTATTGCAAGAGGATGTTTCAGTTATAATCCGTGTGCCGAAGGAGGGAATCGAACCCTCATTCCCGAAGGGAACACGATTTTGAGTCGTGCGCGTCTGCCAATTCCGCCACTCCGGCCCCTTTTGTCGAAGATCCCGCTTCAGCGGGGCGCCCCAAAGTATACCACTCCCAACACGAAGGTCAAGATGAAACTAGGAATTATCGGATTACCCCAATCAGGAAAGACCACCGTTTTCAACGCGCTCACACGTGGCAACACCCCCACCACTGCCTCCGCCGGGCGCTTCGAAGTCCATACCGCAGTTGTGGATGTTCCCGACCCGCGCGTTACCAAACTCTCGGAAATGTTCAAACCGAAAAAGACCATCTACGCCAAGGTGACGTATGCTGATATCGCGGGGCTGGAAACAGGTTCCGCCAAAAGCGGCATATCGGGTCAACTGCTGAACCAGCTCGCCCAAATGGACGGATTCATTCTCGTGGTGCGCGGCTTCGAAAATGACCTGGTCATGCACCCGAGCGGCAGCGTGGACTCCAGGCGTGATGTTGACTCCATGCTAACAGAACTGCTTCTCAACGATCTGATCGCCGTGGAACGCAAGCTGGAACGTCTCGTTGAGGAACGCAAAAAAGGCGGCACAGACAAGGCTTTGAATGAAAAACAGAGCATCCTGTTCACCCGTTTGTTTGAAGCATTGAATGACAACATCCCCCTGCGCAAGCTGGAATATAACGCCGAGGAGGCGAAGGAGCTTGCATCCTTTGGCTTGCTCACTCGCAAGCCCGTCCTGGTTGTCTTTAATATGAGCGAGGGACAGGCTGCGCCGCAAATGGAACTGGATGCGCCGTCCGTGGCGCTGCAGGGCAAGCTCGAAATGGAGATTGCTCAACTTTCCCCGGATGACGCGGCGTTGTTTATGGAAGAGTACGGCATCCAGGAACTCAGCTTGAGCCGCATGATCAACCTCTCCTACGACCTGCTCCAGGTACAGTCATTCTTCACGGTTGGCGAGGACGAGGTCCGCGCCTGGGAGACCAAGCGCGGGGCGACCGCACAGGAGTCCGCGGGCGAGATCCACACTGATCTGCAGCGTGGATTCGTTCGGGCGGAGGTGGTGGCGTACGACGACCTCATCAGCCTCGGAGGCATGACCGAAGCGAAGGCCAGGGGCAAGCTAAGACTCGAGGGTAAGGAATATCTTGTTAAGGATGGCGATATTGTGCACATCCGATCCAGTTTGTAGTCAAATATGGGGATGCGAGGAGCGGGAAGCCATCTCCTCTTACAGGAATATCACACCGTTGATAAGGAGATTGCTTCGCTACGCTCGCATTGACATAATAAAAATAGGAGAAACAAATATATGACATACGCACTCACCCAATGGAATTTAGGCGAACTTTTCCCCGGCTTCGACAGCCCGGACCTGCAGCTCGCGTTCGATAATGTGGAGGAGCAGGTCATGTCGTTTGAAGGCATCCGTGGCAAGCTCCAGCCGAATATCGATGCGAACCAGTTCATGGAGTTTGTACGCGCCTCCGAATCAGCGGCCCGCACGATCAACAGGATCTATGCCTTTACAGGGCTTTCCTTCGCTTCCGATACACAGGACCAGATCGCGCAGACCTACATGGCGCGTGTGCAGCAGTTCGCAGCGGAGATGCAGAACCGAACCCTGTTCTTCAGCCTGTGGTGGAAGGACCTGGATGATCAAAATGCAGAACGGCTGACGAACTCGGCAGGCGATTACCGTTACCATCTTGAAGAGATGCGCCACTTCAAACCGCACACGTTGTCTGAAGCAGAGGAGAAGATCATCAACATCAAGGATGTGACGGGTGCAGGCGCGTTGATCACTCTTTATGATGCGATCACGAACCGCTACGTTTTCAAGCTTGAAGTGGATGGTGAAACGAAGGAACTGACACGCGGCCAGTTGCAGGCGTTTGTCCAGGGACCGGATGCCGACTTGCGGGCAAAAGCCTACCAGGAAATGTACCGTGTCTATGGCGCGGATGCTCCAATCCTCGGGCAGATGTACCAGTCGCGGGCGCGTGACTGGCACAATGAAAACCTGGGACTGCGAAAGTTCTCCAGCCCGATGGCAGTGCGCAACCTGCAAAATGACATCCCCAACGAAGCGGTGGACGCCCTGCTGGATGTGGCGAGGAAGAATACGAAGATCTTCCAGCGCTATTTCAAACTGAAGGCCAAACATCTTGGCGTTGAGAAACTTCGCCGATATGATATTTACGCGCCGATCGCCAAATCAGACAAGAAGTTCGACTACGATGCCGCGACGAAAATGGTATTCGATTCATTCAACTCGTTCGACCCGCAACTCGCCGAAATGGCACAGCGCGTCTTCGAGCAGGAGCATGTGGATAGTGAAGTGCGCAAGGGCAAGCGTGACGGCGCATTCTGCTGGTCTGTGCTGCCGGATATGACGCCGTATGTTCTATTGAACTTCCAGGGGCGCGCCCGTGATGTGGCAACGATGGCGCATGAACTGGGCCATGCGATCCACGCCATGCTGGCATCCCATCACACCACGTTCACCTTCCATGCCTCCCTGCCGCTGGCTGAGACCGCCTCCACATTTGGCGAGATGATGCTGACTGAAAAACTGCTTGCCGAGGAGAAGGATGAATCGGTTAGACGAGATATCCTATTCAAACAGGTGGATGACGCCTACGCAACCATCATACGCCAGTCGTATTTTGCGCTGTTCGAGAAACAGGCGCATGAAATGATCCAGAAGAATGCATCGGTGAATGACATCGCTGCAGCCTATATCGAGAACCTGAAAGAGCAGTTCGGTGACTCAGTTGAACTGAGCGAGGAATTCAAATGGGAATGGGTGTCCATCCCACATATTTATCACACGCCGTTCTACGTGTATGCATATGCATTTGGTCAATTGCTGGTGTTCTCACTGTATCAGCAGTTCAAGGCGGAAGGCGAATCATTCAAGCCGAAGTATCTTAAGATCCTGTCGGCTGGCGGCTCGCAGGCGCCGGCGAAGATACTGGCTGAAGCGGGAATCGACATCCGCTCGGCCAAATTCTGGCAGGGCGGCTTCGATGTGCTGGATAAATTGGTGAGCGAGTTGGAGAAGTTGTAAGAGACTGTTTCTTAACTCACCACAAAGGACACAAAGGGCACGAAGGTTTGACGTTTGATGGGCAATATTCGTGGAAATACGTGAAATTCGTGGCTGAACATGGTTTGAAAGGTATCATCTCAAAAATTGGGGGCAGAGTTTATCAGGTCCACGACCAGCCGAGGTTGAGTTCACCAGCGCGTTTTGTCACCAGAATGGACATGGGCGGAATCTGGTTCATTCGGGAAACGCGATCACGAAGATAGGCATAGAAGCTGATGCCCAATTTCCTGGACGTGTCAGCTAGAGTCATGAAAGTGTCCCAAGCTTGTAAACCCAGTTGTGTGCGGGGGCCGAAACTCACATCGCGTTTTCTCACGCGCTGTCGAACCGCCAGTTCGGATGCGTTGTTGTGCAGGGGTAGTTCAGGATGTTTCAGAACTAGCAAGAGGGCGTCTTTTTTAGTCCGACTCTTCTTGATGCGCTGATCCAGATCGTGATAGCCTGTCTCAGTTGCAAACAGGGTATCGAATT
>JBDTPH010000200.1:0-3576 GCA_039932795.1 Chloroflexota bacterium
ATGATGGCTGGCAGAAGCAACTGCTGTTCGATATGGATGTCACCATTACCTCGTTTGGTCAGGATGAAGCTGGTGAAGTCTACCTGGTCAGCGATACAGGGACTATTTACCGTTTGTCACCAAAATAATTCAGGCAAGTATTATCCATAATAGGCGGATTGTCATCTCAATATATGACGCCTGTCACTGGCAGGCGTCTTTTATTTGCCATACAATGACGCAGTAATCTGGAGGTGTCAGATGGCTCAAAAGAAATGGTATGTAAGCAAAGTCCGTTACTGCGAACATGTACGACACGAGATCGCGCTGGAAACTGAAGTTGTACTGCCCTCTGAGTATTTGCCCGAGCAACCCCCGCGCATCATTGCCCATCGTTGCTCAAATGCACTGGAATGCAATGGAATTAATAAACCAGCCTGTGCATGGTGTGGCACAAACCCGGATTACCGTCCTTTCTAAAACTTAGTAGACAACAAACGTCTGCTTTGTAAAAAACTCTCTCCTCCCTCTGAGTTGGTCTTTGGCTGCCCCGCGAGCGATCGCGGGGTATGCCGTTAAAGGGTCGTATAATATCCTCGCATCACACCCGAACTCGTGGAGGGCAACGTGAAAAAAATACTATCCATCAGTGTGGGGTCATCAGCGCGCGATCACACAACGAGACACGTTTTTCTTGGCCATAAGTGTGAGCTCTCGCGCCAGGGCACAGACGGTGATTTTGACAAAGCCGTGCAACGATATGCCGATTGTGACGGCCAGGTGGATGCCTTTGGTGTTGGCGGCGTCGAGTTCTTTTTGAGAGTTGGGACCAGAAAATATTATTTTCGCGATGTGAAACGGATTCGCAGAGCGGTGAAACTCAGCAAAGTGGGGGATGGTAACGGCGTAAAAGGTCTGTTGGAAAAAAGGGCGTTCGCCGCGCTCGAGCAACACCTCAACGAAAAAGAAAACAAAACTCTAAAAGGGATGTCTGCACTCCTTACCACAGCGGTGGATCGTTATGGCATGGGTGAAGCGATGGTCAACGCTGGTCTTGATCTGACCATTGGTGACTTGATGTTTGCATTGGGGCTGCCAGTCCCGGTGAAAAAACTTTCCACGGTCCGGCTGATCGCCGCGCTGCTTTTACCTGCCATCACACAATTGCCTTTCACGTGGTTCTATGCTCTTGGGGCCGAACAGGATAAGCCGCCTCAGCAAAAATGGGACAAATATTATCAGCGCGCACAGGTGCTCGGCGGTGACTTTATCCAGATTCGCCAGTATATGCCCGACGATCTGACGGGGAAAATTGTGGTGACAAATACAACAACTGCAACGAATGTTGAAGAGCTTAAAAAACGTAATTTGCATATCCTTGTCACGGTCACGCCGCGGCTGGAGGGGCGCACATTCGGCACGAACGTGATGGAAGCAACCCTGCTGGCGTTAATGGACAAGCCTCAATCAGATGTCACGGAAGCAGATTTTCTCGACCTGGTCGAGCAGATCCCACTACTGCCGAATATCGAGGTCCTAAACTAACGATTCCGCCTGTCAGCCCGGGTTTCATCCAAGCCTTGACATGGTTCCGTTTTCGCAGATAATTACATCAATCAAACCAAAGGCTGTGACAGAGGAAAGTAGACTGGCAGAAGCCGCCAGAGATGTGCAACCGCTACGCGTGCTGAAAGTTGCACTCGACCCAAATCAGTTGAAGTTCCCTCTCGAGCCGTGTGAGTGAAATGTTTGGACACAAATGAAAGTAGTTCACACCGCAATCCCAGCGTTACACGGGAGGCTGATGTTAGTCAGCACAAAGTGCGTCGCTCACGCGATGAATTTGGGTGGTACCACGGGAATTACTTCCTCCCGTCCCATTGCGGACGGGAGGTTTTTGTTTGTCGCAACCGATATTCGATATTCGAACATCGATTAACGAGTATCTACTATCGAATTACGGAGGTTTGCATGCTGGATAAATTGAATGAGATCGAAAAGAGCGCATTGGAATCGTTAAAGGCGATCAGCGACTCGGCCGCGCTGGAAGCCTGGCGCGTCGCGAACGTTGGACGGAGCTCAGCGCTGATGATGGTCTTTGCCGAGTTGGGGAAACTCTCCAGGGAGGAGCGGCCTGTTGTCGGCGCGGCGGCGAACCGTGTGAGGGTGGCGCTGGAAGCTGCTTTAGCGGAACGCGCGGAACTGATCAAGGCAGCCGCGCTTGCAAAATCCCTGGAGGAGGAACAGCTTGATGTGACGCTGCCCGGTCGGAGCGTCCATATGGGACGCTTGCATCCATCCACACAGCAATTGCGCCGCGTGCTGGCTATCCTTGCAGATATGGGTTTTCAGGTCTATACCTCGCGCGAAGTGGAAACAGACGAGATCAACTTCCAGTTGCTGAACTTCCCGCCCAATCATCCCGCGCGTGACATGCAGGATACATTCTTCGTTGAAGCAGGCGAGCGCGGTGACAACCCGATCGTGCTGCGGACCCATACGTCGCCGGGACAAATCCACGCGATGCATGAATTTGCGGCGATGAACCCCGATAACCCGCCGCCGATCCGCATTGCGCTGCCTGGAATGTGCTTCCGCTATGAACAGATCACGGCGCGCTCCGAGATCCAGTTCAACCAGGTGGAAGGACTCGTGGTGGGGGAGAATATTACCTTCGCCGACCTGAAAGGGACACTGATCGACTTCGCACGAAGGATGTTCGGCCAGAATGTGCGCACCCGTTTCCGCGCCTCGTACTTCCCGTTCACCGAACCCTCTGCTGAAATGGATGTGGAATGTTTTGTGTGTGGCGGCAAGGGATGCCAGGTCTGCAAAAATTCGGGCTGGCTGGAGATCCTGGGCTGCGGCATGGTGCACCCTGTTGTATTGCAGAACGGCGGATATGATCCTGCGCGCTACTCCGGCTTCGCCTGGGGCATGGGACCCGAACGCCAGCTAATGCTGCGCTATAAGATCGACGATATTCGATATTTCTGGGGCAATGACCTCAGGTTTTTGGAGCAGTTCTAGAAGAGAACCGATATCCGAGAGTAGATATTCGAACTCAATCATGGCAAAGGAAGTACTATGAGCGTCAGTGGATTGGAAAAGCTTGATGTGTGGTGTAAAGCAAGAGACTTTGCAGTACGTGTGAACAAGGAAGTATTGCCATTGCTCCCACCTGAGGAGAAATGGGCATTGAATCAACAACTTCGGCGTTCATCGCAAAGCATTCCTGCAAATATCGCCGAAGGGCACGGACGTTTTTACTTTCAAGAAAATGTAAGGTTTTGCTACATTGCTCGTGGTTCTCTTGAAGAAACATTAAGCCATATCGTTTATGCTCAAAAAGTGGGTTATGTTTCCGAGGTGCTGTATAAAAGCTTTTCTCTCGATGGCGAAAATTTAGACCGGTTGATCAATGGATATATTGGGTTTTTGAAGAAAAGCAAACAAGGAGCCAATGAACCAGGCGCAAATTATTCTGTCCGTGAGCCTTTATCAGACTACTCGATCAATGGCGATTCTTCACCATCCTCAGAATCGAATATCGAATAACAAATATCGCTCTTTTAAGGAGTTACTATGAAGCTACCT
>JBDTPH010000201.1:0-22611 GCA_039932795.1 Chloroflexota bacterium
AACGCGTCGGACGAGAGAGATTTGCAATAAGCGGCGGATAATATCCGGCTTGAGATGGCGCGCGAGCAATTCAGAAGAATCGACCGAAGTTGTGCCGATCAATAAGGGACGCCCGCGCACATGTTCGCGCACGATCTCCAATACAATGGCGCGCAATTTGGCTTCCTCTGTCTTATAGATCACATCGGGGTAATCTTTCCGGCGATAGAAAAGGGGAGTTTGTTCGGTATCCTCTCGCTTCGCAAAAAATGAATAGGCATAGCCTTCTTCATCCTTGGCTTTGATCTCAATGAGCTGCGCTTCCTTGCCGAAAGCCTGATATTCAAGGTTGGGTGGGATCGGTATGACCTCAAGGCTATAGATCTTGCTGAACTCTTCAGCCTCTGTTAATGCCGTCCCCGTCATGCCTGCAAGTTTTTTGTACATGCGGAAATAGTTTTGCAGAGTAATGGTGGCATAGGTCACGTTTTCAGGCTCGATCTTCACGCCTTCCTTGGCTTCCACTGCCTGGTGCAATCCATCCGACCAACGGCGACCCGGCATCAGACGACCCGTGAACTCATCCACAATTACAACCTTGCCCGCTTGCACGAGATAATCCTTGTTACGCTTGAAGACGAAATGTGCGCGCAAAGCCTGTTCGAGATGACCACGCAAGCGTGCCTGCTCGGGGGTCACATCTTCGGGGCGGTCAGGATCCATCAATGGCTGTCCCAGGAGCTGTTCCACGTGCGCCAGACCCACTTCTGTAATGGAGACGTTGCGATCCTTTTCATTCACTTCGTAGTCCTGGGGCGCGAGCTGTTTCACAACCAGTGACATCTTGCCATACCATTCCAGATCACCGGAAGCGGGCCCGGAAATGATCAACGGGGTGCGTGCCTCATCGATCAATACATTATCCACTTCATCGATGATGGCGTAATGATGTCCGCGCTGGACGCGATCACTTAACCGCATGGTCATGTTATCGCGCAGATAATCAAAACCAAATTCGGAGTTCGTGCCATATGTGATATCAGCTTGATATGCCAGACTTCTATCCACCAGACGCAAATGTCGCTGATCTTCATGTGGAGACTCGCGCTCAAAATCAACAATAAATGCTTTCTTTCCATTTTCGGTTGCAGCAGCCATTTGCAGGACACCCACTGAAAGCCCCAGCATCTGGAAAATCGGCGCCATCCAACGTGCGTCACGGCGTGCCAGATAATCATTGACCGTGATCAGATGGATGCCTTTATTAAGTAACGCATTGAGATAGATGGGCAATGTGGCGACAAGCGTTTTTCCCTCGCCCGTGCGCATCTCAGCAATCGAGCCGCGATGCAATGCAACACCACCGATCAATTGAACATCGAAATGGCGCAAGCCGATGGTGCGCTTGGACGCTTCGCGAACCACTGCAAACGTCTCCGGCAGGATTTCCTCCAGCGCCTCCTGCTGTGCCTTGAATTGTTCCCCTTCATCCAGGCCCTCCAGGTCCCCAACTGAGTCTGCAAGTCGTGTGCGGAACTCATCTGTTTTGGCGCGCAACGCTTCATCGCTTAATGATTCGAATTGCGGCTCCAGTGAGTTGATGAGTTGGGCAATTCCACTGTACTGTTCAATGGTCTTTTTGTTGGGGTCACCCCCGAAGATTTTTACAAAGTTTTTTAGCATGATTTACCTTCTCAGGCGAAAAATTATACTGCCGATTGGCAGATTTCCAGGTTCGTGTTTTCGAGTGTAGCACGGGAGTGTTAGCAAAACATAAAAGGGAGGCAGGCCTGCCTCCCTTTTTGGTACATTCTGTCACGCTGTCTATTTGGGCTTCTTTGGGTTAGTCTGGGTGTCTGAATTGTTGTCTTTTTTCTCGCCAGCTGGCTCTTTTGTTCTCTCCGGCTTGGGGGTGAGCCCATATTGGTTGCCATTATTACTTTTATCGTTAGTGTTATCGCTGGGAGCCGGTGTGGACACCGTTTGGCTACTTTCTGCGGTGCTTCCTTGATTGGTGGCTTCCACGGCCACGCCGCCCGCCTGATCGGTAGCTTCTGCAGCGAACTCAAAGGACGGAGTGGCAATAGGCGTTTCAGTTTTAATTGTGGTTTCAGTTACGACTGGGCTCATGGTCGATTCAAACGTTGGAAATGGTGATTCGATCACAGGCGGGCTGGAAATTTCTTCAACTCTGGGTGCATTTGAAGAAGTACGGAAAAGTTCAGCCAGTTCATCACGATAGAAATACGCAACGGTGCTGGCCTCGGCAACTATTGCAACGACCAGAAGCATTTCCAGGAGTTTGCTGGCAACTGGGGCTCCGCCAACTCCATTTCCGCCTTTTCTAGTACTCCTAAGTGCCATGGCAAGACCGGCACCCGCGCTGACTTCTGCCACCTGTTTTATATAACCCTGACGACGCAACGCCAGCAATTCCTGTGGATATGTTATGTTGGCATTTTTCAGTTTTGTCAACAAATTGATGACTTCATTGTCTCTTGCATTAAGTTCCATCGGTCTTACTTACCAGCTTTCTTCAAGTTGAAGTCCAAGTGACTTTCTCAACTTGGCAATGCCGCGGTTCTGGATAACCTTGATATTGTTTACTTCCTTGCCAATAATTTCAGCCGTCTCCTTCAGACTAAAATCCTCCAGGAATCGCAGGATGATGACGTGCCGCTGGTCTTCTGTTAGTTCCGTATTCATGGCTGAGATCAGTGCTTCCATGATTACGCGCTCTTCTATTTGGGTCTGTGTGGGCATGAAATGACCCTTCTCGTAGGTTCCTACAGCAACTTCCAGAGGTGCATTGTGTTGGTTGTCCCGCGAACGATCCACGACCAGGTGGTATGCAGTCTGATACAAATAGGATCGCAGGTTGGTTCGTGGACCCTTGCCACCTGCAAATTGTTCCAATAGTTGAGCGAACACATCGCCGACGATATTATCTGCCACGATCGGATCATGGCATAACCGCAGAGTATATTTATAAATAGCCGGCGCGTACTGATCGAAGATGGCTGTAAGTGCTTCTTCGTCGAGTTTTTGAGCGGCTTTGAGCAGCGCGATTCCATCTGTCATGGGAACGTGATTCCGTCTTCTTCCTGCTCTACATACAGGACGCCAATAAATACAAAAAAGTTACTTAACAGCATAAGCTATGAAGGCCTCTCCCGTGCCATTATAAACCTATTTAGATTTCGAATAATAAAAAATACAATTCAGCCCCATTGCAGTATCCTGTAGCCTTAATAAAATCATAATAAATGGATTGTAACAAAAGTCTTTCTGCGGAAGTCTACTTTGTGTAGAAATTGATATAATTTCGGAGAGGAGCATTATTTATGTTTTCATCATTCGAAGGACCTGACCGCCGCAAGGAGGAGGACCGCATCCGTAGCGAGGGACGTCTGCCGCCTGGGCAGGCGCTAACGTTCAAGTTTCCTGTCCTGCATTATGGGCCTGTACCGCACTTTAACCCTGCCACATGGGACTTTCGCGTGTGGGGTTTGGTGGAGGAGGAAAAACGCTGGACGTGGGATGAATTCAACCAGTTGCCTCGTACAAAGATCGAGATGGACCTGCACTGTGTCACCCGCTGGAGCAAGTTTGATACGGTTTGGGAAGGCGTCACGGTCAAGACCCTGCTGGAAAATAGTCTTTTCAAGATCAAGCCCGAGGCTACACACGTGATGCAGCATGCCGAATATGGTTTTACTGTTAACCTTCCTCTGGAAGTTGTATTACAGGAGAATTTTCTACTCGCCACCCATTTCAACGGTGAAGCGATCTCACCCGATCACGGTTATCCGCTGCGTGGTGTGGTGGGACACATTCCCAGCCAGAAGGATCTCGAAACGCCTTATTTATGGAAGGGTGCCAAGTGGCTGCGCTCTCTCGAGTTCATGCCTCGTGACCGGCGGGGTTTCTGGGAGCAAGCCGGATATCATAACCGGGCAGACGTCTGGCGCGAGGAAAGATTTGGGTAGAAAATGGACGGCAGTTCAGTTGAAGAACCGCCGTCCATTTTTATTTACTAGGGACGCTCTTCAAGCGTTACAGTGATATCCAGGGGCTGCCCATCCCGCAGGAGGGTCAGAACCACTGTCTCGCCGGGCGATTTGCTGGTAATAAGATAGCTTAGCAGATCATCGAAGGTAGCTACCGGATTACCGTCTATGGCGGTGATGACATCCCCGCCTGCATTCAGGTTTGGATTGCTGGTGGGTTTATCTCCGGCACGAATACCCGCTTTATCCGCCGGGCCACCGGGTGTGACAGTGACCACATACGCGCCGGTATAGGTGTTCAACCCCAGCGCTTCGATTTCCACGAGGCTGAGATCGCTGCGTGAAGAAATCCCCAGGTAGGGATATTTATACTCTCCATCGCGGATCAAGCCAGCAGCGACACGCTTGACCAGATTGATTGAGATCGAGAAACCAACGCCGGAATTCACCGCATTCCCGGTCGTTTGATTGATATTATCCGTACGGATGGATTGATTGACACCCACCACCTCACCATCCATGTTGAAAAGCGGACCGCCCGAGTTGCCCGGGTTGATCGCCGCATCTGTCTGAATGATGTCGGCGGTGCTGAAAAAGCCACCTTCGGGCGAGGCATGCGCGAATTGAGTGCGGCCCAGGCCAGAGATAATGCCCAGAGTCATGGTGCCGTTCAAGCCGAAGGGATTGCCGATGGCCACTACAGACTGTCCAACTTGAAGCGTGTTTGAATCGCCAACAGCTAATGGATGGATCTGCTCGGCCGGCGCATCCACTTTGACGACGGCGATATCAGCGTCGATGTCAGAACCGATCACAGTTCCATAGGCCTTGAAGCCTGAGGTGAAGATCACCTCCACTTCGCTTGCCCCTTCGACCACATGCTGGTTCGTGACGATATGACCGTCACTGTCAAATACGAATCCTGACCCAAGACTCGTCCCTGTATTTATGGAGACAACTCCTGGGAGCACCTGCCCATATAATGCAACCAGCAACTCCTGATTTTCATCCAGGCTCCCGGGCTCCGGCAGAACGGGAGCAGGAACCGGGTTGCCGGGGGCAGCTGTCGGCTGTGAAAGCTGCGGAAGCGCCGTTAGCTGGCAGGCCAGTGAAGCCAGCACTAAAACTGAAAGAACTAATAAAACGCGTTTCATATTTTCCTTCCTAGAACTTAAGCCGTGAGGCTTCATCCAATAATTCACGTTGTTTTTGAGAAAGATATTTTGGGATCTGAACTTTCAACCGCACGTATAAGTCGCCTTTTTGGTTGGGCGTTTTAACATGTGGCATGCCGCGCCCTGCCAGTCGAAAGACCTGCTCGGGCTGTGTGCCAGCCGGAATGTTGAGTTTGATCTTTCCGTCCAGCGTTTCAACATCTGCTTCACCTCCGAGAATGGCTGTAAACACGTTGACTGTTGCAGTTGTATGTAAATCATTGCCGCGCCGCTCGAAGCGGTTGTCTTCGTTGACATTGATGATCAGATACAGATCAAGCCCGTTTGGGCCGGCTCCTGCCACGCGCACTTTTGAACCCGTTCGCACCCCTGCTGGAATGCGGACCTGCTTTTGATTGCCATCATTTTGAATGATGCGTGTTGTACCCCTATAGGCTTCCTCCATACTGATCTCAAGCGCCTGTTGATAACCCTGCGGGCGGGCGCGTTGTGCCGCTTCTGCTTCGCGCCTGCCGAAGACGGTGCGGAAGAAATCAGAAAAGCCTCCTCCACCTCCGCCAAACATTTCTTCAAGATCCTCATAATTCACGCGTGTACCGCCACCGCCGCCCGGAACCCCTCCAACATAATCATCCCAGTTGAAGTCGCCAGGCGCGCCACGTCGTTGCCAGTTTGAATAATCGCTCCCAAGCCGGTCGTAATGGGAACGCTTGGTGGAGTCACTCAAGACCTGGTAGGCTTCATTGATCTCCTTAAAGCGCTCCTCCGCCTGCTTATTGTCAGGGTTGTAATCAGGGTGATGTTGTTTTGCCAGGTCGCGATAGGCCTTGCGAATTTCCTCTTCACTGGCTTTTCGATCCACACCCAGAATCTTGTAGTAATCTTTATAGTCCATGAATATGATTGTTACACCGCGCAGGATTCAAGTCAAGAATTGACCTGCAGGATTAACATAACTCTAATTCATTAAGCAGGGATGAAATTCCGCCTCCAGCCACTCTGACAAGTGATGTCATTAAACCAGCGTCTTCGTGAGATAAAGTTCCCCGCGCGTAAAGCCGCGCTCCAGATAATATTCCCGTGTACCCACAGCTGAAATGACAGCCATGCGCTTGAATCCATTTGTCCGCGCAACAGACTCCGCCTCTTCAAGCAGACGCGTCCCCAGCCCGGCGTGCTGCGCCGCGCCCCTCTTCTCCGTGCCAACGGGAATCGACTGACCATACACATGTACCTCGCGGATCAATGCAGCCTCCTGCAGGTCATGCATCCCTGTCTGTGGTGAATCGTTTCCCGGCAATGACAAACGGACGAAGCCTGCAAGTTTATCATCTGGCGTAACGTACGAAATAAAGTGTTCCTGCGCCGTGCCCGCCTGATAGACCATGTCATCGAGTTTCAACGACTCAGCGTGGACGGGTTTCCCGCGCACTTCGCGGCAGCGCACGCAATCACAATGTGTGCCGCGCCGCTTCATCTCAGCATGGATATCCTGCCGCAGGCTTGTACGCCGATTCCCCTCGACAACATTTGTGGATGGGATATCACGGATGACACGATTCACGCGACAGTAGCGCGGAATGGTGGGTTTGATGTCCACGATCAGGTCGATCAATTCCTGCGTTGTATATGGATGAAACTCGCCACGCTGCCAATATTCATATAACTCTGCATTCGCCAGCAATTGGTTCGGGTAGATTTTTATTTCGTCGGGGCAGAAGCCATCCCACAAATGTGCGAAATCTTTCCGATCCGATTCGGGGGTCGCGCCCAAAAGATTAGGCATCCAATGCAGGACGATCTTAAACCCTGCCGCACGCAACAGGGCAGTGGCCTGCCTTGTGGACTCTACAGTATGACCCCGTTTGTTGATCTCAAGGATGTGATCGTCCAGGCTTTGCGCGCCCATTTGTACCTTGGTTACGCCCAGATAACGAAGCCAGCGAATTTCATCGGGATTGATCTCATCAGGTCGCGTCTCAATGACAAGCCCTACGTTGCGGTGATGCGTCCCCTCATTCAACGAATGAGCTTTTTCGAGCTCACCCTTATTCACTTTTTCGCCACCTTCACCTACAGGGAGCGGGGAAGGGGTGCTGGATGCATTCATCGCATCAAAACAGCGTTTGATGAACCATTCCTGGTAATCGCGTCGATAGGATGACCACGTGCCGCCGAGGATGAGAAGCTCGATCTTATCAGTGGGATGCCCGACCGAATGGAGCTGGTCTATCCGCGAGCGCACCTGTGCATACGGGTCAAATTGATGTTCCAGGCCACGCATGGCGCCGGGTTCATCCGGCAGGTAGGATTTTGGCATGCGTACATCGGTGGGGCAGAAGATGCATTTCCCGGGACAGGGATACGGCTTCGTCAGAACGGTCACGGTAGTCACGCCCGAAAGGGTACGCATGGGCTTCATCCGTATGCGTTCGAGAAGGCGCGCGTCTTCATCCATTTCCCCTGCCGCGACCATTTCATTGTAGATGGACACCAGCATTGACTTGTTTAAGTATCCACCGCCCGCCGTGGGATGGCTCCGCAACGTCTTCGTCACATCGCGGCCGCGTCGAACTTCATCCAGCACAGTGCGTGCGAGATCTCTTTTGTCGGGTGTAAGAAGGTGCGTTTTGCGCCAGTTTTCCTGTCGTTCAGTTTGCATATTCATTGACGAAAAGATTATACCGTTATAATCGCGGCATGAACCCGGACACCGCTTCACGCTTAGTTGAAATTAATCGGAACTTTTATACGCACTTTGGCGACTCCTTCTCGGCAACGCGCCATCGGATCCAGCCCGGCGTGCGACGCGTGCTCGAAATGCTGAAAGGGGATGAATCGATTTTGGATCTGGGCTGCGGGAATGGGGAATTGGCGCGCGAACTGGCGAAACGCGGCCACCGCGGCTCCTACCTTGGCGTGGACTTCAGCCTGCCTCTGCTGCGGGATGCAGAATCAGTGCCCGAAGGTTTCCCTGCCAAATTCATGCAAGCGGATGTAACACAGTTATCTGCGAATCAGAAAGTGATGGAAAGTGGAAAGTGGAATGTAGTCACTGCTTTTGCAGCGTTGCATCATATTCCCTCCACCGAGATGCGGCTGGATATTCTGCGGGCGGTTCGTGGATTGTTATCCGATGACGGAAAATTCATTCATTCCAATTGGCAATTCCTGAACAGTGAAAAACTCAAAGGGAGGATCAAGCCATGGGAGGTTGCGGAAGAAAAATCATCCGAAGTGGACGAGGGGGACTATCTGCTCGACTGGCGAAGCGGGGGGCAGGGCCTGCGTTACGTGCATCACTTCAGTGAGTCAGAATTATCCTCACTGGCGAGCGCGGCGGGCTTTGTTATCAGAAACATGTTTTATTCAGATGGTGGGAGTGGTAATTTGGGGCTTTATCAAGTTTGGGACACTGGCCCTACCTACTGATCGCCACGCAATTTCGACCTTTATGTTTGGCAATATACATTGCCTGGTCCGCACGTGCAATGAGTGTTTCGAGTTGAAGAGTATTTTCATCTTTTGTAGCAACGCCTATGCTGACTGTGACAGTGATTTCTCCGCTGGAAGTCTCAATTGGCTCTCCTGCCAGTGACTTACACAAGCGTTCAGCAATGTGAACGGCTGTAGCGCGGTCCGTTTCGGGCATAAGGATAATGAGTTCTTCGCCGCCATAACGACCCACCAGATCCGACTCGCGTACAGAACCTAAACATCGTTTTGCAAATTCCTGTAACACCCGATCTCCGGCTTGATGTCCGTGGTTGTCGTTGACCTGTTTGAAGTGATCCAGATCGAGCATCATACATGAAAACGACCGCTTCATGCGCTGGGCACGTGAGAATTCGATCCTGCCCAGTTCAAATAGGCTGCGGCGGTTTTGCAACCCCGTCAGCGGATCGGTGAGGGCCAGGCTTTGCACTTCCTGAAAAAGGCGGGCGCGCTCCAGGGAGATGCCGATCTGTTTGGCGAAGATGGACATCACAGGCAGGTCTGATTTGTTTATACCCTTTCCCCAGACCCATAAAATGCCCAGCAGATTTTCCTCGAATACAAGAGGCAGTCGTAAGGGTTCGGTTCCGTGTGTGACACCAATTCTTTTTAATATTCCTGCCACGCCCGGCCTTTTGATGTGAGTAAATAGTGCTGCAATTTCTTCGTCAGGGTTGGAGATGACGACCGGGCGAAGCATATCCTCTGTCTTCACCGTTGAATCCAATTTCTGGCGCGGAAAGCTGTATTCGATAAGTGGATAGCCGAGAGCAGTTTCCACGATCGCAAGGAATCGCGGCTGCAGGGATGTGTAGTTGACCGTAAAGGATTTTTGATCCTCATTGTAAACCGCCATGATGCAGGTGAGACTGATATTTCGTAACTCGTTCCCCAGGGTGTGAATGATCTCATCCGGGGTCGGTGATCTATCAATTTGCGTTGTGATCTGCGCGATGGAATAAATGAGGTCGTTCGAATGTGCAAGCTGATCCAGCCATTTGCGTTCATCCTGTGCCTTGCGCAGCTGTTCAATGGCTGTTGCAAGCTGGCCTGCCAGCGTGACAAGCAGGCGTTCATCATCAGTAGTGAATGCATCCCGTTTTGTACTTTCGGCGTTAATGACCCCCAATATCCGTTCCTTGAATTTGATCGCCACGCACAACTCCGAAATGGTGCTGCTGTCCACATCTACATATTGCTGGACGCGGCGCACATGGCCGATGCGTTGTAAATTTCCGGTACTCGCGACTTCGCCGGTGATGCCCTCGCCGGGATGCATATCTTTCATTTGCAGGTTTCCTGTTGTGGAAAAGCGATAGGACGGGTGTGCACGTAGAATGCCCATCTCCTCATCCAAAAGCAAGATTCCAAAATTATCAGGAAACAGGTTCTGGCCTATGATGTCAGTCACGCGTTCGATTAATTGATCTTCATCATCCACTTCGATGGCTGTTAATGCAACATCGTGCAGGGCGGTAAGCCGGCGTACTTGTTTTCGCTCCTCTTCAAGAAGTTGTGATTTGGATAAAACGAGTGCCACTTGTTCAGCAGTAATTTCGGCTTGCAGGATTTCCCTGCTACCGAATGTGCGTTTTTCGTTATACCCCAAAAGGATGGCCCCCAACTTGTGCCGCTGCGTAATGAGCGGGATGCCCAGCATGGAGCGGCTTGGAAATATGGCGGCGGTCTTCGGGCTGATGTATGGCGAGTCTTCAATATCCATGATGGGGATGGGACGTTTGAATTCCATTAAAGAAGTGGTCGGGGTTAATTCACCCGGTTCAAACTGTACATATGGATAAGTATCCTTCATGGAACCGTATGCTGCGGTGGGAATAGGCACTCCCTGGGCCTCATCCCAGAAGGACAGAAAGGTGTCGTCAGCATCGAAGAGGTGGGCAATTTGCTCAGTTAGAATGTCAAGGGTCAATTTAAGGCTATCGGCCTCAAGCGCCCGGGCTGTGATCTGGTTGAGCAGTTCCAGGAAATTTGTATGCGATTTGTTTTCTTTTTCATACTGCTCAAGTTTGTGAAGTGCTTCCCTGCGTTCACGCGTAACGGTCGACAACCTGCCAATTACCAACGCAATGACTATCAGGGAAAATGTGCCGATCAAATTCCCCGGGGTCCGATACAAAGTCATCAACGGCTCCCCTTCGTTGATCAGGACTGCTGAATTTGAAAGAATGGATAAAATTGCCATCAATATTCCATCCCTAAGGCCAAAATACCAGCTGGCCCCGATCACAGGAATAATGGCAAGTGAAGCGATGCCAATACCTGCCTGATGATGAAAGGAAATAAAGATCAGCACATAGATTGCGTATGATGCTGCCACAATTATGTAACGGTAAAGTTTGTAATGCGGGTAGGCAAGTCTGTTCATTGTATGGATTGCTTTAACACTACATTGGCATCACAGAGCGCATAATCGAATCAAGTTCCAACTTAGGTACACATCATTCTATTCACCATATGTAAACAAAAAATTACAAGTTTACAACACTTCCCTGCAATTTTGTTTATAACAATACCGAGGTTTGCTTTACATTGTTACACGATATTCGAGTTAACTCTCCACATTATTTGGGTTCATAATGTACTGCCACCAGTTATGATGAATGCCATTCTTTCGCCCGGCGGTCCTGGGTAAATGCTTGAGCCACCATTTGTGATGTTCGCGGGTGTCTCCGTTGCCCCACTCAGCGGCGGTGACCATGCGTGTTTGTCCTGTAAAGTTGGGGAAGTTATATAACCAGTCATCGCACTCACTGAGCACAGAACCTGAATTGTTCCAGTCATAATCGCGGTCGCTGTTTGGCGCAAAATGGATGTTACCCAGCGCTGCACTGCCCGGGCTTAGCTTTTCGTAGCGCGTGAAACGCCTCCATAAATTATCGTCACCGCCCAGTTTTTCAAAGGTCTTTTCCATAATGGACTCGGCACGATGCCCCAGGTTCTCAAGCATCTCGCCAACGCCGCGTTCATACGAGAAACCCATGATGACGAATCGGCGTATCGAAGCATCTGTGTTTTTGAGAGGCGGAGCATTACACCAGAAGGCACCCGGCCCTGCCATGATCGATTCGTAAAATCCTGCGTGCGGAAAGTTGAGGATCCACACTTCATCAATTTCATTTCTGGCAACACGTTGCAGAATGTTGAAACGATCGATGATCTCGTAATAATTTGCTTCCTGCGGCATATACGGCCGCGACATGCCGCGCACCACGTCCATGTACGTCTGTGGGTTGTAATGGAATCCATCCACTTTGGCAGGAAAACCGTCTACATCAATGCGCTGGATGATCTGATAACGGACAAGTCCTCCACTTACCTGCAGGATATCAGACATATATCCCTTCGCCAGTCCCTCCACTTTGTTCCAGCGTAAGTACTGCGAAAGTTTTGTGCCACTTGCCTTGTCCATGCTGGGTTCATAGACAATGACGAGGGTTTTTACGATCGTCACTTGTGGAGGTTCGTTTTCACTATCAGGAACAACTGTCGGCTTGCCAGCCAGGGGATCCGTAGCTTTTCGGTTGTGAAGCGGGGAGAAAAGAGAATCAAGGATTGACATTCGAAATCCTTTTTGCTTTCGCTCGAGCGCCGTCCCCGGCGCTGGGTTTAACACCGTGAACGGCGTCAGGAGCATAAAATTAATTAGGGGAGGTTGGCAGCGAAATAGACTTGATTGCCGATGGCAAGATAAAGAACATAATTGGGACTGACTGCCATCGCACCGACCGGCCCCGATTGAAAAGGGTTGCCTTCGCCCGCATACCCTGTGACTTGATTCTGCAGTTCAAGCGAGCGCGGGGAGAGACGATATACTCTTTGATTCTCGGAATCAAGCAGCAGGACAACGAGGTTCGGCGGATTGGTGAGCGTCATCTGCGTGAAGTGTGCCTGTGCGAAGACGTCTGTATCGCGGTGTGCAGGGAAGTTGTCGACGCGGGGCGCAGGGTCCTGGCAGCGCGTAGGTGTTTCGGAGATCCGGCTGAATATGCATGTGGAAAGATGTCCATCTGCATGCAACATGTACAGATCATCGCCGCTCACAGCCATATCGATGGCGTTATCAATGTTTGGGATCTGATTACCGAAATAAAAATATGGCGTATCAACGAAGGAGCTATCCTTCCCCACGAAAACCCAGACGGCGCGTGATGCTGCGTCCAGAACATACAGGTTGCCATTGTCCAGCGCGAAGGAGGTGATGCGTCCCCAGTTGGTGTTGGGCAAAGCTGGGAGCGGGAACGCCTGTGGCACCTGGCCCGGCGTGCAGTACAAGAGATTTCCGCTGGCGTCAATGCCAAGCACGGACGCACCCAGCGCGTTGACCTTGGGCAGCGCGAGAATGTCCACGAGTGTGCCAACCTGATAGCCCGCGTGGGTTCCGGGCTGGCACTTAAACGAACTATCGAGTTCCATGCTTCGACCTGTGAACGAAGCATGCAGAATACTGCCGCGTTCGGCATCGAGCATGTAGAGTTCGCTTTCACTGGCGGCAAGACGGCTGATTTTTGTTGAGCCACTGAGTCCGTTTGTGAAGGCAGGGATGAATTCGAGTCGTACGATGCCCATTAGCCTGTCGAGGTTTGCCTGCGCGTCTGCGCGCAACGCGTTTGCCTCATCCGTCTTGCGGTAGGTATCGGCTTTATCAACAGACGACAATACACGCAGCCACGCATCGCGCTCTCGGATGGGATCCGTCTCGCTGGTGGCTTGTGCGCGCTCGTTCAGCGCCTGGCCATACAGCTCATCATATTGCACACTCTGGCCGAAGCGCAGATATACAACGGATGCGATCGTGACAACCAAAACAGGGATGATGACTGCAATGAACACCAGCACATACGTTGGCGTATTTGAGGATTGATTTGACTCTGCACCGGGCAGGAGCCGCGGGATGAACTTCTGCATGAGGGAACCCAAACGCTCATTCACGCGCCGGCCGGTCTTGATTCCGCCTACCACCGTTTTTGCCATCTGACGCGTCGCCTGCTGATGCGCATTGGAGAGGATCTTCGCAGCTTTGCTCTCCACTATGATCGGTTCTTCAAGGATTTCTTCCTCGTCGTCTTCTTCGACTTCAGGACCTGACTCAATGATCGGCGTGGGAACTGGTTCAGCCGATTTCCCTCTTGGAATGGATGACGGAAAATTAAAGTTCCGCTGCGCGGCTGTTGACTCCGACTCCTGTTTCGGAAATGCAGAAAAGTTTTCAGGTTGCGGCGGAATTGCATACGCGGAGGGTTGCACCAGATGCGCAGCAAAATCCGCCAGTGCGTCCAGTTCATCTTCAGTGATGGGTGATGAGACCGGTGATTGGTAATTGCCAGTTGGATATTGCCCGGTTTGAGAATCTTCAGGGAATTTTTCGTCCTGCGGTTCAAACGCTTCAGTAGCGACAGGTTCCTCCACAATGGGAACTGCAACCGGCTTGTCCTGAGCCGCGTCGAAGGGCTGGCTGCGAAGCGGACGCGCGGCACTTCGTTCCGGTCGCAAAATTGTAAGAGTTCCATGGCCGCTCTGGGCCTGGATCAGGACCGCGTTCAAGTCGCCTTGTGTGAGAGTCAACTTGCGATGGCTTGCATCCAGCGAGGTGGGCGGCCGTTCATTCAAAAGATCCGCTTCCCAATCCTTTGGGAATTTGCCGCACAGCGCCAGCAGGTCCTGCGTATGTAGTTCGACCTGTGAAAGATAGGTTTGAATGCTCTGACTCGAACCCAGTCCCTTGCCTGAAAGCGCGGGATCGTGAATATGACGGGATTTTCCCTCACTGACCCAGACTGCATGTGTGGGACCGCTGAGCAATAACGTGCACTGTTCGGCGCGCATCACGGCCAGCGCAAGCAGGCCCATCACATATTGCCCGCGTTCGGCTGGCGAAAGATTCCGTTCGAGCAAAACGGTGTTGATATGCTCCGCGGCTTTGCGCATTGCAAAGGTCAGCGAGCCTGTGGTCTGGTAAAAGGAAGCCGCTGCGGTACTGACAAGACCTTTCAATTCCACCGCTGAAAACGCTGCATTGCCTGAAAGCATGAGATACACGATCAGGGTATCGCGTTCGCGGCCGCGCGCGGTCTTGCGCGGCGGTGTGACAGCCAGCAAGCCTGGCAGGTCTGCTGATTCCTGTCCGTTGGTTCTGTGAATGGGGAGGATGTTTAGATCGAAAGTAGTCACGGCGTAAGATTGACCAAAAGGTTGCCATCATTATACTGGTAAAATTTCGTTGCGGGATGAAGCACGACAGCCGATCGACCAAGGATAAAGATCATACATGGATTTCTTTTTGCATAAGGACTTTTCAGAGTTTTCTGAAACCGCCTGGAACGCACTTGTTGAACAAAGCGTTGCCGATACGCCATTTTCACGTCACGAATATCTGAGCGAGTGGTGGAAGACACTTGGCGGCGGCGAATGGCTTCGCCAAAACGCTGGGTTGGTTTTGATCTCAGCAACTGAAAACGATCAACTCGTTGGGATCGCTCCACTTTTTATCACAGACTATGAAGGCCAGCCGTCGCTTATGCTGGTTGGAAGTATCGAGATATCCGACTATCTGGATTTGATCGTACGTGAACAGGACCAGCCGCGTTTTCTTTCAGGTCTTCTGGATTTTCTCGTCTCTTCCTCAATCGACAATTGGCGCGCCATCGATTGGTATAACCTGCCTGATTCGTCTCCCACACTGCCGGCACTGAAAGCTGAGTCTGAACAACGCGGCTGGACTCATCACGAAGAGATCTATCGTCCCACGCCGCGCATCTCACTGAATGGCTCATTCGATGAATATCTCTCGCGCGTGGAAAAGAAACAGCGACATGAGATCCGCCGCAAGATGCGCCGTGCCGCGGAGAGCGATAAGAATGTCCGCTTTTATGTAATTGACGGAACCGAAGACATCGACTCTGAAATCAACTCCTTTTTTGACTTGATGGTGCAGGATCCCAATAAGGAACAATTCCTGCATCCCGAAATGCGCGAACAAATGACCGTTACCATTCAGAACGCGCATAGACGAGGCTATCTCTGGCTTGGCTTTCTCGAAGTGGACGGCGTCAAATCCGCTGCATCGCTGAACTTTGATTATAAAAATAAGCTATGGGGCTACAACTCAGGCGTTGGCCGCGAACACATGGAACTCTCGCCTGGCTGGGTACTGCTGGCGCATGTCATTCAGTGGTGTACTGAAAACGGACGGAACGAATTCGATTTCATGCGCGGGGACGAGGCCTATAAGTATCGCTTTGGAGGGGTGGATCGGTTTGTGATGCGGGCAAGGGCGGTACGCTAGTCAATGTTTTTTTCGAGTTATTAAAAATATCATGAATTACAAAACCACATAACGCAAAGCCCAAAAGAGTAAAAGGCATCTGCCAGGCCATGGTATTGACGTGTGTATGTATGAAGGAATGGGGTTTAAACAATATGTACCAGGATAGTGGCGCCGATAGAGAATACCAGGTTGCCACAAGGAGCCCCAGAGCCTTGCGGGGGTAGCTCGCGCCGCCTGTCATCTTGTGCCTGAAGACGAAAATCATGGTGAAGAGGGCGAAAACAGCCATGAGATGCCAGTACAGAATTTGAATGGTTGAACTTTGAAACTGCATGGCAATCGCTGGCATCACAAGGTACTTTGATATCACTTCAAACGTGGTTATCGCTCTTACTTCTACACCTGGAGTATTGAAGAATTCGGAGCTTCCCCCGGCATGATGGCCCAACCTTTCCAAAATGTAACTATAAGCGTTCGCAATTGCACCCTCGCTCGCGATGATCTGTATCGATAATATGACCAGCCCTGTCAAAGACGCTGCCAGCAGAACAATTCCAATTTTTACCAGGCGAGTAACAAATGTTCTCCTGTCCCAATTTTTGTATATGCCATAAAAAACAAAGGGGACAGTAGCCATGATAAGAACCGTCGTTGTTAGATCAAACCCACTACATAGAATTTTGATCAAGACAGCAATGAAGATGATGCTGTGTATTCTTGCAGAGTTATATTCATTTCTGCGTGTTGCATCGGCAAGCAAATACGCGCCAGCCACAAATGGCAAATAAAAAGCCCACAAACTCCAAAATATGCTGCCAGCGGGGAGTACGATCCAGGTTGAAAGAACAGCAAAAATGAGTACCAGTATTCCGGAAAAAAGACCAAACTCAATGGCGAAAGCAGAGACCATAAATCCGAAGATGACGGCCGAGGCAACAGCGGTAAACCCACGGAACAACTTAAGTTTTTGTTCTGCGGGGAGGGTTAAAAATTTATCAGCTACGCCGTAGATCAGCCCCTGAAAGCCAGGATTGGATTTGTAGATCAAATAGGACTGAAACTCACCCTTATTAGCATACGTATTGAATTGATGTCTGTTGGTGCGGGTATTGACTTCCCATTCCTTCGCATCCCCTATTCCCATCAGCCCGCCTGCAGAAAAAAAACCGTCCTGTCGTGTTTTCACCAATCTTGCAACCACCAGGCGATCGTATCTCGTTTGCCACTCGGTATAATACTCAGAGTCAACAGCCGACCATCTGTTTCGATAAAAATTCGGTAGTAACAAAAGCATTCCGCTTATGAATAGAGCAATTGAAATGAATGTTCGTCGTTGCATTGTTTTATCTCTGGGTCCACATTATGATCAAACCTGGATTATAACCTTGCTGCAAAATGAACAGACGGAGTCGACGACGCGGCATCGCCTGAACTTCAACTCCGCAACTTCCCGGCTGGATATGGCTGGCTCATGTCATTCAATACAGGATGAGTGTAAGAGTAACGGAATGGACTACCATAAAAATAATTATCGATATGATACTATTCGCCGTGGAGGCACCTCATGCGCGATTTAACCAATGAAATCCTTGAACTGATCCGTCATACATCATCCAGCCTGCCGAGGGATGTAGAGGAGCGATTGCGGGCATCCATTGAAAAGGAGGAGCCAGGCTCTGCGGCGCGCGGTGCGCTCGAAACGATCATGAAGAACATCGAGCTCTCACGCGTCAACTCCACGCCGATCTGCCAGGATACGGGCACGCCAATTTTCTATGTGCATTATCCTGAAGGGATGAGCACGCGAAAGCTGCGGGAACAAGTCCGCACCGCGCTGGCGGAAGCCACCAAACGGGCCTATATGCGGCCGAATGCCGTAGATGCAATTTACGACAGGAACACGGGAAATAACCTGGGCGGGGACGACTTCCCTTACATCCATTTTGAAGAAGTGGATGCGGACCAGCCTCTTATGGTCGAACTGATGCTCAAAGGCGGCGGGTGTGAGAACGTCGGCGCGCAGTATTCGCTGCCCGATAACAAGCTGGGCGCGGGCCGCGATCTGGCGGGAGTCCGCAAGGTGGTTTTGGACGCAGTGCAAAAGGCACAGGGCAAGGGATGCGCGCCCGGGATTTTGGGGGTGTCCATTGGCGGTGACCGTGGTTCCTCGTATGTAAAATCGAAGGAAGTGCTATTCAGCGAGATGGGCACGCGCAATGCAGATCCTATAATCGCTGAGTTGGAGGAACGACTGACAAGTGAAGCCAACGAGATGGGGATCGGCCCGATGGGCTTTGGTGGTCAGACGACAGTTTTGGATACGAAGATCACAGGCATGCATCGTTTGCCGGCCTCTTATTTTGTGTCCGTTTCCTATATGTGCTGGGCATACCGCCGCCGCAAGATGATTGTTCGCGGCGAAGAAGTGGAATACGATTGATTTGTACGGTCAGGATCACCCCGCCCGTACAGGAGATTGACATGCGCGAAATAACCATACCCATCCGCGATGAAACCATCCGCAGTTTGCATGTGGGGGAACCCGTTGAATTAAGCGGAATCATGATGACAGGCCGCGACTCCGTCCATAAGTGGATGAGCGAGACATTCATCAAGAAGACGCGTGAGCCGCAAGCCGATGACCTGCAGATATATGATGAGATCAGGAAATATCTCGATCAGGGTGTGCTGTATCACTGCGGACCTGTCGTTTCGGGACTGGATACAAAGCAATATAAATTTATCGCCGCGGGGCCCACAACATCCACGCGTGAGGAACCGTATCAGGCTGATGTCATGAAGCACTTCAATATCAAGGCTGTGATCGGCAAAGGTGGCATGGGCCCAAGGACTCTACAGGGATGTATGGATACTCCCGGCGTGTATCTGCACGCGATCGGGGGCGCGGCGTCCTTCCTTGCGCAGACCGTGCACAGAGTGTTGGGCGTCTACAAACTGCAAGAGTTCGGCGTCCCGGAAGCGATGTGGGTGATCGAAGTGGAGCGCTTCCCTGTTGTTGTCACGATGGATGCATACGGTCAAAGTAAACATTCATTGCTTGATGAGAGCTCTGGTAAAGTTCTGGATGAGTTATTAGGAAGACCATATTGAACCCTATTCCATGGAATATACAGGAGCGAGATGAACAGTCTCGCTCCTGTTTTGTTCTGCTACAATTGAGCCTTATATAGGGAGCCCCTTGGACATATTGCTTCAATTGTTTTTGATTTTTATAAAAGTAAATTTGCTCAGTACATCGGGTCCGGCTTCCGTCGGCCTGCTGTATCATGAAGTGGTCGGGAATCATGTAACTGAAGCGCAGTTTGTACAGGCGGTGGGTTTATCGTCTGTGCTGCCTGGCAGTGACGCTCTGCAGCTGGCGATGTACATCGGTTATGCGGTGGCTGGGGTGCCCGGCGGACTGGTGGCGCTGGCTGGATCCATTTTGCCGCCGACCATCATTCTCCTTGGCGTGACAATGGTGTTGCACCGTGTGCGTCGTGAAGCCTGGCTGAGCAATTTTGTCGAAGGCCTGGCACCAGCCATATCCGTTTTGATGCTTTTCACCGCATGGAAGATCTTTGAAAAAGGTGGGTCAACAGGCTGGCAAGGCTGGGCTATTGGCATTGTCAGCCTGATTGCCATGTTTTTGAAAGCGCCAGCGCGTATTGTTGTCATTGTGGCAGGGCTAATAGGGGTTTATTTTCTTTCATGATGAAGCCAAATTTCTCCCTCTGGTTGAGTCTTCTGCAAATGTTCCTGAAAGTAAATATCCTGTCTCCATCAGGGCCCGCCTCTGTTGGATTCCTTTATGAAGAGGCGGTAGGCAAACTCATGACCGAGGAACAGTTTGTAGAGGCGGTGGGGTTTTCAAACGTTTTGCCTGGCAGTGAAGCATTAAAACTGGCAATGTTCGTCGGATATGCAGCGGGTGGATTCCCCGGTGTACTGAGCGCGTTGCTCGGCGCGATCATCCCTCCCACCGTGCTCATGCTCATTGTATCTGCGGTACTTCAACAATTCCAGCATGAGAACTGGCTCACGGGTTTCGTGGCCGGGATGAGTCCCGCAGTGGCGGCGCTGATCGTGTTTGTGTCGTGGGAACTGTTCCGTGTCAGTTCGCGAAAGAAAATAGATCGTCGTATTGTGCTGATCGCCGTGTTGAGCGCGGCCGCTTTTTGGCTTGAAATTCCGTCTCCGTTTGTTTTACTCGGGGCTGGGATCATGGGAGTTATCCTGTACGGCAGACGGAGCTATTAATGGAATATGAATTATTGATCACTACCAATGGATACAAAGGGACATGGTTCGCGATCGAGTATGGTGCATGGCTCTCAGAGATCATGGGAATGAAAATAACGCTTCTGGGCGTGACCGAGAACCTGAGTCCCGCCGCGATAGACGATCATCACCCTTTGGAGGAGGTCTTTGAACGCGCCGTCAGCCTCTTCAACGAAAAAGGACTCGTCTACAGTCTCGAGGTCCGCAATGGGGAGTCGGAGCATGTCATCCCTGAGAAAGCGAACAGCGGCGACTACATCACCGTGGTGAGCCCATTGGGGCGCACACAGATCAGACGGATGATCTCCGGTAGATCGATTCGCCCACTCATGGAAAAGATCATGGGACCCATCCTGTATGTTCCAGAACTGCACCTGCCATTGAAGAAAATATTGATCAGCGCAGGTGGGCTCGGATATGAAGCCGCGGCAGAAAATCTGGCACTGCAAGTTGCATCTGCCAACCAGGCAGACGTGACCATTTTGCATGTGGTTCCGCCTACAGACCTGGATTACCCGACTACGCGGGGCGTACGGGGACACACAAAAGATCTTGCGGAAACGGATACACTGCCCGGTCGCAGTTTGCGGCATGCGTTGGAGATTGCTCAAAACGCAGGACTCAACGCCAGGGCGATTGCGCGGCAGGGAATCATTGTGGAGGAAATCCTGACCGAACTCAGGGAAGGAAATTACGATATGGTTTGCATGGGGTCGTCGTACAGTGGTCATACCTTGCGGCAGTACTACGCACCACAGGTTACCGCAGAGGTTGCCGAATTTGCGCGTTGTCCCGTGCTTACGGCGCGTTATCAACACAGGTGATCAGCAGGTTTGTTGTGATCCCCCTCTAAAACGAAACGGCGGCCTGTGGCCGCCGTTTAATATTATTGATGTAAATTTCATAAGCCAGGCGTGTATTTATTTTCCCATTCGGTGATGGCGCCGCGGATGGCAGCTTTGATCTCAGGATCGGGCACCTCGTCGATTCCCGTGTATTTGGTCAACCCCACATAGACTGTTACACCGCCTTCGGGCGATTGCGTGAGAAAGACGCCGCGGTCTTCCAGCGGTGTTCCAGCCAAACGCGCCTGTAAGACCGCATCGATCTGCGTAACGATGCTTCCCGCGGGCGCGATGGGACGGTCCTCTTTGGCCAAGACAGGTGAATGGGGCACCACTTGTCTTGGCGTCGGTGGAGGCATGGCGGGTGCATCCTGGCGCGTATCTGCAACATATTTCGGCTGGCTGTGAAGCGCAGGCGGAGCCGTTACAGGGGCTGCTGCCGGTTTACCTTCCAGCCAGGGACGCATCAAGTTTAACATTTCGATCAGCCGACGGCGCTGCTCTGCGGCGAGTGCTGTTGTATCCACGCGTGATCCATCCAGGTCGAGAGTGATGAACCCATTTTCATTTTTGATCCGTAACAGACCAGGGTCATCCACTGTCACGGTGACAGGTTTGGGATCCGGCGCTTCCTTTTTTATATCTGCTTCTTCGACTTTGCGTTTTTTGTATCCCTGATTGCGCCCTTCAAAAAGGCCGAATACATAAACAAAAATAAGAGCCGCGAACCAGCCAAGAATTGACCAATTAAATTCCATGATTCACCTCAACTTTTGACACTTCGGACAGTAATGTGTACTGCGTTGACCCACAATGATGCGTTTGATCTTCGTATGGCAGACCGGACACTGCTCATTTTCGCGTCCATACACCCGAAAATAATTCTGGAATTCGCCTCCACGATACACCCAATCAAACGATGCGCCATTGCGGCGTATTCCTTCATTCAATACATGCTGGATGGCTTCATGCAGCATCCCAGCCTGTTTCGCCGTTATGGAACTGGACGCAGCCAGTGGATGAAGTTTTGCTATATGTAGTGCCTCATCGGTATAGATGTTGCCCAGTCCGGCGAGAAAGGTCTGGTCGAGCAGTAGTGGTTTTAGCTGGCGGTGTTTGTTATGAAGCGCGCTGTGCAGCCATTGTGCTGTAAAGTCGATACTCAATGGTTCGGGACCCAGTCTGCCAAGCACCTCTTCCGGTTTTGCAGTGAGCCACACACGCCCGAACTTGCGCGTGTCGTTAAAGACAAGTGACCTATCACTGGATAATTTTAGTATAAGTCTATCGTGTTTTTCTGGCCTGATTGTACTATTTTTGATGAGCAAATCGCCGCTCATCCTTAAGTGGATAAGCAGGTGGAAATCTGAAAGATGTAGGATGAGATATTTTGCACGGCGATCCACATCCGTGATTTCCTGCCCTCTGATCTGTTCCTTGAATTTCCTTGGCGATGGCTGGGCAAGGGTGCGCGGCCATCGCAGGTCGGCGGAAATGATCCTCTCACCGACCAGGTCTGGTTTTAGTTTTCGTGCAATGGT
>JBDTPH010000202.1:0-10271 GCA_039932795.1 Chloroflexota bacterium
TCTCTTGTTTTCCTTTGGCGCTACGCCTGAGAGCGTCGGGTTCGTTCACGGCTTGGATGCCGACACGCTCCTGGTCAACGAATCCGCGCAGCAGATGCTGGCTTCCATGGAAGCCAGGGATGAGGCAGGACTCGATCTACATGCCGAAAGAATGTTGAACGTGATCCTCGGAAGCCGGAGTGAAGAATATATGGATTGGAATGGAGATGGCGCCATTGACGACCCCAGCGATGGTTACGGTCTTTTACTCAACGGAGAAAACGTGGGCTATATCCAGGGTACCTTTACGCATGCAGATCTGTCGGTCACATCACCGGACGCAACGCAGAACATGCTTATTCATGGCGGGCACGTAAAGGATTGTGCAGCCAATCTCGACGTATGGGCGGCTCAATTGCGCGATCAATTGAGTGCTATCCTGAACGCCTCGTTCGATTCGCCGGAGCTGGAGGGCATGGTGCGTGAAGCGGTTGCGCTGGCAGACAGGATTCGGAATGGGATCGACGTCAACGGCAATGAGAATATCGAACCAGTTCCCGGTGAAGGGGGCGCTGTAACAGCCTACGAGCATGCCTATTATATGGCGGACATGGACATCGTCCCAAATACAACTGGATCCCCCTAAATTACGACTGCTGTAAAACAATCAAAAATCAGAATTTCAAGTGCTGATTTCAATTAGGAATCTAGCCCAGAGGGGGATCAAACTTTTATTATTTGATTAGGCTCCCGCGCAGCGCGCGCGACCATCCTAGTTTTCCTTGTCATCCGCTCCTTCTTGTAAATAGGAACGCGCCGTGCAATGATCCTGGCAAAGATCAGCAGATGGAAGAGTCTGGCTGAAAAGATTCTGGTTCATGAGAAAACCATGGCTTCACCATGAGTAAATACGACAACGATTATCTATATTATAATAATCTTATGCACCGATTCTTCGGCTCCTTGAAATTGAAACAAGCCCGTCCCAAGCATGGGGGCAGATCTGGAAACATCCTTCAAGGAATGGATATGGCAAGAATTTTAAGGTCGGGAGCAGAGTTCTGAAGATGTCTTTACGCCACGTAGGAGAAAATCAAATTCCTACGCGGCATCTGATTCTTTATGCTCAATTTTATTGGACTGCACTTTTCTTCAAACTGAGCTTGAAAGGTATCCATCATGATTGAAAAAGTGACCTCGCTTTCGGTCCGTGACCTCCCCTTGTCGGAGAAAGAACAGGTTGCGATCGCGCTCAGTCCCCGGATGATGGGTCCCCTTCTCCACAAGTTGTTTCAACAGGAGGTTGAAGACACTGAAGGGCAAAGCACGACGAGCGATAGTACCGAGGCTGGGGCAGAGGAATGCCATATCTTGGACGCAAAGTATGAGCCAGATAACTACTGCACAGTCCTGTACGAGCAAGGAACTCACCTGATTACAGGGGCCTATAACTGGACTTCAGATGAAAGCCAGCTGCCGGAGATGATAAAGATCATTCCCTCGCTAGGCATGCGAGTTTATCGCTTTCCAAACGATCCAACCCTGCCCAGTCTGACCAATTCACTTGACCCTGAAACGGTTTCGGCAGCGCTTGCAGAAGTGCTGCCTGAATTCCAGGCCAGGGTCAGCCGAATTCTGCGTTGCGACGTCAAGCCGCTGCGGTTTCGCCCAGGAAGACGTTGTACCCTCCGTCTGAGCGTCTGGCTGCGGGAAAAAGAATCTGGAGCCATTTATAACCGCGTGCTGTACGGCAAGATTTATCACGATCTGGAGAAGGCTGAGCGGGTCTATCAGCAGATGCTGTCCCTCTCCGGTTCTATCTCGGCAAAGGGTGGTCATATTTCGTTCGCCACCGCTTCCGCTTTTTTGCCCGATTTAGCCATGGTGCTGCAAGAGCCTATAGAGGGCGTTCCCCTGGACAGCCTGATCAGCTGCGATACTGAAACCTGTGATTCGCGCGGTTTCGCCGGCATCTTAATGGCTGCCTCGGCGCTTGCAGCGTTTCATCGCAGTGCGTTGACAGGCGGTAAATCGCGTTCGATCAATTCTGAGCTGGCCCGATTCAAAAAACGTGGAGCCAAGATTGCTCAGGTAAATTCGGGGCTGGGCCAGGAGATCATCAAGCTGGCGGATGCGCTCTCTGCCTGGCTTGACACGCTAGATCAATGGGGAGCCAGGACTTGCCTGGTTCATGGGGATTGCAAGCCCTCTCAGTTTCTTATCAAGAATCAGCAGGTTGCCCTCCTGGACTTTGACCACTGCGGTATGGCAGACCCTGCCGTTGATGTTGGCACTTTCCTGGCCACATTGCAGCAGCTAAAGGCCAAAAAGGTTCTCAAAAACCGTGGGAGGCCAGCGCTCTGCGACGCCTGGATGCCAGACTTAAAGCAGCAGTTCCTCGAGGCGTACTTCCGAGCGAGTGGTTCTCCCTCAGGGTTGCCACAGCGCGCCGCGTGGTATGAAGCGGTTGGACTGCTCCGCAAAGCTATCCGTGGTTTTGAACGCAGTCCTTTTTCACCACTCCCGTCCGCCCTGTTAGCTGAAGCTTGGAGAGGCGTGGAAAAACTACCCCCGCCATGACAATCGGAGTTGAGAGGAGAGTATCGTATGTCTGAAACAGGGATGTTGTTTGATCAGGAACAAGGCTCTGAGGTTCAGGGGGAGCTTGGAAAATTTTCCCGATTGCCGGGCTGGCTGGTCGCGGCGCGAGATCCAGATCGTATCCGCGATAGGATCTTACACATCGTGCCGGAATTTAATAAGGGGCGGCTCCTCCTACATCATTGCGATGTTGGGCATATCCGCTACAAGGAAGGTCACTGGACCGGTCTTTATCATCTGGTATTTTCCCTTCCGGGAGAGAAAAATCAGCAAACGTCAATATTGGAAGGGCTGATTTACCCTCCTGGCGTGATTCCCCAGGCAGAGCCGGAAGTTGAAGGCACGTTCGCAATGGAGGGCTGGCGAGCCATCATTCCTGATCTCAATCTGAAATTGAAGACGCAGGAATCGGAAACGGTCCTGGCATCGCTGTCCTTTCTGACAGATCCGGAAGAGTCGCGCCATTTTTTGATGCGCAATATCCGGGAAGGCTCCCGAAAATATCACGACATAGAAATACAGGCTAGCAACCCGAAGATTGCGCGATATAAGCCCGGCAGCCGCTGTACCATCCTTTATCACCTTGAGTATCCCCAAGAAATGCAAACCGATCGCCAATGGCCTGAGCTGGTGATCGCAAAAACTTACCGGAATGAAAAAGGAGAAAATGCCTTTGATGGCATGGTGGCACTTTGGAATTCGTCTCTCGCTGCAAGCCGCACAGTTCAGATCGCGGAACCGCTCGCGTATAACGAGCGCGAACGCGTCATGATCCAGGGACCCATTCGTGAAGAAATAACCTTGAAGAAGTTCTTGATCAACGCGTTTCGGGCCGGAACCCCGAAAGCAATTGAAGAGGTGAGTCAGGTTATGCGGAAAACAGCTGCAGGTCTCGCCGAGCTCCATGAAGCCAATGTGCCTGTTGGGAAACAATGGGATTGGGAAGATGAAATGTCTGAAGTTCGGGAGCGGATCGAACGCCTGTCCAGCGCACACCCTGGGCTAACCGGGGCTGCAAACCCTCTCCTGAATCGTCTTAAACAGCTTGCCGATGCCCACCCGCCCGATCGTCTGGTTCCCTCGCACGGCTCTTTTCGTCCCGCGCAGGTGTTGCTGTACAAAGATCAGATTGGCTTTATCGATTTTGATACCTTCTGCCAGTCGGAACCGGCCAATGATCTGGCACTGTTTTTGAGCGCAGTGATGAATCTTGCCATGACAAGTTCTGATTTTGATGAGGTCAGAGACAGCGGTTCAACGATGGACGGAAGTATGCGTCAGGCCCGCTTTGAAATGGCGATGTCGCTGAGCGAACAATTCCTGGATGAATATGAAAAGCAGCGCCCTGTTTCGCGTGAGCGTGTTGTCCTTTGGGAGACGCTTGATATTTTTATGCTCGTTCTACATGGCTGGATCAAAGTGAAAGTCGGCGAATTATCCGACACGCTCTATCTAATGGAGCGTTTCTTGCAGGCGAACAAGTTGGGCGGAGCAGGATGAGCATTGCCGCATGCTGGAGCGACCAAGGCTGGAATTAACGATTACCCAGTATCGATCAAGCGAGCTTTGATCAGGAAGCGATCTAACAACCTAACCAGGAGGGCAATTTCGCTCGTTTTGACCTTCGTCCATCCTGTTACGACGAAGTAAAACAGGTTGAGTGCTTCCCATAAAGCCACCCGCTGACGGGATACTGGCTGGCGCTGTTCGTATGCTGCCAGAAATTGATCGCAAATTGAAGAAACCCCATCAAACCTGGCATCCCAGTATGCAGGGTCTGCAAGCCTTCTGCCCGGATCCTTTTTCTTGTCTGAAGAAGCCGGGGCCATACTTATGCTCATTAATGAGGTTAAGAACATCGAGAGATCCCGAGCTGGTTCTGACTGGCAAAAAGAATCAAAATCAATAAAACTGATTTCCCCTTTGTTCAAAAGGACTTGAACCGGCCGGAAGGTGCCGTGAGATGGAACAAAGGGGTCTGGCGGCGTCTCGGTTTCGAGACGCCGGATCTGTTCTAAGAAAGGTGCTGCAGCCGAGGAAAGATCTGGAAAAACTGTGTACAACGGGGTTAACGTATCATCTACTTCCTTCATCTCATCTTCCCAGCTTGCCTGTTGCCCGATCCCCACATCAGATTGGTGAAGATCAGCAAGGCCCTCTGCCGTTTTCTGCATCGTTTCGTTTAGGACACGAAGCGCATCGGGTGTTTCCTCGTCGAGGGCTGACAAGAATAATTCCTCGAGAGTTTGTTCCTCCCAAACAGGTCCCTGGACAAACACTTTCAGGTCAGGATCATATGCGATCGGTTCGGCAATGCGCACCGGGCCGCTTCGACCAAATGAGACATTCCACAGAGCCGACAAAGCCGCGAACGCATTACGTCCCTTTTCCCGTCGAGTGGTTTTTGCCACGAGGATCGGCGGCGCATGAACATCCGCCGGCATATCTGGGGAATATTCGAGATGATAGAGAATGGTGCAGCGATCGCCTGGCTTATATCGAGTGATTTGAGGATTGCAGGACTGGATCTGTGCATTATGGTAGGCAGGCGACGCGCTCCGCAGACTACGTTCCAAAAATTCGCGTGCTTTTTCCGGATTTGTCAGCAGTTCAAAAGCCACCAGTTCAGTTTCGGACTCAAGCGGCGTTAATTCGAGATTCAGTTCAGGGAGAATCGCGTGCCAACCCTCCGCCCCAATGGTTCCTTCGACGACTGGATGATTAACAGGGATCAGTCCAGGTGGATAGAGAATTCCATTTAATTCGATGCTTTTTTCCTCTGGCTCTCCATCAACGCGATATTTCAAGGTGCAGCGATTTGGCCAGGTTCCTTCACGATACTGCACATGACCAATTTTGCATTTCTTAAGGATGATCCTTCCATGCGCGATCTCAGGGATGTCTCGAGACAGCACCTGATAGGTACGATCCTGGTCTTTAATTAAAGCCAGCCACTCCGGAAGGTTGGAAAATTGCTTCAAACCTGTAGATATCACCGTATCTTCCTCTGGTTGCCTGAGATCATTCGTATCAGACATGGCTTTTTCCTGACGCTATCTACCTTTCTGCTTAATCTATTACGCGACTGATTTTATCTTTTGGAGCAGCTCAGCGGCGCGGCGGATCATCTGTCCCGTCATTGTCGCCCATTGTTTCTGGTAGATCGGAACGCGCCGTACAACGATCTTGACCAGAATCAAGACATGGAAGATTCTGGCGCGTGCCAGACGCTCATGGATAATAGGATCCGGCACTCCCGCTCCCTGATAGCCTTTCAGCATTTCTGCTTGAGCCTCTTCAACCGCTGAAATCCCTTGGAGGGCAAACCACCAGTCGAGATCTGCCAGGAACTTTCCAACATCCAGAGACGGATCAGTCAGGGTACAGGTGTCAAAATCGATCAGTGTCAAACCAAAAGGGGTAGAGAGTAGATGATCCGCTTTGAAGTCAGCGTGGGTAAATGTAGGTTTTTCTTGCGGCAGAGAGGAATAGTACTCTTGTGCTTGATCCAGGATTTCGAGGATCTTATCGTAGGTTTCGGGCAGAAGGACCTGGATATGTTCACTCGCGCGTTTTACAACTTTGACTTCATTGGTGAAGTTATTCTGCTTTAGATCGCTTTGCAACCCTTCGGGCCCGTTGTGCAGCACGGCAAGAGCGCTACCGATAATCCGCATTTGATCTCCAAGCCATCGCCGGGACCGTTTGAGCTGACGAGAGAGCGGAATTCCGGGAGCATGAGAATAAAATATAACGCCATCTTCGTGACTGAGGGCCGCTGGTCTGTTTCCCTGAAGCCCTCGGTTATTGGCAGCCAGCCAATCGACAACACGATTGGCTACGCCATAAGCCTTTGCAGCAGCCTCCCCGTTCGAATACAGCTTGGCATACAATCTCTGGGGAGAAAGCATCGTGGGAGAGGAAAACTCATAGCGCAATACGTGCCGCTCACCCGGGCGGTACCGAATGGGAACAACCAGCGGCAACCGTTTCCGATCATGGGGGATGCCAAGAGAGGCAAACCTATCGGCGATGTAGGCCGGGTTGCCTAACCGAACCAATTGTGGGAACTCCGGATCGAACGGCCAGAGCTGAAGCCTGATACCCTGGTCAGGGGGCTGTCTCCACAGCTCCTTTTGGACAGGCATCAAACCAGATCGATCTGCTGCTTCCTGCAACCGCGCCCAGGTATCGACATGGTTTGTGTCATTAAGAGTTTTTTGCCAGGCAACGGCGAGGTGAACAGAGTGTGTCGCCTTCTCTGCCTCGTCAAGGACCGGGCAGGTAAAGTAAGCCAATAGCTTTCGTTCAGGCTTGAACTTGGCACGCGTCAGACGCAACGCGCCGGGGCGATGTCCTGGCTGCAACATAGCCTGTAGTTCTTTTCGCAGGATGCGGCGGGACGACTGACCATTGAGTGCCCATTGGACCTCAGCCAAACCAGTTTGCCCGGAGAGAACGTCTGTGCGGTTCATCCTTCCCACTTCATTGCTTCTTGTTCTTGACTGATTGACTGATCTGTCTCTGACATTCGACTTTCTCCTCGAGCAGGATAATGGTCTGCTTGAGCCGGCTGCCTTTCATTTTCTCCCAGCTGTGCAGTGTCAGCCGGATGAGGCTGATCAATTCGTAAATGGCAACCCGCCCTCTCAATAGTCCTTCATCGGCGACCCAGGCTCTAGCTGCATCAATATATGTATCCAGAAAAAGAGAGCATAGTTGATCGATTGCCTCAGGCGGAACAGGGATATCTGGATCCTGATTCTTGATAATATTTAGTCTCTGGTAGGCCAGGTAATGACCCAGATCCTGTGCAGGTTCCGCCTGGCAGATGGAATCAAAGTCAACCAGGCCGCCATCGCTCCCGTCAAAGATCAGTTGAGTGTAGGTGAAATCGCCATGGCTGAAGCACGGTGGCATGACTGGATATGCTTCAGAAAATGCGACCGTTTCATCGATCCAGGATTCGATCTGCGCACACAATTCAGGAAAAGTCCGGCCGACCGTCTTTGTCTCATCTCGTAATAGAGCAACCTGCATTTCCAGTGTCTTAAGGGGACCCAAATGAATATCCGAGCGATGCAGAGTGGCTGCGATTAAGGCACAGGTCCTGACTGCCTGTTCCAGGGTCATCTCACTTTCTTGCGCAGTGTTCCCGTTTGCACCCGTCGAGCCGCGATTCTCTGTCCAGGCTTTCAGCAAATCTTTGAAAAAAGGTTTTCCGGGCAGTGACTCCATCATGAGAAGCTTCAAGTCCGGGAAGTAACCTAATATGTGGGGGATACGGAATCGATACGGCACTTCAGGTTCGCGCAACCTCTCCCTTAACTCAGAGAGGATGGAGACAGTTAAGCTGCCTGAGCCAACCGGGTCGACTTTTCCGTAGACCGTTGTATTGTGCGGGTTTTGCGTGGCAGTTTGCACGCCAACAATCGAATAGCGTAGGACGCAGCGTTCATAACGTCCGTAATGCGCTAGAAGGAGCTGCACATCCTTAATTACGAATTCACCCGACAAAGCCTCCGGCAGCGTCTTAGCTAAAATGCCTGCGATCGTATTCGGATCCGTCGCCTCCACCAGAGTCGGAATCAAGCCGTCAATCGGGAAGATGGATAGGGCCATATTTAGATGCTTCACGATTGTGACAGGATTGGGAAATGGCTTAATCTCTGGGCGGTCATTCATTCGAGCAACAATAGGAACGAGCTGATTATCCACGTAGGTTTTACAACTGGAGAGGTCTTCGAACAGTCGCGCGTTTGCCAGCGTAGTGATAGTCTTGTGGTTTTCCTTATCCAGGATGGTCATCCCGTATTGCATATTGATGACGTGATCCGGCAGATAAAGGGCCTTTCCAGGACTACAGTTCGAAATGGAATAACGCTCATTGTTTGGGTTAAGAAGAGCCTCCTGCAAAACCTGCTTCATCCGTTCCGCGTGAAAAGCTTCCGCCATCACAGGAATATTTTTCTGAAACACGACGCTGCGGGGCTGGTAACTGTCCAAGCTCTGGATCAATTCTTCGAACGCTGGGTTGGGCATGTTCGTTGTCAGTCTCCTTCCCTGTTAGGATCTGCCATTTCAGACACAGGAACAACGCTGCCACCCATCTCTCTTTGCCCAGACTGCATGGCATACAAATTGGCGTACAACCCGCCGGCGCGGATCAATTCATCGTGCGTTCCCATCTGCTCGATCTGGCCTTCTTTGATAACGAGGATCTTATCTGCATTGCGGATCAGGTTTAGCTCGTGCGAGATAATGATCGTGGTCTTACCCTTCATTAATTTACGCAAGGCTTGCAGTACCAGGTCTGTTGCCTCTGCGTCCAACCCTGTCGAGGGTTCATCCAGGATCAAAATCGGTGTGTCTCGAATAAAAGCGCGCGCTATGGCAATCCGCTGGCGCTGGCCACCGGAAAGATTCGACCCACGCTCACCTAACAGGGTATAGTAACCGTCCGGAAATTTGGAGATAAACTCGTGTGCATTGGCATTCCTGGCGGCTTCGATGATCTCTACGCCGCTGGCATCCGGGCGTCCATAACCAATATTCTCGACAATACTGCCGGTGAACAGGATGGACTCCTGGAGCACCATGCTCATCTCGGCGCGCAGCGACTCCAGAGTAAATTCGCGGATATCCCGTCCGTCAATCAGGATCTCTCCCTGGTTCGGGTCATACAGGCGAGGAATAAGCTGTGCAATGGTGCTTTTCCCAGCTCCGGTGTGACCCACCACTGCCAAGACCTCGCCCGGCTTTACCTCAAAGGAAATTCCGTTCAAGGTGGGTCGGGGGGCTGCATCTCCCTTTTTCTTTGAGGATCCAATGGCTGGATAGGCAAAAACAACATTTCGAAATTCGATCTGTCCATGAAATGGCGGTGCAGTGATTGCACCAGGCTTATCATGGACCTCCGGTTTCAGGGCCATCAACTCGCCTATGCTATCCAGGCTGGCAGACAACTTGCCGAGAGTGTTCCATTCTGAGATCAATTTCTTGGTCGGTTTGAACATATCATCAATGTACTTGAGGAATAATGTCAACTCAGCGAGGCCCATGATCGCCAGATTCCCGACCTTGAAGATTAACCAGACCGACACTCCAATGACTGCAGCCTGCGCGACCGCTCCTAAAACACTCACGATCCAGCTGAAGCGCGCCTGGTACGTGGCGGCCTCCAGCGCGGCATTCATCGCTTTTTTACTCTGACCGGAAAAGAGGGATTGTTCGTAACTGCCCTGCCCATACACCTGAACGACCCGGATCGAAGCTAGCATTTCCTGAGCAGCAGAGGCCAGTTCCCCTTCGCTGGAACGCAGCCTTTTGCTTGCGGCCTTGATTCGGCCCGTAAAATAACTGGTGACTAGCGTCATCAGCGGAATAACTAATATGGCAATCAAGGGGAGCACGAATACGCCAAGTTCGCCGGTACTCGTCCAAACTCCCCAGGATCTTTGAATGATCGCCCACAGAAAGAAAATGAGGAGCAGTACGCTCCCAACAAAATCCGAAAGATTGCCAAGAATGAAGTTTTCCACCGCAGTTACATCGGATGTAACCTTGGTGAGAACATCCCCTGTCCGGCTCTGCGTGTGGAATGACAGGGACAGTTTTTGCAGGTGGTTATAAAGGGATGTTTTTATCTACTGATAACGGCAATTCATGGTCTGCGGTGAATAATGGCTTGA
>JBDTPH010000203.1:0-12569 GCA_039932795.1 Chloroflexota bacterium
AGAGAGCATATTCTAAGCCTGTTGAATATCCTAAGTCTAATGGAGCGTAGCGAAGTATCTCATCCTATAAATCAAGACTCTTCGCTTCGCTCAGAGTGACATACCTAAATTATTGATGTTATATCCAGTTGTGGCGTTTCGCGGATGGACGACCCGGGGATTAGTTGATCGAGCAGTGTGGCGATCGCGTCGGTGTCTGCGGCACGGCTGAGGGCGGAGAGAGAGTCGATGGCTTGAGACAGATTCAGGCTTGATAATGAGGCATCTGCATCGAGGCGGAAGATGTCTGGGTGCAACGTCTGTGCCAGGGGAGTACCATCCTCCCACAGTTCCTCCGTCAGTTTTTCACCGGGGCGGATGCCGGTAAATGAAATATCGATATCACGATAGGGCTCCAATCCCGAAAGGCGAATGAGGTCTTCGGCAAGGTCCAGTATGCGGACAGGTTCACCCATGTTAAGGACAAACGTCTCGCCGCCATTTTCCATGGAAGCGGCCTGTAAAACGAGATAGACGGCTTCAGGAATGGTCATGAAAAAGCGGAACATATCGGGATGCGTAATGGTGATGGGGCCACCATTTGCAATCTGTTGTTTAAAAATGGGAATGATCGAACCGCGGCTGCCCAGCACGTTTCCAAAACGGACAACGGTAAATGCATGCTGCGATTCACGTGCCGCGTTGAGAACAATCATTTCTGCGAGACGTTTGGTGGCGCCGTAAATACTCGAGGGACGGACTGCCTTGTCGGTTGAGATCAACACAAATCGTTCGACGCGATAATCCTGCGCAGCCTGCACAACATTACGTGTACCGATGACATTGTTGCTGACCGCTTCGACAATATTTGTTTCCATCAGCGGGACGTGTTTGTGTGCCGCGGCGTGGAAAACAACCTGCGGCTGGTGCTCTTTGAAAACACAATCCAGCCGTTCGGGATTTCGAATATCCGCAATGACGGGTGGAAGCAGCAGGCTGGGATAATCGTGCCGCAGTTCGAGTAGAATTTCAAATATGCTGTTCTCGCCGTGGCCTAGCAGAATCAGCGCAGCAGGATTGCGTCGCGCGATCTGGCGGCATAGTTCGCGCCCGATGGAACCGCCCGCCCCCGTAACAAGCACGCGCTTTCCCTCCAGCGTTGCTCCTACAGCAGCATCATTCACACGAACAGGTTCGCGGCGCAGGAGGTCGGTAATGTCCACTTCACGCAGGCGGTTGACACTGACCTTGCCGCCGATGAGTTCATAAATACCGGGCACGGTCCGCGAAGAAATCCCTTTGAGGCGGCAGACGTCATTGACCGTGCGCACCAACTGCCCGGGCGCAGAGGGAATGGCGATGATGACTTCGTTCACACGGTGAAGATCAATGATGGATGGCAGGTCACTGACTGTGCCGATGACGGTCACCCCATAGATGGCGTGCTTTTGCTTGGCGGGGTCATCATCCAGAAAACCGATGGGCGTTAAGTTGAGTTGGGATGACTTTTGTAATTCACGCACCACCAGCGCACCTGCATCCCCCGCGCCAATGACCAGGGCGCGTTTTCCACTTCCAGCGGGGCGCACTGCCAGAGTCTGCTCAGAAAGAATGCGCAGCGCAAACCGTGAACCACCGATCAGGATCAGTGAAAGGAGCCAGTCAATCCCCAACGCAGTGCGCGGCATACCAGGCAGGACACGCCCTGTGACAATTAATACCGCCATGACACCGGAGGTCAATACAGACGCAGTAGTAACGGCCACCGTAATTAAACGGAGTTCGCCTGTGCTGGCATACATCCACAGGCGACGATACAACCCAAAAAAATAATAGACTGGAATCTTAATGATGAGTGCAACCGCACACATCAGCACGACGGCAGGAAAATAATAAGGAAGCTCACCGACATCCAGTCGCAACGCAAAACTTCCGAGAACAGAGACAATAATGAGCGCAATATCACCGATAAAGACGAATCGATTGCGCACATGCGGGCGTGGTCTCATCCGCGCATCCAGTGTACCGTCTCGTTCAAACCATCGACCAGGGAAACCTGGGTGCGAAAACCCATCACGTCGGCGGCTTTTTGCGGGCTTCCCACCGAACGGTAGATATCCCCGGCACGCGGCGCGGCGAATTCGTGCTTCGGCGCGTTGGGAAGCAGCTCATACATGACATCGAGCAGATCCAACAAACGAGTCTCAACGCCAGTACAAATATTGAAAATCTTTCCTGCAGCATCTGGATGTTCTGAAGCGATCAGGTTCGCGCGCACGATATCCCGCACGTTGATGAGATCGCGCGTCTGCCCGCCATCGCCATATACGATCACAGGTTTGCTGTCCAGCAATCTCCGCGCAAAGATGGGTACTGCCGCGGCATACATTGAGTCAGGACGCTGACGAGGTCCATACACATTGAAATAACGCAGTGCCACCACTTCGAAACCAAACGCGCCCGTGAATAGTTCCGCGTACATTTCATTGACGCGCTTCGAAACCGCATACGGCGACTTCGGCTGGAGCGGCGTCTCCTCGACCAGGGGCAGTGCTTCAGACTCCCCGTAGACTGCCGCGCTCGAAGCAACCACTGCGCGCCGGACGCCCGCCCTGCGCGCCGCGTCGAACAGCAGGGATGTGGCTGTAATGTTCACATCAAAACATGTCTGAGGCTCATTCATGGATTGGGGGACGGAGACAAACGCCGCTTCGTGGAAAATGATATCGACGCCGCGCACAGCCTCATCCACGCGGGAAGCGTCGCGCACATCTCCCTCCAGGACCTCGAGCTGATCCCCTTTAAATCGCGTGGTCAGCTCCTCAAGGTTCTCACGTTTGCCCGTGCTGAAATTATCCAGCACGCGGACCTGGGCACCCTGCTCAAGTAAACCCTGAACAATATGTGAGCCGATAAAGCCGGCTCCGCCAGTAACAAGATATCTCACTTTATCTCCCTGTCCGTCGAAGGACTGTACCTATTGTCCGCAAAATAATGGCAACATCCATGGCAAGCGTTCGATGCCTGATGTAGTACAGGTCATATTCCAGTTTGACAACTGTTTCAGTGACACTGGCAACATATCCATAGTTGATCTGTGCCCAGCCTGTCAGCCCGGGCTTCACGAGCAACCGCGCCCGATAAAACGGAATCTGTTTCTGATACTCGTTTACCAGCCCGGGCCGCTCTGCGCGCGGTCCCACAAGACTCATTTCGCCGTGAAGCACCGACAGGAACTGGGGCAATTCATCAAGACGTGTGCGGCGTATGAAGTTTCCCACGCGGGTCACGCGCGGGTCATTTTCAAGAGTCGTGCTCGAGCCGCCATCCATTTCTGAATCCTGGCGCATGGACCGGAATTTATAGATCTTGAAACGAACACCCCCTTTTCCAAGGCGGTCCTGCGAATAGAGTATCGGAGAGCCGGTATCCATCCAGATCGCGATTGCCAGAAAGGGAAACAAAACCACGCAGATGACCAATCCGAGCAGGCCGCCGACAATATCCAATATACGCTTGGAGAGCTCATAGAAACCGGTAACGTGCAGTCCATCCACGAAGGAGCGGATGATCCAATCTGATTCGAGATGGAGAATAGGGACGCGGCTTGTCATTTCCTCATACAGAAGAGGCATGCGCGTGACATCCACGCCGCGCTCCTGTGCATCCAGAATTGTTTGGAAAGCCGCGCCTTTTATTTCACCGCTGATGGCCACCACCACGTCAGAAATCCGGTACACATCAATGAGACTCATCATGTAGGAGGTTATGCCCAATACCGGGATCCCGTGAAACACTTTACCCGCTTTTAGTGGGTCGTCATCCACAAAACCAATGATGTGGAATGAACGTGTGTCCAGTGTGGAGTAAAGTTCGGCAAGTGTCTGACCGGCTTTTCCCGCGCCCACTACAAGCAGACGGCGTCGTTGACCTGTTGATTTATACATGCGAATAAACAGCATACGCCAGGTCAAAGACAGCACTGAAGCAAAGAAAAGGAAACCACCCACGCCGATGCGAGGCAGGTTGGACTCCTGTTGTATGATAAAGAGAAGCGAGTAGGCAATCAGCCCGATAAATGCGGCAATCGCAATGCCGCGAAACGTCTTTTTTCCACTACTGGCTACATGAGGCTCATAAAGCTCCACAAGAAGAAGCACCCAAACGATTGGCAGGATATAAAACCAAAAGGGCACTTCGAAAACAGTTTGCGACTCGGCAAGCCGCCTCGCTTCGCGAGGGATAATGCCACCTGCAATATATTGATCATATAAGATGTTATATACATACAGGTTATATTGACCCCATGTATAGAGTGAGAGGAAAAGGGATCCGATCGCCATGAGCAGGTCGCCTACAAAGAGGATGGCGCGATGCTCATTGGGGCGCAGGCGCAGCGGTGAGGTACGGATGTTTTCAGCCATTCTTAATTCTTACTCGATGTGAGCAAACTCCACAGAAATCCACTGCCCCAGGCGATGTGCATGGCTGAAATGGCCAGCGGCAAGCCGGGCACGAGGAAAGGTGTACGATGTTTTATAGCGGCGTGAACGCCTGCAAGAAATAACGCAAGAAAATATACGACAACTTCAGCAGCCAGCAACCATAAGGCAGAAGGGGAAAAGATCGAAACCAGTGACAACCCGATCAAACTCAAAACGAACAACGGGGGCAATGCCTGCCTCCAGCGCAGAGTATCAGGAAAATTGCGCAGCATACGCCATTTCCAGAAGCCATAACGCCAGTATTGGCGAATGAGGTCCGGGAGGGTCGAACGCGCAAAGTACACGGAACGGATGGAAGGATCAAGCCATACCTTTCCATTCGATTTTCGTACCCGGGCATTGAACTCGTAATCTTCATTCGTTAGCAAAGCCTCGTTGAATGACCCGATCTTATCGATCAGTGTCCGCCGGAATGAACCAAAGGGGACAGTATCCACTTCAGCGGCAGATGCCGCGAGACGATACATCGCGTCCCCCACCCCAAGAGGGTGCGCCGCTGCCACAGCAATGGACTTTGCGCTCCACGTTTGCGCGCCGGGATGGATTTCCCACACGCCTCCAATATTATCGCCACGGCCCTGTGCGTGTGCGTTGACACACTTTTCCACGTAATCAGGATATGGCCTGGAATGTCCGTCGAGGCGGACAATGATCTCGCCGCGCGCAGCCTCAATGGCACGATTCAAGCCCGAGGGTATGGTGCGAAGCGTATTATCCACGACGCGGACTCGAAGGTCAGGGAAATCCTTTTGAAACGCGGCAATCGCAGCGCGTGTGCCATCCTGTGACATGCCATCAGAAATGATCACTTCCATTTCAGCGCGTGGAAACGTTTGCGTGTGCAAAGCTTCCAGCAACGGACAAATGGTGGACTGCTCGTTATAACAGGGGACGATGACGGAGACTTTCGGTGGCATGTTTTCTGCACGACCTACAATGATAATCGTAAATCGTATTCTTTGAGGTTATTTTTCGCAAGCGGAAGATGGATCACGAACGTCGTCCCATGCCCCACCTCACTGCGGACGCTTATTCTACCATCGTGCGCATGCATGATTCCTCAGACCATTGCCAGCCTCAGATCCGCCCCATGACTGTCACCACTACAGGTTTCGACGCTCCGTGCGGGCGGATCAGTCGCCGCGGGTTGGGTTGATCAGCGCGACACATTCGATCTCGACCAGCGCGGCCCTGGGCAATGCCGCGACCTGGATCGTACTGCGCGCAGGAGGATTTTCCGGGAAGAATTCAGCATAGATGGCGTTCATGCTGGTAAAGTGACCCATATCCTGCAGGAAAACAGTCGCCTTGACGACAAAGTTCAATCCCGAGTCGGCTGATTCCAGGACGTGTTTGAGGTTGGTCAGCACCTGACGGGTCTGCGCTTCGATGCCGCCTTCGACAATTTCCATCGTGCCCGGGTCAAGTCCCACCTGTCCTGACGTAAAAACCAGTTCCTCAATGCGGATGGCTTGTGAATATGGGCCCAGGGCTTTGGGCGCTTTTTCGGTGGAGATGATTTTCTTTCCTTCTGATGTGTACATGATGCCTCACAGTTTAGGTTGGGTATTGGAGAGGCGATTGTACTTCCGATTAGGGGTAACTGTAAACTTGTTATGGCAATGGGGACTTAACTCAACCACCCTCAAGCAGAGCGACATTCACCCAATAACTTTCATCTTCTCTACTTATTTTCTCCTCAGCGACAACATCGTCAAGTCATCGGCGGGAGGCATATCCTTGACGAAATTGAGCAGGGCTTTTTCAACCACATCCAGCAACTCGGAGGCGGAGGAGCAGAGATTGGCTTGTATTGCTTCCATAAGCCGTTCTTCGCCAAAGAAATCACCGTCAATATCGAAGGATTCGGTCAAGCCATCGGTGTAGAGCAGAAGGCTGTCATCCACATCAAACTGGATGGCGCGTTGTGTATACTTTGCTTCTTCAGATGCGCCGAGGGCAACACCCGTACGTGTGAGACGCTCCACTCCCCCATTGCATTTGATCCACAGCGGAGGGTTATGTCCCGCGTTGACGTAGGTCAACTCGTTGCTGGTCATATCGAGCACGGCGTAGACTGCGGTCACGAACATGCCCTGCTTTGTATCGGGGACAAGCAGATCGTTAACGCGGCGCAAGGCATTGGCGGGACCATCGTCTTCAATAATGGCGGCACGTACCAGGGTCCGTGTGAGTGCCATGAAGAGCGCGGCGGGAACACCCTTGTCCGCGACATCGGCAATGAAGAGGCCGAGTCGGTTATTGGAGAGTTCAAAGACATCGTAAAAATCGCCGCCCACCTGACGGGCAGTTTTCCAACGCGCAGAGAGATCCCAGTGTTCGTATTGAGGCAGGGATTCAGGGATGAAGGTCTGCTGGATCTGGCGCGCCAACTGCACTTCTGTTTCGAGGCGTTCACGGACGACCATCTCTTTTTGCAGGAGGTCATTCTGCAGGGCAAGCGCAGCCTGTTGGGCAATGCCCGTGATGATCTCAAGCCGGCGCGAGCGGAAGCGCAGTCCGCCTGCTGACTCTTCAATGAGGATGACGCCATACAGGTCATTCTTGACAGCAATGGGAACTGCAAACAGGAAGGCACCCGGATTCCCGAGATTGATAGCCTGGGTTGGGTCAACCGAAAGCCAGGTGTTCAAACCACTCTGGTCAGGAAGTTCACATGCCATCATGCCTGTTGCGCCGCGGCATGAATCAAGAAACGCGAATTCGCCCGGCAGGAATGAACGGTTCCAGAAGACCTGCTCATCCTCCTCACTGAGGCCGTACTGCTGTGAGGGACGATAGGCTTCCTTCTCTGCCTCCCATTGATACAGGGCGGCTCGCTCCACCCCAACAAGAATTGGCAGGATGCGGATGATGGTGCTGAGAATTTCATCCAGATCGTTGAGGCTGACGATGGCCTGGGCCACCTGCAATAATGCAGCCGAGGCATACGCCTGTTCCTGTGCAGAATCATACAGACGTGTATTCTCGATCGCGACCGCGGCATAACTCGCAAAGGTGGTGGTCATTGCCTGGGCTTCGTGTCCATACCGGCCGGGCGTGCTGTGCGAAAGCGTGATCACACCCAGGTTTTGGTCGCCCACGCGTAGTGGCACTGCCAGGCCTGAGTAATCCTGATTAAAGCCGGCGATGAATCCGGTCACCCAGATCGGGTCAGACGGTTTTCGGATGACCGGATTCTCGGAATACAGAGCATCCATCAGGCTGTCATATGCACCCGGCAGTGAATAAAGTGTAGCCTCAAGCTTGTCTTCATCGCAGTTGTGACAGGCGGCGAGGTACAGCTCGTCGTCTTCCAGCAGCCAGATCGCAGAGATATCAACAGGCAGGTTGCGATCCAATTCCGCCAGGATGGCCTCGAGCACATCATCCACGCCTACATCGGCAGAGATCAAGCCCGCCACCTCGCGCAGGCTGTCTGCCACCTGTCGCCTCCACTGCTCGGAGCGATATAGATCCGCGTTGTGTATGGCTGTGGCAATATTATCTGCCACCGCTTCGAAAATCACATGGTCGTCTGCGGTAAAGGCATTTCGGTCATGAGACTGAATATCCAGCACACCAACCACTTCGTTGCCATATAAAAGCGGCACACACAATTCTGAATTAATGTCTTCAGGCGGGAGCGGTGAAGGGCGGTAACGCGGGTCTTGTTTCACATCGTTCGCAAGGACGACCTTTGCTTCACGTGCCACCCAGGGAATGATCCCCTGCGCGTCATCCAGCGGAAGTGTGTAGCCCGCCAGTTCATGGCTGCGTGTGCCGCTGCCCGCCTGATATTCGATCAAGCGGCGGTTTTGATGCACAGTGAACAGATGAATATATGGATAGCCAAAACGACCATGGATCAGGTTGGCTACATTCTCCATCAAGGTCCGCAATTCGAGCGATGAACTGACGCTTTTGCTGACCTCGGCGATCAGTGTCAACTGGTCGGCGCGGCGCTGCACGTCACTGTACAGGCGCGCGCCTTCCACGGCACGCGCGATCGTATCGGCCAGCGCTTCCAGGATCAACAGGTCATTGGGGTGAAAAGCATGCTCCTCATCGCTCTGGACATCCAATACGCCAAGCACGCGATTTCCCATTTTTAGTGGGATGACCACCTCGGAGCAGGTCTCAGGCAGCACATCGGTGAAGCGATAGCGGGAGTCTTTTTTTACATCCTCGACCAGGATCCGTTCCCCCTCCGCCGCGGCCAATCCCACCAGCCCCTGCCCCATCTCCACTTCCAGCGCGACCGAGGCCTTGGGCTTGTCTGCGCGTGAAGCCATGGCACTGGCACGGAACCTGAGCGACGTGGAATGACGACGCGCTGTAAAGATGGCAACATAGTAGTAATGGAATGTTTGCTGGATCAATTCAGTGACGCGGCGGGCAAGTTCATCCACGTTCATCACATTGGCGATCTGCGAACTGACTTCACGTACAAGATTCAACTGGTTGAGTCTGAAGCGTTCCACTGCAATACGGTGCGCTGCACTGAGACTCACGGCGACAACGCCCGCCAGTCCCTTCAGCGAATCGAGCTCATCAGAGGTGAACTCGGGCCCCTTTGGGCGGGTGACCTGGAGCGCCCCAAGCACCATACCCTGCTCCTCGAGCGGGACCGCGGCCCAGGTCTCGCGCGAGGCGAGGTTCCTTGCTCCACGCTGCTGTTTGGTGCGGACATCGCGGGCTTTGAGGGCGCGCTGCATGCCAGGCAAAGCTGGCTCTGACGGAAAAAGACTTCCCTCGGCAATGTTGGGCAAACGGAAAAGGTTTTCACGCAGCCAGATGTGTGCATCCCCCTGCACCAGGCGCGAAGTAATGCCGACAATGATATCGCATTGTACAGAGAGAGAGGGGGCACTGACGATCTGCTCCCCCAGGCTGGCGATCTCGCGCCAATCTGGTGAAAGAGGAGAATGCGGTCCGGCTTTCATGGCCATCACCTCTTGCGCTTGATCATCGTCAGTACGTTGCTTTTATCTTTCCTGGGTTCGTAGTGGACTTCATCCATTAGTTTGCGCATCAGAAAAATTCCGAGTCCCCCAATCTTGCGCTCCGACAGATCCGCTTTTAGATCCGGCAATGGGATTACAGACGGGTCGAACGGATCGCCGTAATCAATAAGTACGATTCGTATTGCATCTTTTTCCATGCCGCATGAAAGATCCAATACACCGTCGGTCACACCTTCATAGGCATGTTCTATGATATTGGAAGCGGCTTCATCGGTCGCGAGCTGGATGTTATATACAGCCTTTTCATCGAAGCCACCGCTGCGAGCGATATCACCCACGAAATCGCGGATTTCATCAAGGAAATTGAACTGTGCAGCAAATTGGACAGAATGCATACGGCAAATTTAAAGCCGCCCCAGCGCTGAAAGCTAAAGGCGGCATCCTTCCATTGATTGAATGCAATGCTCCACAACCCGGCAAAAAACGTTTAGAAATGACCTACTGCCAGCAGCGAATCATCGAAGGTTTTGAAAAGCTCGGTGAACCCGGCTAATTCAAGCGCTTCACGAATGCGAGTGGGGACGTTTGCCAGGACGACCTCGCCGCGATTGTAACGTTTGCAATTACGCTGTGCTGCCAGGAGTGCACGGAAACCCGCACTGGACATGTATTCCAACTCGGCCATGTTTACGACGAGCTTGTATTTTCCTCCATCGTTTGCGGCTTCGAGTGCCTGCGCCAGCTGCGGAGCAGTGGAACTATCCACCCGTCCTTTAACCGTGATCATATCGCAATGCTTGAATTCTTGAACCGTGATCTCCATAGACATCCTCCAGGTTGAATGTACGGTCTAACTGGCGGGATTATATCATGAGAAATTACACGCCTATGCAGGATTACTTTGTGCAACCGTGGTGATTATCGGGAGCACTCAAAGGTTGTAGATAGCCCAAGAGAGCAAACCACGGAGACACTACACTTGCGCCCGATTTGCCATGAATTGCCAGGCAATTCAAAATCGTGCGTGCGTTGCAGTGCAGGTGAGGCACGGAGTTTTTAGATGCTTTTCTCCGTGTTTCCGTGTCTCAATGGTTAATGTACTCCTTCCGACAAAACACCTTTAGACGTTATCGGAAATAACATAAAAGCACCGTCCCGAAGGGTTTATTTCGAGCAATTTGAACGCCCAACAACAACCTTCGGGACGTTTTTTCTAATTACCGATAAGGTCTTTTACAAACTTTAGTGCACCCTGATTATCATGCCATATCCAGGATATGGGGCCAATGCCATACTTACCAGCATCCCAAGATAACAGCATGGTTAATTTCGGAATATCAGGGACAAATCTTGGCTTATCTAACAGACTTAATCACGAAATTGAAGGTTCAGGCATTGATCAGACGCTGGTCAGGGGCATTATTGAAGTTCATGGAGGACATATCTGGGTGGAATCGGAACCGGGTCCACAGAGATCGTTGAGTTTGTTCTCAATGAACCCCGTGTTCTGTGTGGCGAAATAATTAGTAACCCATCCTTTTAGAAACTCCCAAAATTCACGCCAGATAGCATGAAAGTAAAATACGGGTTAAAATCACAACATTGGAGCAAGGAGATATACATGATCGGAGAGCCCGTCCTCGTTATGCTCATTGAAGACAATGCAGACCACGCCGAACTCGTGATTCGCACGCTCGAGGAACATCGGATCGCGAACAAAGTGCGTCATTTCCTCGATGGGCAATCAGCGCTGGACTACCTGTTTCGCCGCGGCGAATTCTCCGAATCTGCAACGAACATTCGTCCACATGTTATATTACTTGACCTGCGCCTGCCGCGGGTGGACGGGATCGATGTTCTCAAAGCGATCAAAGAGGATGACCACCTGAAAAGCATCCCTGTTGTGGTATTAACCACTTCTGAAGCAGAAAAAGATGTTGCCAAGGCTTACTACAATCACGCGAACAGTTATCTGGTAAAACCAGTTGGGTTTGATGAATTCAAAAGATTAATGGATGACCTTGGATTCTACTGGCTAAGCTGGAACACAAATTCTGATAGCAGGGAATAGTTGGAACACCCAGGTTAAAGCATTCCAAGCCGAGATTGCGCCCCCCATAATGGATAACTCCATCCATATTCTTTTAATTGAGGATGACCCCGCCCATGCGGAGTTAATTCGACGCGCCTTTGAAGAACGCGGCAATGGGGCACACCTGATCATCACTGATACGCTGGGTAAAGCTCGCAGTTATCTGGAGACCTTCCAGCCATCTCTTATTATTGCAGACTGGCGGCTTCCAGACGGCGACAGTACCACCTTCCTCGAGGAACATCACAAGCCTATCGCGCCTGTCATTATCATGACAAGTTATGGCAGTGAACGCAATGCTGTAGATGCGATCAAATCAGGCGCACTGGATTACATCGTCAAGTCATCCGAGTCGATGATGGATATGCCGCATGTTGCGGAACGCGCCATTCAGCAATGGCTCAGCATGCAGGAACAGGGACGGATCCAGGTAACGCTTGCTGAACGGGAAGCTCAATTCCGCCTGCTGGCTGAGAATTCGTCAGACATGATCTCACGTCATAGTACAGGCAGCACTTTTCTTTATGTTTCCCCGGCCTGCCAGACCCTGTTGGGATATACACCGGAAGAACTGATTGGCAAACAAGTCATCCCATTCATTCATCCCGAAGACACGGCATATCTTCTAAAAATGTTTAACTCTGCTACATGGGATCATCCTACAATAGCCATCCCTTATCGCGCCAGGCATAAAAGCGGGGAATTTATCTGGCTGGAGACAACGGCCAGGGTGATCTATGACGAAGAAAAAAGAGCAGTGGAAATACAGGCATCCTCGCGTGATGTCACGGAGCGAAAACAGGCACAGGTTGCCTTACAACGCGCCCACCTGGACCTGCAGGAAGCCTATGACAAAACCATTGAGGGCTGGGTCATGGCGCTCGATCTGCGGGATCGTGAAACAGAGGGACATACTCAGCGGGTCACAGAGATGACAGTTCGCCTGGCTCGCATTCTTGAATGTACTGACGAACTTTAGTTTCCGCTAACTGGTGTGGACAAAAAGAAGGTAATGGGTTCAAAACG
>JBDTPH010000204.1:0-8128 GCA_039932795.1 Chloroflexota bacterium
TTCAGGATTATGACCGAGCCATCCAAATCGATCCGCAGTTCGCAGAGGCTTACTATAATCGCGGGATTGCTTATTCTGACCTGGGTGATCACCAGCGCGCCATTCAGGATTATGACCGAGCCATCCAAATCGACCCGCAAGACGCACATGCTTACACCAATCGCGGGAATGCTTATTCTGACTTGGGCGATTACCAGCGCGCCATTCAGGATTATGACCGAGCCATCCAAATCGACCCGCAGTTGGCAGCGGCTTACAGCAATCGCGGGGTTGCTTATTCTGACTTGGGCGATCACCAGCGCGCCATTCAGGATTATGACCGAGCCATCCAAATCGATCCGCAGTTCGCAGAGGCTTACTACAATCGCGGATTAGCGTACAAAGCGCTTGGCAAAACTGCACAAGCTGAAGCCGATTTCAAGAAATATGAAGAACTCACGGGTCAGAAACCGTGACCCCCATCCCGTCCTTCCCCCAAAATGGGGAAGGAAAATGTAAAGTGTTTATGAGTACACCAATTTCATTAAAGGTCAACGGTGAGCACGTCCTGAATACGGAGAAACTATGTCAGATAAACCGCCTGGAACGGTCGGTACATCTCGCGGGGGCCAAATTTTAGTATAACGCTCCCGATGAGAGAATGCGATCATCACAAATGTTGGTCTGTCGATTCGGCTATAATTAATCCATGAACACAACCTCACTCCGTTCGCGATATGAAGAACTCAAAGAGCAGATCCATTCTCACAATCACCGTTATCACGTTTTGGACGCACCCATCATCAGTGACCTGGAATTCGACAAGCTGCTCAACGAACTGAAGAAGATCGAAGCTGACCACCCCGATTGGATCACCCCCGACTCACCCACGCTGCGCGCCGGGGCCAAACCTGCTGACCGTTTCGTCAAGGTCCAGCATCCCGCGCCGATCCTCTCGCTCGCCAACGCCTTCGGTGCAGAGGATGCCCGCGGCTGGTTCGAGCGCGTCCGTGGCAAGGATGATCGCGTGGAACGGGCAAAGTTCGTCGTCGAGCCGAAGATCGATGGCTTGTCCATCGTGCTCCATTACCGCGATGGCGTCTTTGTTCAGGGAGCCACGCGCGGCAACGGGGAGATCGGCGAAGATATCACCGCCAACCTGCGCACCGTGCGCAGCATTCCGTTGCGCGTCCCCGTCGAATCCGATTCGTCTCCTGCTGGGAGAGGGGCAGGGCTGAGGGTTCCGTCTTATCTGGTCGTGAGAGGCGAAGCGTTCATGCCCGTCAAGGAATTCGAGGAGTTGAACCGCAGGCTCGAAGAGGCGGGCTCCCGGACGTATCTAAATCCGCGCAATACGGCCGCGGGCTCGTTACGTCAGCTTGACCCTGCACTCACGGCGTCGCGGCCGTTGACGCTGCTCGTCTATCAGATCATTCACCATGAAGGCGGCAAGGTTCCCACGTCACAGTGGGAAGTATTGGAGTATCTCAAAGCGCTTGGCTTCCCAGTGACAGATATTGCAAAACGTTTTGATGATATTGAAGATGCCATTGGTTACACGGAAACCTGGGATAAGCGCCGCGATGACCTGCCCTACGAAGCGGATGGCATGGTCATCAAGATCGATGACCTGAAACTTGGCGCCGACCTTGGGTTTGTTGGCAAAGACCCGCGCGGTGCGATCGCCTTTAAGTTTCCTGCACGTGAAGTGACAACAACGCTGAACGATATCCGCGTCAACGTGGGGCGGACAGGTGTATTGATCCCCAATGCAGTGCTCGAACCGGTTGAGATTGGTGGCGTGGTTGTCGAACGGGCTACACTGCATAATTTTGATTACATCGCCGAGAAGGATATCCGTGTCGGGGACCGTGTGCTGGTCAAGCGGGCAGGGGAGGTCATCCCGTATGTGATCGGTCCCGTTGTGGACGCGCGTACAGGCAGGGAGAAAAAGTACAAGCCACCGCAGGTTTGCCCCGCATGCGGACAGCCTGTTGAACATCTGGAAGATGAAGTGGCCTGGTATTGCGTCAACATTGCCTGTCCTGCCCAGTTGATACGCAATGTGGAGCACTTTGTCTCGCGCGGTGCCATGGATATTGTGGGGATGGGGATCAGGATCGTGCAGAAGCTGATCGAAACCGGCAAGGTCAGGGATGTTGCCGATATTTATCGGTTGAAGCGTGCAGACATCCTGGATGCGATTACGAAGAAGGAAAGAAAGACGGAGAAGGAACCACCTGGCAAGGTAGCGGACAATTTGCTCACTTCCATTGAGATATCCAAGACTCGTTCGCTGGCAAGATTGATCACCGCCCTGGGAATCCGTGGCGTGGGGGAGGTCAGCGCGCTGGACCTGGCACGTCATTTCACAGACCTGGATGCCCTATCCAAAGCCAGCGCCGAGGACTTGCAGGCGAGAGATGGGATCGGCCCCAGCGTTGCCGAGTCCGTTGCGGATTGGTTCGCACTCCCCTATAACAGGCAGGTGTTGAAGAAACTAAAAGCCGCGGGTGTGTGGCCCACGGGCGGGGAGAGGGCGGTGGCAAAGAGCCTGGTATCCGACTCATTTACGGGACTCACCTTTGTTGTCACAGGCACGCTTCCCACATTGACGCGTGATACCGTCAAGGAGTTCATCGAATCGCACGGCGGCAAGGTCACCGATAGCGTCAGCAAGAAAACAAGTTATCTTGTGCTCGGCGAAGACCCGGGTTCAAAATATGAAAAGGCCAAATCACTGGGCGTGAAGATCATCGGCGAAGAGGAATTGCTGAAGCTGGCGGGATGACATCCCGAAGGGATGAAAAGATTGTAACTACGCAATAAAATGCTGTACAAATCCCGTAGGGATGACATGATTCGAAACCCATGACACCCCTTCGGGGTTCACAACGAAAAATCAAATCCGTTCCTGCAGTAGTTTTATCCCTACGGGATTGCAAAGCAGCTAATCCCGCAGGGATGTTATGATCCTGGATATTGATAACGCAGTATGTAATCCCGAAGGGATGAAAAGGCTGTAACCACGCAATAAAGTACTGTACAAATCCCGAAGGGATGACATGATCAGAAACCCATGACACTTCGGGGTTTGGACAAACCATATCCATCGTTCTACAGTGTGTTCACCCCTTCGGGGTTATCGAGGTAACATGGCAGGCACGTATTCCCAGATCTACATTCAAATTGTCTTTGCTGTAAAGGGACGTGAGAATCTCCTGCAAAAAGAATGGCGTGATGATGTTTTTAAATACATGTCGGGGATTATCAAGAACAAGGGCCACAAGCCCATCATCGTCAATGGCGTTTCCGATCATGTCCATGTTTTCGTTGGTTTGAAGCCTTCGATGGCTCTTTCTGATTTGGTTCGGGATATCAAAAACAACTCCAGCAATTTCATCAATGACAACAATTGGATAAAAGGCAAGTTCAGCTGGCAGGAAGGTTATGGGGCGTTCTCGTATAGTCACTCGCAGATCAAATATGTGTACGACTATATTCTGAATCAGGAAAAGCATCATGCCAAACAAACGTTTCATGACGAATATATGGACTTCCTCAGGAAGTTTGAGATCGAGCACGATGTGAAATATCTATTCGAATGGCTTGAATAAAGGATACAACCCTCCTGGGTGGAACGCGTTGATGAACATAACGCTAAAGTAATGCAAAAGAGTATTACAAGCTTTCTGGATTTCGATCACCCTTCTTTGGCTCGCTGGTTGTTCGGCACATACCTGACTGTCATTTCAGCTGTCTGCCAGTTGACGCTACTGTGATATGAGAAATAGAAATTTGCAGAGGGATTCTGTTGTGATAAAATACCGCCCATTACAACAAAGGACGCCTTGGGGGAGCATGCATGCTCAGCGATCGTCTGGGTACGAGCCTTTGTAAGACTATCTATTTCGGAGAACAACCCATGCCACGTCGAAGTCTCGCTCGTCTTTACAGAGACGAGTTCAGCGGGTATTCACTCGCCAAATTTCAACAGGACCTGCTCGCAGGGCTGACCGTTGCCGCGGTCGCACTTCCGCTTGCGCTGGCGTTCGGTGTCGCCTCGGGCGCGTCCGCTGCGGCGGGACTGGTCACTGCCATTCTGGCGGGACTCATCATGGGCCTGCTCACAGGTGCACCTTTCCAGATCAGCGGACCCACAGGCGCGATGTCTGCGGTGCTGCTTGTGCTTGTCAGCCGTTATGGGTTGGAAGGTATCTGGGTTGCAGGCCTGTTCTCAGGTGCGTTGCTCCTCATCATTGGCATCCTGCGCCTCGGCCGTTTTATCGCCTTTATCCCCGCACCGGTCATCAGCGGCTTTACCTCGGGCATTGCCCTCATTATCTTCATCAGCCAGATCGACAACCTGCTCGGTATCCAGACCCCCGCTACGGAAACTGCCGCACAAAAACTTCTGGGATATTTCAGCGGCGGATTTACGCCCGACATCCAGACCCTCCTCCTCGGACTCGTGGTCATCGGGACCATGTTGTTCATGCCAGGGAAATGGAGCGCGCGCTTCCCATCCTCCCTGCTTGGGCTCATCCTGGCCACCCTTCTCGGCGGGGCCCTGAACGGGTCCGCCTCAATTATTGGATCCATCCCTCAGTCCCTGGTCCTCGAGTCCCGCCTTAGTCTATCCAATATCCCCTGGTCGAATCTTCCTGAGTTTATTGCACCGATCCTGACGATCACTGCCCTCGGTGCCGTGGAATCATTGCTGTGCGGCGCGGTCGGTTCCAATATGACAGGCATCCGCCTGCAGGCGAATCAGGAACTCGTCGCGCAGGGCATTGGCAACATGCTGATCCCATTCTTCGGCGGAGTCCCCGCCACGGCCGCGATCGCGCGCTCGAGTGTGGGCATCAAATCAGGTGGGCAAACGCGCCTCGTCAGCATCATCCATGCAGTCGGATTATTGCTTTCGATGTTTTTGCTCACGCCGTTCATGGAGCGGATCCCGCTCGCTGCGCTGGCTGGCGTCCTCATGGTGACCGCGGTCCGTATGAACGAATGGGACGCCATCAAATTTATTTTCGGCAAACGCTTCAAAACGGACATGATCGCCTTCACGATCACCATGCTCGCAACGATCGTGCTCGACCTGACCCAGGCCATTCTGATCGGCTCCTTCCTGGCGGGCGCAGTCTTCCTGAACAAGATCGCCAGCATTGATATCTCTGTGCAGGATGTGGACGCAGATAAGCTTCGTCAGCGCGGTATTGAAACCGAAGGCAAATGCCGGCATGTGCGCGTTGCGTTTCTCACGGGTCCGCTGTTCTTCGCAGCCACAGGCCAATTCAATGAAGCCTTTGCCAACCTGGGCGAGACGCATGCCCTGATCCTCTCGATGCGGGGCGTGTCACTGGTGGATACGGCTGGCATCGAGGCGATCCATCGGTTGCATGAACGACTTCATAAGCAGGGCGGCACGTTGATGTTTGCGGGGGTCCACGATAACGCCCGTAACATGATGGAGCGCGGCGGGCTGGTCAAAGTGATCGGCGAAGAAAACTTCTTCTGGTCGAGCGACCAGGCCATCGTCGAAGCAGAGCACCGCGGCTGTACATTTTGTTCATGATAAGATAGGCAATCATAAGAAAGGCGATCGCATGGCTAAAAAGTTAAATTGGGGATTGCTCTCCACCGCGCGCATCAACCGCGCCTTGATCACCCCGCTTCGGGCATCGAAGCGTAATCAATTGCTGGCTGTCGCTTCACGGACGCAGGCGTCTGCGGATGCATATGCAAAGGAGAAAAAGATAGCGCGGGCGCATGGTTCATACGAGGCTCTGCTTGCCGACCCTGAAATTGACGTGGTCTACATCTCATTGCCAAATCACCTGCACGCCGAATGGACGATCAAAGCCGTGCAAGCGGGCAAACATGTGTTGTGCGAAAAGCCGCTCACGCTGAACGCGGACGATGTGGATGCGGTCGGGGCCGCGGCGCGCAACCACGGACGTGTTGTCATGGAGGCGTTCATGTACCGCCATCATCCACAGACATTGAAGGTGCAGGAGATCGTCAGGAGCGGTTCACTGGGCACCTTGAAACTGATCCGCGGTTCCTTTAGCTTTGTCCTCTCACGCGCTGAGGATATTCGCCTGCTGGACCCGGCCATGGGCGGTGGGAGCATCTGGGATATTGGATGCTATCCCATCAGCTACGCGCGCAGTGTTCTCGGGCAGGATCCGCTTGACGTTTTTGGCTGGCAGGTCACAGGTCCGACAGGGATCGATGAGACGTTCGTCGGGCAGATGAAGTTTGCCAACGATGTCCTGGTCCAATTCGACAGCAGCTTCACCATCCCGCAGCATGCGTTTATGGAGATCGTTGGCAGCGAAGGGACCTTGAGCATCCCTCGGCCGTTCAAGCCTGAAGAGAACGAAAAGATCTACCTGACGCGCGATGACAAGACTGAGACCATCAAGGTCAAAGGACAGGAGCTGTACATCGGCGAAGTGGAGAACATGGCGGATGCGATTCTGCTCGGGCATGAGCCGCGCATTTCGCTGGATGACAGCCTCGGCAATGTGCGGACCATTACGTCACTGCTCGAATCGGCTCGAACAGGGATGCCCGTGCAACTATCTTAACCTTGCGAAGGTTACTCACACAGGGGCAGCATCCTGACAGCTAACCTTCGCAAGGTTCGCCCTTCGAAGTTCTGGTAAACTTGCTTAATTCTTCTCTGGAGGCTTCGCATGGATTTTCATAGCACTGATGATTCCGTTACCCGCCGTATTCACGCGATCATGAATCGCGTTTCCCTGGCCCGGGATAATGACCTGTATTTTTATAACCAGCCAGTGGAGGAGATCCTGCCTGGGATGAAAGTGCGTGTGCGGGGGCGCGAGATGGGGATGTATGCTTCCTACAGTTATCTTGGCCTGGTCAACCATCCACGCATCAACGAAGCTGCCAGGAAGGCCGTGGATCAGTTCGGCACAGGAACCCATGGTGTACGCTCGCTTGCTGGCACATTGACGATCCATACCGAGCTGGAAGAAACCATTGCGAACTTCAAACATGCCGAAGCTGCTCTCACGTATTCATCAGGCTATGCCACGAACCTGAGTGTTATCTCAACTCTGATGGGGCGCGGCGATTATGTATTTTCCGATAAGTTGAACCACGCCTCCATTGTAGACGGCTGTTTAATGTCTGGCGCGGAGTTTCGCCGATTCCGCCACAACGACATGGAACACCTGGAAGGCCTGCTCAAGAATGCCCCTGCAGATGTTGCCAAACTGGTGATCGCCGATTCAGTCTTTAGCATGGATGGCGATATTATCGATCTCCCAAAGGTGCTTGATCTGTGCACCCGGTACAAGGCATGGCTGATGATCGACGAAGCGCATTCCGTGGGTGTACTGGGTGAAAAAGGCACAGGAATCGAAGAGCATTTTGGTCTCGGAGATGTGATCGATATCAAGATGGGCACGCTGAGCAAGACCATCCCATCTGTTGGCGGGTATGTGGCCGCGAAGAAGGAGATCATCCAATATTTGCGCCATGCCAGCCGCGCCTACATCTTCTCTGCTGCGTTGCCGCCAGCACAGGCCGCCGCTGCGAACGAATCGTTCAAAGTGATCCTCGATGAACCTGAGCGGATCCAGAAACTAAACCTGAACACGAAACAATTTATTGGCGGACTCAAGAGTATGGGGTTTGACACCATGCTGACCGAGACAGCGATCGTCCCTGTGTTGTGCGGCACCGACGTATTGGCGTTTGAAATGACACGCGAAGCACAGCACAACGATGTGTTCGTTCTGCCGGTCGTTTCACCTGCGGTCCCCGAGGGACTCGCCCGCCTGCGTGCCACCGTCACCGCCGCGCACGAGCCGAGTGAGATCGAGCGGGCCATGGATGTCATTGGTGAAGCAGGGAAAAAATTGGGTGTGATCAGATAGTGGATTAAGAGAATAGAGGTAATTATTCTGTTTAACCTTAATGGGTTGACTCCTGGTCATGTCATGCTGAGCGAGGCGAAGCATCTCTACGACTGAAAACCGAGACCCTTCGCTACGCTCAGGGTGACAATCTGTAAGGTAATTTATGTTAACCTGAATAAATGCGCAGGTCCAAGGACCTGCGCATTTTGTATTACAACGCCTTTTCCAATATTTCCCATAACTCTTTT
>JBDTPH010000205.1:0-47917 GCA_039932795.1 Chloroflexota bacterium
ATTCTAAGCCTGTTGAATATCCTAAGTCTAATGGAGCGTAGCGAAGCATCTCTACGGCTGAGACAAAGACCCTTCGCTGGCACTCACACCGTTCGTGCCGCGAGCACGTCGGTGCGAGACGGCATCGTCCCGACACCTGCACCCACCGTGATTTGCTAAGCAAATCATGCGGTGTGTCCTTCGGGAGGGTGACATACTGTAAGGGAATTCGAGTTAACCTGAATAAGGCACAAATTTCGTCGTGTAGTTCGCTGAGCTCGTTTTCAAGATTTGAATACATTCTCCCATGAAGGCATAATATGCTGCCTTTCCCGGTTCAGCTTCTGTGGTATTCTTTCCCGCGTTATAAATATGCGACTTCGCTTTCAACTTCTTGTTTTTGTGTTCCTCCGCACCATCCTGAATACCATGCACAGGATGGTGTATCCGTTTCTGGCGGTCTTTGCACGCGGCCTCGGCGTGGACTTCACAACCCTGTCCTTCGTTGTCACGGCGCGTTCATTCGTGGGCGTCTTCGCGCCGATATTCGGTTCGATTGCCGATCAGCGCGGCCGCAGGTTTGGAATGCTTTTAGGTGTTTTCCTCTTCACCGTCGGCATGGGGCTGGTTGCCTTCCACCCAACCTTTATCACGTTCAGCATTGCGGTCCTGCTTGCCATCCTCGCCAAATATCTTTTCGACCCTTCCATGCAGGCCTACTTCGGTGACCGCATCCCATACGAAAGACGCGGCACTGCGCTGGCGGTCACGGAGGTGGCATGGTCGTTGGCCTTCATCGCCGGGGTTCCGCTGGCAGGATACCTCATCGCAACCTATGGGTGGAATGCTCCGTTTCCTCTTTTGGCGGGATTGGGTCTGGTCATGTTTGCGGTCGTCTGGCAGATGGTCCCGCGTACGCCTCCTTCCGGGGCGACGAATGAATCCGTTAAAAATTTCCGCGCCGTGCTGACGAATATTCCCGCACTCGCAGCGATATCAATTGCGTTGTGGGCAAGCGCTGCCAATGAACTGGTCAATCTGATCTTCGGCGTGTGGCTTGAAGATTCATTTGGGTTGAAGATCGCCGCCCTCGCAGGTGCCTCGGCCGTGATTGGAATATCAGAGTTGGGTGGAGAGGGACTCGTGGCATTGACCACAGACCGACTCGGCAAGCCGCGCGCGCTGGTACTGGGGCTGACAGGCAACGCGCTCGCCGCGTTGTTGCTGCCGATCGTCGGTACAACCGAAGCGGGCGCGCTGGTTGGGTTGTTCCTGTTTTACATCACGTTCGAATATGTGCTGGTGAGTCACATCCCGTTGATGACCGAGGTCATGCCCGGCCTGCGGGCGACGATGTTATCCTTTAACGTGATGGGACATGCCGTGGGACGCATGATCGGCGCTCTGCTTGCCACGTTTGTCTATCAGAAGTTCGGATTTCTACCAGTGGCATTGATCGCGATATTGTTCAATGTATTTGCGTTATTCGCGCTCGGCGAATTGACTCAAAGGATCGTGATCATTCCGCGTATCCTTGCATGGTTCGGGCGGATCAAAGGAAGCGAAGCGTGATCATTCTGCTGGCTCTCGGATTGAGTATTATTCTTTTTATCGTAGGGGTGTTATGGATCCTTGTCCCCGCGCTGTACGGGCTTCCGCCTGTACCGACAAAGCCAGAGCGGATTCACAAAGCATTGACGCTGGCAAATCTTCAGGCGAACGAAACTCTCTACGATCTCGGCGCAGGTGACGGACGCGTGCTCTTTATGGCAGCACGTGACTTTGGCGCAAATGCAGTTGGCATGGAAGTTGGCCCCATCCAATGCGCGTTGATCTGGCTGCGCGCCCTCGCCAGCGGATTTGGAAATCAGCTTCAAATCAGGTGGGGAAATTTTTACAAAGCCGATGTAGAGGATGCAGATGTTGTTTTTATCTATGCCACTTCAAAGGAAGTTGTGAAACTCGCTCCGCATTTGGAAACACAGATGAAAAGGGGCGCACGGCTGGTCTCGATATCCGCTGATTTCCCCGAATGGGAACCTTCTGTGCTGGATGAGCGTGAGTTGATCTTTGTCTACGACATGCCGCCAACGCGTGGAAGTATTACATCATATATGTTGAAGAAGACAAAATAGATAGAAAGAGCTGCCCTGGACAGGATAGCTCTTTCTATCCATCAGAGGTTAATGTCACCTGAGCGAGAGCGAAGCGTCTCTGAGACAATCATGGAGATTCTCACATCGTCCCGACACTTGCGCCCGATTTTTGAAATATGAAATGCTTCAGCATTTCATAGCAAACGATTTGCTTAGCAAATCGTGCGTTTGTTGAAGTGCAGGCGTGTCCTTCGGGAGAATGACATTACATAAGAATCCTAATAACGCAACCCATCATCGAGTTAAGAGTACAATGTCATTTGATTGGTCGCACATCATATTAATATCTCCCTCATCTGTGGTTAAATTACATCAGCACAAATCCAATTACTAAAATGCTCATTCACTCCTCCTCCCAACTCCTTACCCTTGCAGGCGGACCCCAACGCGGACATGCCCTCGGTACCCTCGGCCTCATCGAAAACGGCGCGGTCGTTGTGCGCGATGAAAGGATTGTCGCGGTCGGCACAACCGCTGAGCTTAGAGCATCCTATCCCAACGAGCCGACTCTGGACGCGAATGGCTGTGTCCTCATGCCGGGTTTCGTGGACCCGCATACACACGTCATTTGGGGTGGTGACCGCGCCAACGAATTCGAGATGAAGATGGCCGGAGCAGCGTATCTCGACATTCTGGCCTCGGGAGGTGGGATCATTTCCACGGTCCGCGCGACGCGCACGGCATCCATTGAAACGCTCATTTCGCAGACCCGCCCGCGTCTGCTGCGCATGTTTGCACACGGCACTACTACTGTCGAAGCCAAAACGGGGTACGGACTGCAGACCGCAACGGAGCTCCGTCTGCTCAAGGCCCTGCTTGCTCTGGACGACGAAACTCCGCTTGACCTGTCTTTCACCTTCCTCGGCGCGCATGCCATCGCACCTGAATATAAGGATAACCCTCAGGGTTACACCGATCTCGTTTGCGAAACGATGCTGCCGATTCTCAAGGAATGGTGGGAGACGCACGCGCCGCGGCTCTCCATGCCGTTTGTGGATGTCTTCTGTGAGGACAAAGCCTTTAATCTTGAACAATCGCGCCAGGTCCTGACGAAGGCCCGTTCCCTGGGATTCCCACTCAAGATCCACGCGGATGAGTTTGGGAACATTGGGGGCGCGTCGCTCGCTGCCGAGTTGGGCGCGGCGTCTGCAGATCATCTGGTGAAGACCTCCGATGCAGACATCATCGCTCTTGGAAAATCGGATACCGTTGCTGTGGCATTGCCCTGTACACCGTTCGGACTTGCTGAAAAAGACTATACCCCTGCTCACAAGTTGATTGAGGCGGATGCAATCCTTGCACTGGCAACAGACTGCAACCCGGGCACGTCCTGGAATGAATCGATGCAGTTTGCAATCGCTTTAGCGTGTCGTTATATGAAATTGACTCCTGCCCAGGCCATCGCCGCCTCAACGATCAATTCCGCCCATGCGATCCGCAGGTCCGATACGATCGGCTCCATCGAAGTCGGCAAACAGGCGGACATGCTGATTATGTCTGTGCCCGACTATCGTCATATTGGATACCGCTATGGGACGAACCTCGTCAGGCAGGTCATCAAACGCGGACAGGTCTATTCGGTCGATGTTGGTTACTACAGGACCGCATAGTAAGATTATCGCCGAACCTGCAGGGGCGGACGGCGGGTCCGCCTTTTTTTAATCAGAGGAGATATGAATGCAAATTGATATTATCGGTGTGCCCATTGATCTGGGTGCGGACCGCCGCGGTGTGGATATGGGTCCCAGTGCGATACGATATGCACATCTTCACAAGAAGCTCGAAGAGTTGGGATATACCCTTAACGATGAAGGCAATATAGAGGTGCCTATTCAGGAAACATGCCGTATCACCGATGCCAACCTCAAGTACATTGATTGCATTATTCCCATGGCCCGGCGTGTCGCGGGCGCGGTTGCAACTTCCATTCAAGGCGGACATTTTCCACTTGTGCTCGGCGGGGATCATAGCCTATCTATTGGTTCCATTCGTGGCGCGGCAAAACATCGCCGGCTTGGCGTTATTTGGGTGGACGCCCATGCCGACTTCAATACTGCTCAGACAACTCCCTCGGGCAATATTCACGGCATGCCCCTTGCGGCTTTGTGCGGACTCGGTGATCCACGCCTTGTCTCGTTATGGGATGAAACGCCTCCCATCCTGGATCCCAGCCGTGTCGCCGTTATCGGGGCGCGTGACCTTGACCCGGGCGAAAAACGCAACCTTCGTGAAGCGGGAGGCATGGTCCAGAGCATGGAACAGATTGACCGCATCGGGATGGTCGCCGCGCTGGAAAAAGCCATTGACCGCGTCAGCCGCGATGTGGATGGCATCTATTTGTCGTTCGACATGGACGCGCTCGACCCGCGTCACGCGCCAGGGGTGGGGACGCCGGTCCCTGGTGGCCTGACCTTCCGTGAGGCACATCTGGCATGTGAGGTGGTCGCGGAAACGGGAAAATTGATCGGCATGGATCTTGTTGAAGTGAATCCAATCCTCGATGTTCAGAATCAAACAGCAATCCTTGCTGTTGAGTTTATCCGTTCAGCACTGGGGTCGCGCATCTGGAGTGGTTGACGAAAACTCCATCAGATTGAATCACATGCATTTAACTGTGGCAGGTTGATGTCAAAAAAAGAGGCGCTCTTGTTTGTCATCCAGAAGGAGGCTACAATACGGCCATGCCTACTTTATACGGACCCATCCTGATCGTTGAAGATGTCCCAAATGTTCTGGAATTGCTGGAAGTCACGTTGCGCTTCAAAGGCTATGCGGTGCTCACCGCTCGTAATGGTGAGGAGGCGCTCGACGTGATCGCGCGTCAGAGGCCGGTATTGATCATCACCGATATCCTGATGCCAAAAATGGACGGTTATGCATTTGTTCAGAAATTGCGCTTGAACGCCGAGACCCGTCCGATCCCTGTGGTCTTCTTATCGGCAACGTATGTGACACCCGAAGATAAGGATTTCGCCTTGAGTTTGGGTGCAGCTCGTTTCATGGAAAAACCAATCGACACAGAAGACTTTTTGTTGACTGTTGCCGAACTCGTCACACAACAACCGCTCACACAGCCCCAACCGCTGGACATGGAACGATTCTACAACGGTTATCGTACGAGGCTCGAGAATAAATTACGCCATAAGAATACACAGGTGGCACGCGCGGAACGCCTCCTTTACACATTGCCCACTGATCAAAAACCTGCCTTTGAAGCATTGTTGAAGCAGTCCATGCGTGACCGCGATGAGATTCAAACCGAACTCAACGATATCTATAAAACCATTGACGGATTGACAAATTAATGCAGCCAACTCTTGCCGAACTCGAACGCCTTGCGCGTGGAGCAGGTGCAATCCTGCGGGCCGGATATAACACCGAGCACCAGGTGAACTACAAGGGCGTGATCGACCTGGTCACTGAAGTGGACCATCAATCAGAAGCGTTTCTGCTTGGTGAAGTCCAGGGGAATTTCCCTGATCATCATATTGTTGCTGAAGAGAGTGGAATTATTCAAGGCAATGATGAAGATATCTGGTATATCGACCCACTGGATGGGACAGTGAACTATGCCCATCATATCCCCATCTTTTGTGTTTCCATTGCCTACGCTTCCCAAGGGGCATTGAAGCTCGGCGCCATTTACGATCCGATGCGTGACGAAATGTTCCTGGCAGAACGCGGCAAAGGTGCCACGCTCAATGGAAAAGCCTTGCGTGTCTCATCCACGACTGAGCTGCAAAAGAGCCTGCTTGTGACGGGCTTCCCATACGACGCCTGGGATACTCCTCAGGATAACTTTGCCAATTTTGTGCGCCTCGGCAAATTAACACAGGGCGTGCGCAGACTTGGGTCAGCAGCGCTCGACCTGTGCTATGTGGCAGCAGGCCGCTTTGACGGGTTCTGGGAGATGTCTCTTAAGCCCTGGGATGTAGCTGCCGGCGGCTTGATCTGTGAAGAGGCGGGCGCGAACATAACCAATGTAAATGGAACAGGCGATTATATTTCGCCGCCGCAATCGGTGATCGCCTCCACACCCGGGATACATGCGCAGATATTGACGGAACTGCTCACGGCGAAATAACGGATGGGAGGGGACATCTCTCTTGACCCCACCCTGATTATGAATTAAAATCCCTGACTGCCATAATGCCCTCGTAGCTCAGTGGATTAGAGCGCTTGCTTGCGGAGCAATAGGTCGCGTGTTCGAGTCGCGCCGAGGGCGCCTTAACAGAGGAGCGGAACCCCGCTCCTTTTTCATTCTCTTACCTGCTGGGAATCTATGTCAACCATAAAACCACAAATCCTTCTGACCAATGATGATGGGATCCTATCCCCCGGGCTTTGGGCGGCTGCCGCCTCTCTTTCGAAGCTTGGGTTTGTTACCGTTACTGCGCCACGCGATCAATCTTCGGGCATGGGACGCAGCCTGCCCAGCACGTCAGATGGGATCATTGAGGAAAAACGGGTACAGGTCAACGGCCAGGATTGGAGCGTGTATTCCGTGGGGGGCAGCCCGGCACAGACGGTTCTCTACGGCATTTTGGATGTCATGAAACGCAAGCCCGATCTGGTTGTTTCGGGAATCAATTACGGGGAGAATGTTGCCACTGGCGTGACCATTTCGGGCACGGTGGGAGCGGCAATGGAAGGTGCTGCTCTGGGTATCCCCTCCCTGGCTGTTTCACTGGAAGCGGATACGAAATATCACCTGTCCTATTCTGACGAAGTAAGCTTTCTCGTCGCGGCTGAATTTACACTTCAGTTCGCCAGGCTGCTTTTGGACAGGAAATTTCCTGCCGATGTTGATCTTCTGAAAGTGGATGTGCCTTCGGACGCAACCATTGACACTCCCTGGCAGCTTACCCGCATCTCGCGGCAGCGATATTATGAGCCTCTGGCTACGGAGCGCCAGACACTGACGGAGCCCGGGCTGATCAATTATCGTGAGGCGGGAAGGCTGGACGATGAACCGGAAAACACGGATGTATATGCCCTCCGCAAGAGGCGTTTTGTCTCGGTCACTCCCCTTAGCCTGGATCTCACCTCCCGTGTGGACTTTACTGAACTTGAACAGTTAATGCGAACTGATTAAATACAAAGGCTCCAGGAACAAAACATGTTCCTGGAGCCTTTTGTGATTCGCTTGAATCTCAATTGAAGTGGGGACTAAACCTTGCCACCAGTTTCTCTTTAGGCATAAAACCCGTAATTCGTTCCTTGATCTCGCCGGCTTTGAAGAACAGCAGGGTGGGAATTCCCATGACACCAAACTGCATCACAAGCCCCGGATTCTCATCGGCGTCAATCTTAACGACCTTGACCTTTCCATCCCATTCACCGGCCAGTTGCTTGACCACCGGATCAAGCATTTTACAGGGCTGGCACCATACCGCGCTAAAGTCCACCAGCACAGGCTGGTTTGAGTCCAAAACTTCACTTTTGAAAGTATCTTCATTCACATGCAACATTTCAGCCATTGGATCCTCCAGATCGATAGACGTGATTATAACAAGTTGTCTTACGTTGACGATGAATATTTCCCATGTTAGAATGCAGTCCGCTTTACGAGTGATGGGCGCGTAGCTCAACGGCAGAGCAGCGGCCTTTTAAGCCGACGGTTGAGGGTTCGAATCCCTCCGCGCTCACACAGAATCCTCCATGTCGGAGGGTTTTTGTTTGCGAGTATTTCCTCCAGCACAAAGCAAGTCCTATCTCAAGGGAGGACTTTTGTTATATCAGGAATATTTTAAGTATATCGTTGCTTTGATAACTGAACAGGCGTGCTATAATCTTTGCTAACCCCACATCACAACACGTACAGGAAACAGGTCAACTCAATGTCCTTTGCCCATCTTCACGTCCACACGGAATATTCCCTGCTAGACGGCTTCTCCAATATCAAGAAGCTCGTGAAACGCGTGAAGGATTTGGAGATGCCCGCTGTCGCCATCACCGATCATGGCACGATGTTTGGCGTAATTGACTTTTATAACGCAGCAACCAAAGAGGGAATTAAACCGATCATTGGTGTGGAAGCCTATATGTCAGCGCGCGGCATGACCGACCGCGACTCCAAACTTGACCGTTCCTCCTATCATCTTCTCCTGCTGGCGGAAAACGAGACGGGATATAAGAACCTGCTCAAGATTTCGTCCGCAGCGCAACTGGATGGTTTCTATTACTATCCCCGCATCGATCGGGACTTTTTAGCGGCTCATTCTGAAGGACTCATCTGCACCTCCGGCTGTATGTCTGCTGAAATTCCGCGGGCCTTGTTAAATGACCAGCCTGAAGAGGCCGTCAGGCGGATGAACTGGTACTACGACGTTTTCGGCAAAGACCGCTTCTTCGTTGAGTTGCAGCAGCACAATATCAAGGAGATCACGGATTTAAATCGCAAGCTGGTCGAGATGGGGGCACGTTACGCGGCGAACTACATTGCCACAAATGACGTACATTACATCAACCAGGATGACGCCCGCCTGCAGGACATTCTGCTCGCCATTCAAACCCAATCGCTTCTCTCTGAGACTGACCGCATGCGCATGACGGATGATTCATATTACCTGCGCACACCTTTGGAGATGAGCCATTTATTTGCAGAAGTGCCCGAAGCCTTAAGCAATACCCTGCTTATTGCCGAGCGTTGCAATGTTGACCTGAGCTTCAAAGGCTATCATCTGCCAGACTTCCCTGTCCCTGAGGGATATACAGCCGAAACATATCTACGTCACCTTTGTTATGAAGGGGCGAGGAAACGCTATGGGGAACGCGCCAGCAGCCAACAGGTCCAGGAAAGAATTGACTATGAGTTTGGCATCATCCACAAAATGGGATTCGATGCCTACTTCCTGATCGTGTGGGATCTGTGCCGTTACGCAAAGGAAAATGGGATCTGGTACAACGCGCGCGGTTCTGCAGCGGGTTCAATCGTCGCCTATGTGTTGGAGATCGCACTTGTTGACCCGCTTAAGTATGACCTCTTGTTCGAGCGATTCTTGAATCCCTCACGTATTAATATGCCCGATATCGACCTCGATTTCCGAGATGACCGCCGTGCGGAGATGCTCGAATACTGCACGCACAAATATGGCAATGACAAGGTTGCGCAGATCATCACCTTTGGCACCATGGGGACGAAGGCCGCTCTGCGGGATGTGGCACGTGTGATGGATATTCCCCTTCCTGAAGTGGACCGCGTGGCGAAACTCGTTCCCTTCGTTTCGGGTCGCAACACCACGATGGAAGATGCGATGGCGATCCCTGAATTCAAGGAGATCTACAAGAGCCAGCCGCATTTACGTGAGCTGATCGATACCGCTGCGAAGATGGAAGGCACCGTCCGCAATGCAGGAACGCATGCTGCAGGTGTGGTGATCTCAGATAAACCGATCATGGATTATTTGCCGCTGCACCGCCCGACTTCCAACTCGGAAGATACTCCCATCAAAACGGTGACTCAGTTTGCAATGGGTATTCTCGATTCGCTCGGCATGTTGAAAGTGGACTTCCTTGGGCTTATCACCTTGAGTGTCATGGCAAAAGCCTGCGACCTGATCGAAAAGCGGCATGGCATCAAGTTCGATTTGGATAACATCCCGCTGGATGATCCCAAGTCGTTTGAGTTGATGGGCAACGGGCAGACCGCAGGCGTCTTCCAGGTGGAAGGCGGCGGGATGACCCGCTATCTTGTGCAGATGAAGCCCAAGTCGCTCGATAATATCATCGCCATGGTCGCGCTCTATCGCCCGGGACCGATGGCGTTCATCCCCGATTACATTGCGCGTATGCATGGTGAAGCAGAAGTGGAATATCGGCATCCGAAGCTGGAGCCGATATTCAAGGATACGTATGGCATCCCTGTCTACCAGGAGCAGCTCATGCGCGCTGCCGTGGAACTGGCGGGCTACACTCCTTCTGAATCAGATGAATTGCGCAAGGCAATTTCAAAGAAGAAGAAGGAGGACATCGAAAAGCACCGCAAGAAATTCGTTGCAGGTGCAGTGAATCAGGGGATGGAAAAAGAGATCGCGGAAGCCATTTACACCGATTGGGAGGAATTCGCGCGCTACGGTTTCAACAAGTCCCATGCCGCCGATTATGGCGTCATCTCAGTGGAGACAGCCTATCTTAAAGTCAATTACACAGCCGAATATATGGCTGCGTTACTTTCCGCTTCTGCGGGGCAAACTGAAAAGGTCGCCTTGTATGTGGCAGATGCCCGCAGCATGGGCGTGCCGGTTCTCCCGCCTGAAGTTAATACTTCAAGCTGGGATTTCGATATCGAAGACGCCGAGGCGGATGGCAAACCCAGTATCCGTTTTGGGTTGGGCGCCATCAAAAATGCGGGTCAGGCCGCGGTTGAACTCATAATCAAAGAACGCATTGCAAACGGAAAATTCAAAGACCTCAATGACTTTGCCCGCCGCGTGGACCTGCGCGCAGTTGGCAAACGCGCCCTTGAATGTCTCATCAAAGTGGGTGCGATGGATTGTTTTGGCAATCGCTCTGCGCTGATTGCTTCCTTGGATCGTCTCGTTGCAATCAGCAGCAATCACTTCCGCGCTGTGGAGGCGGGGCAGATGAGTCTCTTCGGCGCGGTGACAGGTGTCACCGAATCGATCACGCTCCCGGATGTCCAGGATGTGGATCGACGTGAAATGCTCAACTGGGAACGCGAGCTGATCGGGCTGTACATCTCCGATCATCCGCTCACACCCTATCAAAAAATCTTTACACAGATCGTCACTTATTTTTCGGGCCAGCTTCATGAAGCGCAGCACGAAGAAAAAGTGCGTGTGGCGGGCCTCATTAATACCGTCCGCCCCTATACGACCAAGACCAACAAGCCGATGGGTTTCGTCACCATCGAAGATATCCAGGGCAATATTGAACTCGTGCTCTTTCCACGCACATGGGCAAAGTACCGCGAACAGCTTAGCGTGGGTCAGATCATTATTGTCGAAGGCAAGGCGGATACGGGCTCCTCTCCCCCCAAAGTTTTGGTGGATGTGATTCGGACTGAGATCAAAATTCTCGAACCACTAACGGACACTTCCGTCGTTTCCAAGCCGATGGCTGATCCGTCTTACGAAGCGACTGAGGAGTCGAACGTTTCTGATGAGCGGGTGACGGACCTGAACTATAAGTCCACGCAGCCCAAGCCGATCACTGCGCACCCAAAAAATGTTCCTGTACCATCATCCCCGCAGGAGAAACCAACCATCCCACCACCCATTCGTCATGCTGCCGAGAAGCCCGCGCCGGCGTATGCCGCGCCTGCCGTGAAAGAGACATGGGACAACGCTGATATGCCACCGCCGCCCGATAACTTCCCGGAGGATTGGAGCACACAATGGCAGCCATCGTTCGAGAATGCCGAGATCGCCGCACGTCCTGAGCCCAAAGTGGACACAAAACCTGTCAGCACGCCGCCATTGGAAACGGATGCGGTCCAGGCTGATGTAGAAAAGGTGGAACGGAAGCCGCTGGAGGCTCCGCGCGCAGCAGTGGCAGTCCAAGCGATCATCGTGGAATCACATCACATCCCGCCAACATTGTATGCCCCACTGGTGCAGGAGGAACCCGATAAGGAACACCCGCCGCAACAAATCACTGTGATGCTGCGCACAACGGGCGATAAAGACCATGACAGGCGCCGCATCAAGACGATCTATGGTACGCTGATTTCATTCCACGGTCGTGACCGTTTCAGTTTTCAGATCTTTGAGAATGGCACAGGATACCTGATCGATTTCCCCAATGACAGCACGCGCGTCTGTCCTCAAATGCTCGAGCGCCTGAAAAAGCTGATGGGGGAGGAAAGCTGGCGCGTGGAAGAGATTACGTTTCAGTAACTCCTGACTGCATTACAACGTTCACAATCCGTCCGCTGGCAAAGCAATGCCAGCGGATCCAGCTTAATTAATTCCTGCACGGCTTCAAATAATCGTTTCAATGGGATGGCCTGGATAAATGCTTCACCCATGTCCACGCGGCGGGTATCGGGGCGGATATAGGACTCGATTGCGTCGAAGCCTGATGAATCACCGGGGAAGTTGGGACATTCCACGACGCGGTTCTCGACCAGCGCCCAGCGCATGAACTGTTTTCTTCCCGCCAGTTTCTCTGCATAATGAATGCTTGTGTTTACAGTATGGTCAACGTTGATCAGCACGACCCAGCCGTCTTCATCTGACAGTGCAGCGATGGGGGCGAATGGTTCATAAAGTGTTTGTGTGCCAAGAATCAAGTCCGATTGAATGCCAGTAAACGATAGAATGGGATGTGCGGTCCGTTTTGCGGCAGGGTGGTTGCGCAAGGCCTCAGGCAGGACGCCCATCATGGGATCTGCGCGCATGTTTAATGTAAAGGGTTGTGCCATTTTGTTCAGATCCCCGTCAGCGCCGTACGTAATACCGTTGTTGGGCGGGCCTACTTCGGGCGTGATCATGGTCCTGTACGTGAAGGCAGGCATGATCAAACTTTTTACTGAGCTGATCAGGGCCTGTAATGCAGTATCCGCTCCATTGTGGATGTAGCCAAATGGCTGCAGCGAGGCGTGTGCGATGACAGGCTTGTTTGCCAGGCTTAATTCCTGAAATGCACTTTTGAGTTCATCATATCCCAGCATATTATTTTCCCTTCCACTCTGGTGTACGCTTTTCGATGAATGCCTGCATGCCTTCCTTTTGGTCTTCACTGGCAAATAAATTATAAAATTCCTGCTTCTCCACTTCGAGCCCATCGGCAAGAGTCCGCTCATGGGCCTGGTTGATCATCTTCTTGGCGGAGCGGACAGCCAGCGGGGCGCGGGCAGCGATCTCATCTGCAAGTTTGAGCGCCTCGTCGAGATATCCATTCACAGGGACGACGCGGTTTACCAGTCCAAACTGATGGGCCTCCTGGGCGGTCAACGTGCGGTTGTTCAGGATCATTTCCATGGCGATGGCTTTGCCGACCGCGCGTGTCAGTCGTTGAGTCCCACCCGCACCGGGCATGACGCCGATCGTGATCTCGGGCTGGCCAAACTTTGCGGATTCGGAAGCGACGATCATATCGCACGCCATCGCAACTTCGCATCCTGCACCCAATGCCCAGCCCGATACCGCGGCGATGACCGGCTTCCGGATCGTGCTGACCCTGCCAAACACCGCAACATGGTCGCGGTCCATCATCTGTTGGATGGATTGATCGGCCATCTCCTTGATATCTGCACCTGCAGCGAAGGCCTTCTCGTTGCCTGTGATGACCATTGCTCCAATGGCATCATTTTTGTCGAAAGCCGCGAGCGCGTCCATTACTTCTCGCATGAGCTGGTGATTGAGGGCGTTCATCGCCTGTGGACGATTGAGTGTAATCAGCCCAACGCGGCTGCGTATCTCGGTGAGTATCATTTCGTATTTCATGGGTTTCTGTCTCTTGGTGTATGGTTTGAACCTGTATCTTTTGCAAATCCCGCCGAAGCAGGTATAAGGAGGTCACCAACATGATCACGAGAAGGAACGTGGTGACCGCATCACTGATTCTCCCATAATACTCCGGGAGGAAGATATCCACAATATGCGCCGGCAGGATCAAAACGAAGTGACCTGCGTACCAGAACTGGTGAAAATCCCTGGACCCCCAGTGGTTTCCCTGTTTCGATGAAAATGTATGAGAGTACAGCGATTGCGTATAAACCAGCCAGGATATACAGGATCTTCATCCACCGCTTGGGAAGAATCGGTCGTGCCGTCTTCATATCCGTTACTATACTTTTTCCCGATAACTATTCGGCAGTATCCCAGCCTGCATCTCCATAACCAAAAGTACTACGCTGGAAATGAAATTATGCTACCATTGCGTCAATATTCTCATCGAGGAGACAATCATGAATATTCTGTTAATGGCTCATTCCGGGCTTCGCTGGTTGATATTGCTCGTTGCAGTGATCGCCATCATTAAATTCCTTATTGGCTGGTTGGGCGGCGGTCAATTCAAAGGCATGGATCGCGGGCTGATGTCTGGTTTCAGCGGACTCATGGACCTGCAGGTGACGCTTGGTATTATCGTACTGCTTTGGAACGGTTTTACGGGTGCTGGCTTCCCGCGCTATCGTCTGGAACACGGCCTGATCATGATTGCGGCCGCGGTAGTCGCCCATCTGTCTGCACGCTGGAAAACTGCGGATGACACGAGCCGCTTCCGCAATAATTTATTCCTGATTGCTGGTTCACTGCTTCTGGTGGTGATGGGTTTGTTGGTTTTACCTGGTGGGTTAAGTAGATAAACTACATGACCACTCCTGCACAGCCTCTGGAAAAACTCGATTTCAAACGCATCCTGCCCATCCTCGTCATCGTATTTGTTGACCTGTTGGGGCTATCCATCATCATTCCTTTATTGCCGTTATACGCGGCTCGTTTCAGCGCCACTCCATTTGTCATTGGAATTCTGCAAGCCACGTACCCAATGATGCAGTTCCTGGGTGCGCCAATCCTGGGACGACTGTCTGATCGCTTTGGCCGCAAACCAGTACTGATAGTCAGCCAGATCGGTACCTTCGCAGGTTTTATCCTGCTTGGGTTTTCCAACACACTTTTGCTTCTCTTTATCTCGCGCATTATTGACGGACTCTCTGGTGCGAACATCTCCACGGCGCAGGCCGCGATTGCAGACAGCACCAACGACAGGACCCGCACACAGGGACTCGGCCTCATCGGCGCCGCATTTGGCATGGGATTTATTATCGGTCCGGTGATTGCCTTTGTCGTCCTTGCCGCCACGGGACAGAATTACCAGGCCGTTGCATTCACTGCAGCATTTTTCTCCCTTGCCTCCATCCTTCTGACCTCATTTTGGTTTGGCGAAACAAAGACATCCGATTCACCTTCGGCATTGGCTCGCAAAGCTTTTTCGTACACCACGATGCTAACAGCACTGCGCCGTCCACAGATCGGCTTTCTGGTTGCCCTGATGTTCTTTTATCAGATCGCGTTCGGAGGCTATGAGCAACTCTTTTCATTGTTCACTCTTTCGCAGCTGGGCATGGATGCGCGTGATACAACAGGCTTGTTTGTGATTGCCGGCTTGTTCATTGTCATTGTGCAGGCGGGGTTTGTTGGACGATGGTCAAAGCAAAAAGGTGACCGCTGGCTGGTGATCCTCGGTGTATCCACACTCGCCATCGGTTTGATCGGCACCGCGCTGACGCCGCGCGTCCCTGTCCCATGGTATGACCAGGCTAAAGTCCTGGAAAGACTCGCAGGAGATGGCGCGGTGCGCGTCTCGGCCGAGAACATCCAGGTGGATTTGCCTGATCAATCCAGGCGCGGCTGGCTGGGGATCATCTGGCTGGTGATCGCAAGTTTCCCTGCGGCATTGGGAGGCGGTGTTTTACATCCCGCCGTCAACAGCCTGATCACCAAGTCGTCTGACCATGCTGAAGTGGGGGGCATGCTGGGAATCTCTGCTGCAGCGTATAGCGCGGCAAATGCCATTGCCCCGATCTTCTATGGCTCGCTCTTTCACTGGTTCGGCGCGCCTGTACCTTTTATGGCAGGTGGTTTGATATTATTAGCCCTATGGATGTTTGCTCCGAGAATGATATCCAAATAATAAGGAGAGAAAAATGAGTCTGATTGCCAATACCCTGGTTGCGATTGTTGCCCTCCTGCATTTTGGATTTCTTGCACTTGAAATGTTTTTCTGGGATCACCCTGTGGGCAGAAAGACATTCAAGATGACCTCCGAATATTCAGCGGCATCTGCATCACTGGCTGCCAATCAAGGTCTTTATAATGGCTTTCTCGCGGCAGGCCTGCTCTGGGGACTTGCAACCGGTGTCACATCCGTAAAAATCTTCTTTCTCATTTGTGTTGTGATCGCAGGCCTGTATGGCGGTCTTACGGCCAAACGATCCATTCTTTACATGCAGGCACTGCCCGGCTTGCTGGCGCTGATCGCAGTTTATCTTTCACGATGAGCGCGCAGCAGCACATCAAAATTGCGGCGCTGGCGGGTATCATCGGCCCATTGCTTTTGGGGAGCGTCATCACGATCCTCACCATCGTCGAACGCGATTTTATGTCATCCATCGGATGGAAGCTTAACGCGCCCCTCGACTGGCCCAGCGGACTCGCGCTCGGTCCATATGGATGGATCATGACGCTGACATTCCTCCTCTGCGGGATCCTGATCATTATCTTCGCGTCCGGGCTGCGCCTGAGCCTGCCATCCATCCGTTTGGCTTCCATCGCGACCTGGTTGTTTTTCCTGACAGGCATCGGCTTGATGGGGCTTGTCTCGCCTACCGATAAGACCATCCGCACCACGCCTCGCACCTGGCATGGCATCCTGCATGATGGCTCTTTCGTGGTGATCGGACTTACACTCATGCCGGCCATGATCATCCTCGGTTTCGTGTTTTTGAAGGACAAACGCTGGAAGAATCTCGCCATGTACACCTGGGTTACGGTCGCGCTCGCCATTCCCACGTTCTGGATGAAGGGTTTTGTCTTTTACGTCTTTCTGCTCGCGATACTGGTCTGGTGTGAAGTAATAGCATTCCGATTGAATTCTGTAACAACGAATTGACTTTTTGCACTGATTTCTGTATAGTATTTGTACCCACTGAGACAAAGGAGAGCACGATGACCAAGGAACAACTCGAGAGAGACTCAGGTGTAACCCGCAGTCAACTTTCCCTGGCGAGGGAATACTTCAAGGCAAGCGCGGATATGCTCTGTCCGCCGATCTTTCGTGCCGCCTATTCAGACCGCATGGCATGGATACTCGCCTCGATGGCACAGCTGGCCTATGACAGGTTTGAGGATAATCCCGATGTCCGAACCCTCTTCATAGCCAAACTCAAAAGCGGTGGTTTTGAATTGATAAGGACCTTTTACTCCCAGGGGACAGATACACAGGGATTCCTTGCCAGGAACAGCGAGTTTGCCGTGCTTGCCTTCAGGGGCACGGAGGTAACGAAGCGGCAGGATGTGATAACAGACATTAAGGCCTCCAAAATTTCAGTCTTGCAGGGTCGTGTCCATGGAGGGTTCGTGAATGCATATAAAAGCGTTGCTCCTGATATAAGAAGAAGCCTGTTGGAACTGAAGGGCGTACCCCTTTACATTACCGGTCACTCTTTGGGCGCAGCACTTGCCACCATTGCCACACATAATCTGGAGCATACCGATGATTACCCCCAGTTCAGGCAGATCATCGCGGCCTGTTACACGTTCGGAAGTCCGCGTGTGGGGAATAGCCGCTATGACTTTCGGGCACCCATCTACCGCGTTGTAAACACAACGGATGTTGTGACGGCCATCCCATTTCTTGCCATGGGGTATATGCATCTCGGCGATGTGCGTTTTTTGGGGGCAAAAGAGGGCGAATTTCAGCGAGGGATTCCAGTGCTGCGCCGCCTCTATCTTTTCCTCCTCACGGCGCTCAAATTTTTTGGTCCTCTGGTGAAGGATCATGGCATAGATCAATACAGAAGAAAACTGCAGGTTATCGCCCAGGAACGCAACGATCCAGAGACCATCCGGCGAAAGCACCTGAACCTTGTGAGATAAACCTGCGCCGCAGCGGATCCATATTATAAAGAAGAGCTGAAGCCATCAAGGCTTCAGCTCTTTTGTGTTTAGCACATCAGCCACTTCGTGTGTGTTACTCAGGATCAAGTCCGCTCCCATATCTATGAGCTCCTGTTCCTCACCAAAGCCGCATAGCACACCCACCGTTTGCGCTCCGGCAGATTTACCCGCCCGGATGTCCACGGTGGTATCGCCGATCATCAGGCACTCTTCAGCACTGACGCCCATCTTCTGCGCGGCAAGAAGGATGGGGTCCGGAAAGGGTTTGGTGCGCGGCGCAGAGAGTCCTGTTACGATCGCGTCAAAATATTTCACCAGGTCAAACTGCTCGAGAAATCGCATCGTGCTTTTTTCATGCCGTGCGCTGACCACTGCCATCGGGTAATGGCCTTTGAGTGCAGCCAGCATTTCATCCACCCCGGGGATCAGGATGAATTTTTTTAACGTGTGGGTTTGGTGGCGCGACATCCAATCGATGGCCACGCCCATTTCATCATCCACGCCTATTTTGTCTGCGAAACCCAGCAGGGCATTGCCCGGCGCCTCCATCCACATCACAATCTGGCGGGCAGAGTGATCCGGATCGGGGAAGAGGGCTGGCGGCAAATAAGGGGAAACCTTCTTAGCGTAGAGGTCATCCGTATCGCTTAGCGTGCCATCTACGTCGAAACAAAGGGCTTTGATCAGAGGAATATTGAGCGGCATGGGGTAATTTTACCGCGAGAGTGTTCATGGGAGCCCACCTGCATGGTTGTGCTATACTTTGCCTGTTACCGTCACCATTACTGCGTGGTATTATTTGCACAGGAAGTGGAATAAACTATTTTGTAGGGACCCATGTCACTACCACAGGAAAAAGACCGCACCAAAGCCCTGCTTGAACTCCTATATCATGTCAGCCGTGAACTGGCGACCGCGCTTGACCTGCGTACTGTTCTTCAACGGGTTCTGTATGAAGCAATTCAGAATGTAGGCGGAGAGCGTTGCAGTATCGTGGTACTGGATGATTCTGGTAAAGCCGTGGATGCCACCATTGTCTACGGCACACAAGTCCTTGAGCATACAACCCAACAGTTACGCGATACAACAGAGCGGGGTCTCGCAGGCTGGGTGATCCGTCACCACAAAGGTGTGCTGGTTCCAGATACCAGCAAGGATGAGCGCTGGTTGATGCGTCCCGACGATGCGATCGACAAATCGGGCGTAAAATCTGCGATCTGCGTGCCATTACTGGCGCGCGAAAAGCTGGTGGGTGTGCTGACGCTTGTGCATCCAAAACCCAATGTGTTTTCAACTGAACAGTTCGATCTTATGCAGGCAATTGCCGATCAGGCTGGTATTGCGGTATTGAACGCGCGTCTTTATACCGAGAGTCAGCGTCAGGCACGTGTGATGACTGCCCTGGCCGAGGGTGCCTCCGCGATGAACGTGTCCTTGCGCATGGACGATGTGTACCAGCGAATCCTGATTCAAACCATGCAGGCGTTGCAGGTGGAAACCGCTGCAATCGGCATGATCGATGGTGATCAACTTGTGTATCGGGCTGCGGCGGGACATAATGCCGGCAATATCATCGGACGAAAGATCAACCTGGGTGATGGCATCGTCGGCACAGCCGCGCGCGAAGGTCGCGGGGTGGTGGTATCGAACGTCAGCCAGGATAAAAATTATAGTGATGCAGATAAGTTTGGGGGGGTTGATACTCGTTCCATTGTTGTCGCACCCATTCAATCTCCAATGGGCGTGATCGGCATTATCGAAGCGATCAATCCGATTTCCAATTCCTTTGACCCCGATGCCTTGCTGGTGATGACTGGCATGGGTGGCCTGGCCGGGACAACGATCCAGAACGCGCAGCTGTTCGAGAAACTGCAGGCCGCGCATCAGCGTTACCGTGAGCTATTCGAAGATAGTATTGACCCCATGCTCATCACCGATTGGGAAGGCAGGATCCTTGAGGCCAACCGCCAGGCAATGTTATTAAGTGGATATTCAAACGATCAATTGCACTCCCTGACGATTGACCAATTGCATCAGGTGAATTGGAACCGTACAGGTATCGAATTTGATGTACTGCGCGAGAACCGCACCTGCTCTTATGAGTCCTCCCTGCATCGGCTGGACGAGTCGCGTCTGCCGATTGAAGTGCATGCGCGCCGCGTCGAATTCGATGAAGCCGATTCCATCCAGTGGATTATCCGTGACATCACAGAACGCAAGGAACTGGATGGTTTGCGCGAAGACCTGACCGCCATGATCTATCACGACTTGCGGTCTCCACTGGCGAATATTGTTTCCAGCCTGGATGTTCTCTATAGCATGGTGACAGAGGATGACAAGGAAACAGTCCTGGCGATTCTCAAGATTGCTGAAAACTCCACCGACCGTATTCAACGCCTTGTCAGTTCCCTGCTCGATGTGAGCAGGCTTGAGTCGGGTCAGCCGGTTGCGGATCAAAGAGCGGTGGCAACAATGGAGTTGATCCAGAGTGTGATCCGTGATGTGACTCCTGCGGCAGCTGGACGCCATCAGACCTTGTCCGCCGATCTACCTGATCAACTTCCGCCCATCTGGGTGGATGAAGACATGGCACGCCGTGTTCTCATTAACCTGGTGGAAAATGCCAGTAAGTTCAGCCCCTCAGGTGGCAGGATTGAAATGGGTGCTTATGAAGAGAGCGGGTGGATTCACATGTGGGTAAGGGATAATGGGCCGGGAATTGCTGCTCCTGAGCAGGAGAGGATCTTCGATAAATTTACACGTTTGCGCGGCGCTGGAACAGCACCGGGTGGACTGGGTATCGGCCTCGCATTCTGTCGGCTGGCTGTGCTGGGGCATGGCGGGCGTATTTGGGTGGAAAGTGAGTCTGGAAACGGGGCGGCTTTCCACTTCACCTTCCCCACGGCAACTGCAGAACAATTGGATGGCAATATCAGTTAGATAACAGGTGTATTCACCTTAATAGGAGCAATGTTTTTCAATGGATGCAATAGCAAAGAACGTTTATATCGAAGAACGATATCTGGGCGTCACTTTGGGAGTGATCACCCAGTCGCGCGGGCTGATCCAAATCGATGCGCCGCCTTCGCCGGAAGATGGGCGTGCATGGCGCGCTTCGCTGATGGGAATGGGCAATGGACCCGAACGAGTGTTAATTAATTTGGATGCACATCCCGACCGCACACTCGGCGTTCGAGCCATGGACTGCACCGTCATCGCGCATGAGAAGACTGCGCAGGCTTTCCGTAACCGTCCAACCACATTTAAGGCACAGGGTGATGAAACGGGAGCGAATTGGGAAGCCATTCCCGGTTTGGGGAGTGTGCGCTGGGCGCCGCCAGAAATCTCTTTTGTCGAAAAAATCACCCTGCATTGGAGCGACACGCCCATCATCCTGGAAAGCCGGCCGGGCCCCGGCACCGGTTCCATCTGGGTTACTTTGCCGGAGGAAAAGGTTATTTTCATCGGTGACGCAGTATTAAAAGGCCAGCCTCCATTTCTGGCGAATGCTGATCTGCCCGAATGGATCGAGACCCTGAAGGTATTACAGGGACCCGAATACAAAGGCTTCACCATCATCAGCGGCCGCGGCGGTGCTGTCACGCAGCAGAATGTTCGCAACCAGATTGATATTCTTACGCGCATCTTTGACAAGGTGGACAAACTCGGCAAGAAAAAGTCTGCTGTGCCCGCTACTGATAAACTTGCAGAACTGATCTTGAAAGATTTCAGAGCCCCCGCGGCCCGTCAGAAGCAATACCTGCATCGCCTCCGTTATGGGCTGCATCACTATTACATTCACCACTATCATCCATCATCCCGCCATACCCTGGAGGAATAGTGATTCCGCAGCCCCTCTTTGAAGTCACTCGTGGACGGATCGTCGAGTCCACCCACTACGGTTCCATAGCAGTTGTTGATTCACACGGAAAATTAATCGCATCCCAGGGCGACCCGCAGGCGGTCGCCTTTTTACGCTCCAGCGCGAAGCCGTTCCAGGCACTGCCCTTCGTGGAGCGCGGCGGGATCGAACGTTTCGAGTTTACGCCGAGCGAAGTGGCTCTCTCGTGCGCCTCGCATGAGGGCAGCCAACTGCATGTGCAAACGGTTCTCCAACTGCAAAAGAAAATTGGAATTGAGGAAAGCAATCTGCAGTGTGGCACGCACATGCCCGCTGATGTGGATGAACTGCGGTCATTGATCGTGTACAACCAAAAGCCCACTACAAATCACAATAACTGTTCGGGCAAACACACTGCCATGCTTGCCCACGCGAAAATGCGTGGACTTCCGCTCGACAATTATCTTGACACTCATCACCCCGTTCAAAAGGACATCCTCGCCTCTTTCGCAGAGATGTGCCTGCTAACGGTTAAACAGGTTGAGCTTGGCACGGATGGCTGTTCCGCGCCCAACTTTGCTGTCCCGTTATACAACGCGGCTCTTGCCTTCGCGCGTCTGTGCGATCCACGCGAATTATCTGACGCGCGTGCATCTGCGTGCCATACGATCACCTCCGCAATGACGACACATCCTGAAATGGTCAGCGGGTATGGTGAATTCGATGAGCAGTTAATGAGGGCAGGTGAGGGAAGGATTGTCTGCAAGCGAGGCGCAGAGGGGTATCAGATCATTGGTCTATTGCCCGGCGTGCTGGGAGCCGATTCTCCGGGCGTGGGCATTGCGCTCAAAGTCTCTGACGGGGACGCGTCGCGCATGGACAGCGGACTCGAGTCTACGAACCGCGTACGCCCGGCAGTGACTCTCGAGATCCTCCGTCAGCTTGGAGCCCTGACCTCGAAACAGGAGCAGGCTCTGGCTGGGTTTGGACCCCGCAAGTCCATCACGAATCACCGTGGCATTGTCACTGGAAAGTCATATCCCATATTCAAGTTTTAACTTAACAGTGCTTCGAGTGTGGAATTGTTTTCAGCAAGACGCACCGAGAGGACACGTCCGATCCATTGATGCAGGTGGAATGCAAGTCCCGGATCCATCTGCATCATTTGGTTATAGGAGTCGTGGCTCAAGCGGTACAGAACGCTGGGCTGGTCAGCACCCACGGTTGCAGTCCGCGATTGGTTGAGAAAGAGTCCCATTTCACCGACCATTGTGCCGCCCGGTGTCAGTAGACGGATGAACTTCCCCTTTGAGCTCTCGAGCCTGGTCGTCAGTTGACCTGAATTACCAAAGTACATACAGTCGGGGGCATGGCCGCGGTTGATCACGATGTGATATTCCTGAACATCCTCCTGTTCCAGATAGGTCATGAATTTATCCACATGCTCCGGCGAAGGCAGGAGTTTTTTTAGTTGGGCGCGGACGATCGGGAAGCCACCCTCATCGAGCCAATCCCCGCACCTGCAAGGGGGGCCAGGTCGTCTGAGTAGGTTCAGAATGAACAGGGAAATGATGGCGGGCAGCCCATTGCATCCCGCATAAGACCCACGCTCAGTATTGGAAAAATGCGGCGAAACTCGAATTTGGGCCCTTTGAGCTTCATGATCACCTGTGCTCAGTTGCGACTAACCCGGTCTGTATTCGCAAGTATGGCATGAGGTAATTGGCAAATAGCATCCCATAATAAAGAGTGTTACAATCCAAACACACAGCACGCTGAACTGCTGGAGAGTGACTTAATGGCATCTGCCGGAGACCGCATCCTGCTTGTTGAACATAATCCTGAGATCAGTGACATAATTGCCCGCCAGACGCTCCAATCTGTGGGCTATCAAGTGGACGTCGTTACTGATTCTTCTGCTGCCATAAAACGTTCGATTGAAACTCCCCCTGACTTGATCATTGCAAATTTGAATCTCCCTGGCTTGAGTGCCAAGGATCTTCTGGTCGCGCTTTCTTCCCAGGGTGTGAATACGCCTCTGCTTGTTATTGCAGGCAAGGGACAGGAACAGGACATCATCCAGGCGTTCCGTCTTGGTGCGGCAGATTACATCCTCTGGCCGGCGCGGGATGCCGAGATTATTTCAGCAGTGGAGCGGGTATTGACTCGTGTCCATGCTCTCCGTGATCGACAGCAGCTTGATTTGAAAGTAAGCGAAATAAATCATGAACTGCAGCGTAAGGTTCGCGAAATGTCAGGCATCATAAATATCGGCAAGGCGGTCATTTCGATTAGGGATCAGCGTTTATTATTTCAAAAGATCGTTGACGGAGCGATCGAGGTTTCCGATGCAAACATGGCCTGGCTTCTGGTACGGGATGAGAGCAGCAGGGTTTTTCTTCTTTCTGCCCATCATGGTCTTCCGCAGGTATGGGCAGGGAAAATGAATATGCCACTTGATGACGGTGTCAGCGAGCTGGTGGCCCTTTCAGGCGAAACGCTGTCCATCTCGGGTGAGCCATTGCTTAAATTCAAAATCGCCAACTTCGGGAGTTCCTCCTGCGCCGTGCCGATCAAGATCCAAAAGGAAGTCATCGGATTGCTGGTTGTTGTCCGAAAAGAATCACGTCCCTTTGAGCAAAACGAGCAGACCTTGCTTGAAGCGGTGGCTGATTACGCATTTATTTCTCTTGTAAATGCGCGCCTGTTTCGCGCATTGAACGATTCCATGCGGCTATCAAGGGAAGCGGAGAAGAGGCAGAACGCATTGCTTGGATCGTTTCGCAGGTCCATTGCAGAGGATCTAAAATCTGCGATCCATCCGATAGATCTTTTGCTAACCGACATGACGGGAAACCTTGTTGAGCATCAACGGGAAGCGTTGAAAACGTCTCGTGCAGCGCTCCTACGAATGGCGCGTGCCGCAGAGAAGACGACCACGCCTGATCATACTACTCTGAGAAAGCAGTAAAGCCTCAACCCACTATGTCAAAACCCGATTTGATCCTGCTGGCACTGGAAGAATCTGCCATTTTGAATTTGATGGATCGCGTCCTGCGTGCCATCAATTACGAGACTGCAATTGCCAGGGATACAAAAGCACTGGCTCGCATATTACAGGAGGCCACGCCAGCCCTGTTGTTGATCGGGGAAACGTTTGATGGACATGATGGCTTGAAAGTTGCCAGAGAATTGGTCGAACGTTTTCCTACCCTGCCTTTATTGATTTACACTGAAAAGGCGAAACCCGAATTGATCAAAGGTATTTTTGGCCTGGGGTTGAGCGGATATCTTTCGCCTCCACTCCGAACTGACGATATTGTTGAGGTTGTTGAAACCAGTCTTAGGAACGCACATCGTGTCGGTGACTGGCTTCGCCGTGAGGTAAGGCGGACCACCGCATCCCTGCAGCAACGTGCCAAGATTTCTGAAGGGGAGCGTTCACGCCTGGAAGCGGTATTCAATAACATCCATGACTGCGTCATGATTCTGGACCACCAGAATCAGGTCATGCTGGTTAACCCTGCCATGTGCCGGGCGTTTGGGCTGGATGAAGCATCAGCAATTGGCAGGCCGGTCCTTGATGTAGTTGTTCATCCAGATCTGCGTGCACTCCTCATACGAACTGATGACAATGATCCTCTGCAGTATCATGAGGTCAGTTTTGCTGATGGCAGGGTTGGCAATGCCCAACTTACTGTTATTCGTGATGTTGGTCGGGCCCTCACCATGCAGGACATCACCTACTTAAAAGAGATGGACCGGGCGAGGAGTGAGTTTGTCCATACTGTTTCACATGACTTGCGTTCCCCTCTAACATCCGTCATTGGCTATGCTGAGCTTGTTGAACGTGCGGGGCCCCTCAATGACCTCCAGCATGATTTTCTTATCCGCATCCAGGATAGCGTTCAACAGATTACCGGTTTGATTAACGACCTGCTCGATATCGGCAGTATGGAGGCGGGATTTGACACACGCCGTGAGTTCGTTCAGTTGGAAGGTATCCTGCGCTATACGATCGATATGCTGCAGGGACAGATCACATCCAAACTCCTGACCATAAAAACGGATATCGGGCCATCCCTGCCGCCCCTGCGCGCAAACCCCATTCGTCTCCGTCAGGTGATGGATAACGTTGTTGGGAATGCGATCAAATACTCCTATCCAAATCAAGAAATAAATATCTCCATCCAATCTGAGGGCGAACAGATGATTTTGAAAGTCACAGACAGTGGACCGGGTATTCCGTCCACGGATCAGCCTCACATATTCGATAAATTTTATAGGGGTAGCAACATCGACTCCGAAGTCGGAGGGTCCGGGCTGGGGCTTGCCATTGTGAAGACCATCGTGGAAAGCCATCAGGGACGCATCTGGGTGGAATCGGTGGAAGGGAAGGGCAGTTCGTTCTTTATTGTCCTGCCCATACTTTCGGAACCTGCTGCAGTTGGTAAGAAATAATTTTAATTGTGTAACCCTGCGGCATGCATCCTGTTCAACATGGGATTAAAAATGCTTCCGCCGAACTTGGTAGTTCGGCGGAAGCTTTCGCCAAAGGAGGAGACAGTGAGGAGCATTTTGGAGGTGTCTTTGTTCCGTCTCCGCATTTATAATATCGCACGCAGTGCTTTTTTGCCATCGTCGAATGTAACGGATAGTTAGTGACGTTTTTCACGAATAAAGTTTTTAGACAAAAACTGCCTGATAAGTTCAACAGCGTGTTCGGGGTTTTCATATGCTTTAACGGATAAATTTGAGTCCGGGTTTCCGCTGATCATCTTTGAGACCTTCCGCCCTGTCTGGTGCAAAGCCAGTACCGGTTTTCCGATTCCCAGCGCATATCCAATTTCATAACCCACGCCATGTGAAGGCGCACTCACCTCTGCGATCAACGCGTCACTCTCACGGATCCACATTACATCGCGCGAATATACCTCGAGCGGATCGATGACCGCCTCCAGTGCCATCACACCCGACTCTGCCAGATGAGCAGTCGGCACTTCATGTCCATCCTCCGCTAATGCCCTGGCAATGACTTGATAAACGGATTCAAATTCCCGTCCACCAGTGATCGAGCATGCAAAATAAATATTCATTTTTGTGGCAACCGCGAAAGGAGTGATCTTTTTGTCCGTCCTGGCTGGTTCGGTGGATTTGGGTCAGTTTCAGATCGCATGCTTTCCAATTCAGTGCTGAAACGCATCCAATCGTTTACCAGGATCACCAGGTGCGGCGTGTTATCTTTGAAAAAGAATCTTGAAAGGAACAGGCGTAGTACGGACGGCGAAATAGGGTAGGCAGTTAACTCGACCACCATGGCAGTCTTTTTGGCAAGGGGTGCAAATATCTCCTGAACCCATCCCGAAAGACTTTTATGCGGGAACAGATAATGCATTTCGCTTGTTGTCATCTTTCGGATACGCTTATATGAAATGTTGACGCGCATGAAAGGCGTAACGAGTTTTAAATAATTGGGGAGCGGTTGTACATAGGCAAAATACCTGATGATGATAAAAAATACACCGACCATAATAGCCAGTGCGCCAACGCCTGCAGACAACTGCCAGCGCCACGCGATGAACTGTGCCATCGGGTCGGTGTACTCGCCATATGCCAGTGCAAACAAGACGAGCCCCATTGTGATCATGGCGGGCCACCAGCGGTTAAGCATATGCTGATAAACGATCAGCGGATACTTATGCCCGGTACGCGCCATCTCTCAATCGTCCTCATTCCTTTGGATGGAAAGCCCACTTCCCTGCAGGTCTGCCTGCTGGTCACCGTTTAACTGGGCGCTCAACTTCGTGATCGCCCTCGTTAAATGCTCGCCGCGCAAACTAAAGGTCACATCGCCACGCGTCTTTTCAATGATGCCGCGAGCCAGGTCGGTCTGGCGGCGCAGTCCATTGGTGATCGCGTCAGGGTAATCCATGGTCACAAGTACCGAATAGATTTCGTCCATGTAACCCAGCAGGCGCTCTGCTTCCTCAGAATAACCGGAGCGCAGGATGTCAAGAATGCGGCGGCGCAGTTCGCCGACGACTTCCGCCAACCCGTTGAGAAATGTTGCTTCTTCCACCTGCAGGTCCTCGGGAGTCTGAAGCGCCTGGTTTTGGATCAAAGCGCAGGTGACGTTTGCCTCCACGAATTCCTTGAGAGCATCCTGGGTGTATCCCGCGTAGAAGAGATCAGGATAGTTTGCGAGTTCGCCACGCAGTTTATCTGCCAGTTTGTGCGCATCAGCCAGATGCCCCTCCATCACTTCCACATCATCCCGGTGCACGGCACGGATGGCGAGCGAGCATGCGCGCGTGAGTTGACGTGCCTCTGTGAGCGCCTGATCCCGCCTCGCAGTGCGCACATCGAACTTCTCGCGAATCTGGTTGGCAATACTTTCGAGTTTATGCATGGTTCTCTCTCTCTATACTTAACTTTTGAGCTATTCCTGCGGTGGTTCAGGCGGGTGATACGGTTTAAAAAGGTTTTCTGCAAGTGTACTGTTGCCAGGTACTTTAATTTCACCAAATGCGACCTCATAGCGTGCCAGGTTTTCAGTGAGTGCACGCATGAGAAGTTTTGCACTGAGCGGACTCATGACCACGCGTGACTGAATATTCGCAGTACTTTCACCAGGCAGGATATGGGCAAAGTCGATCACGATATCCGCAGGTGAATGCGATATGCGCGCCAGATTTGCGTATACGGGTTCGGTCCCCTCGGGAACATTGATTTTTGGGCCGGTTGGCTGTGCAGGTGTTGTCATAAATACAGTCCTACAATCGTTAAGTCTAACAAGCCCGGACAGTAAGACTTGTTAGACTCATAATACTCTAAAACGGGATATCGTCCTCGGCCGGAATCTCAGCGCCTTCCATGCCGCCCATCATCGGGCCTTCACCGCCCTCGCCACGAGAAGACAGGAAGCGAACGGTACCCGCTGTCACTTCGAAGGATGCGCCTGACGAGCCGTCGTTCTTGGTCCAGATGCGCGGTCCCCCAGTTGCTTTATCGGGCGTCAGGCGTCCCTCGATCAAAACCTTCGAACCTTTCTTAACATACTGATTGCAGACTTCCGCCTGCTTACCCCAGGTGGTGACTCGAAACCAGATGGTTTCCTTTACCTGTTCACCGTTCCCAGTTGTGTACTGGCGATTGGTTGCCACTGAAAAAGACGTAACTGCCTGGCCTGAAGGGGTATAGCGCATTTCAGGGTCCTTGCCTACGTTACCGACGATGATGATGGTGTGATACATGAGGAGTTCTCCTTGTGTTTAGGTACCCCACCTTCCGCGGTGGGGAAAAATAAGATGGGTTGTATTGTACCCGCAGTTTGGAGATTTGTTAACGAGAGTGGAACGGGCGCCAGACTTGGTGTTGCTCCAGGAAGGAATGCCATTCCTATCAAAATCACTATTTATTCTGTTTAACCTTAATTGGTTGACTGTTGGTCATGTCATGCTGAGCCCTTCGGCTTCGCTCAGGATAAACTCCGCGAAGCATCTCTGCGACTTAAAACCGAGACCCTTCGTTCGCAGCGAGCGCTCGCTCACACCGTTCGTGCCGCGAGCACGTCGGTGCGAGACGGCATCGTCCCGACCCTGCACCCACCGTGATTTGCTAAGCAAATCATGCGGTGGGTCCTTCGGGAGGGTGACAATCTATAAGGTAATTTATGTTAACCTGAATAGGACAGCAAAACCAAAGCATTGCTTATTTGTACGGCAAGTTCCCATGCCCCGGGCATCCTGCCGCTTGTTACAATATTGTGACGTCCCTGCAACATCCCGGTGACATATTTTGTTTAGGATATCAAGTGTACAATTTAAAGTTGAGGTCAAATGAAAAATAATAAATTCCTTGTGTTTCTCTCCTTACTTTTCCTGACTGCCTGTGGCACGTTTCAAGTCACTATTGAGCCAATATCCACTTCAACAGCAACTTCAATTCCAACAATAACCCCGTCTATTCCCACAAATACAGCCACGGCCATTGGCTCGCCGACAGAACAGATCAACCCAACAGCAACGATGGTGATCCCATCACCGACTTTCGCTTTGCCTGTTCCGACACAGGTTCCGCCAGTTCTACAATCCGCCACGCCAAGACAGCAGACAGTCAAAATATTCCTGATCGCCCTGGAAGATAACGGCCAATCGGGGACGGTGGTCGGCTGCGGCGATAGCGCAGTTCCTGTGACGGTGACCATCCCCCAGACGCAGGGTGTATTACGTGCCGCGTTGGAAAAACTGTTCTCAGCCAAACAGCAGTTCTATGGTGAATCTGGATTTTACAACGCCTTGTACCAGTCTGATCTTCAGGTTGAAGGAGTGAACATTGTTCAGGGCACGGCAACGATTCGTCTTACTGGAAACGTGGTGTTAGGGGGCGCTTGTGACGCGCCACGCGTGGAAGCCCAAATCGAACAGACGGCACTACAGTTCTCTACAGTGAGTGAAGCCGAAATCTTTATTGATGATGTACCGTTGGAGGATGTCTTATCGTCAAAGTAGAGTTGCTTGAGATGAAGACCTTCGTGGTCTCTGGCGGACAAACCACCGCCAACATCAATCTATGTGATTGGAGCCCCTACCCACATGCTCGTGGACAGTAATCAAACAAAAGGGCGACCTGATCAGGCCGCCCTTTTGTTTTGATAATTCTTGCTGTATATCTTCGTATCTCCACTGCAAAATCAAATTTCTTATCCGTGTTTCCATTCAGAGATATTCGGACTAAATGTGTGAGAATTAGCGCAAAAAAGTGGATAATCTTCACTGGTCGATATGGGGGGATTTCGTAATAATTGCATGGTATAAGACAAGCCGTACTAAAAGGAACGCGCCTTCATGCACAAAAGAATTGCAATCGCTTTGTTCAACATCATTATTTTTCTGTCCGCTTGTGCGCCTCAGACAGCAACAGGAACGTTAAAGATCGCCGTCCTGCCGATTATTGACACTCTTCCGATGTATGTTGCCCGGCAGGAAGGTCTCTTCACAAAACACGGAGTCAATGTAGAGTTTATTCCCGTTGCTTCAGCACCTGAGCGTGATCAATTAGTTGCAGCCGGGCAGGTGGATGGGACAATCAATGAAACGCTTGCAGTGATGCTCTTCAACAAAGAGAATGTGCAAATGCAGGTGGTTCGTTATGCGTTGCGTCCTACAGAAGGCAGCGGCCATTTCTTTATCCTTGCTTCAGTCAAAAGTGGAATTTCCTCTGTAGACGGACTGAAAGGTGTTGAGATCGGCGTGTCGCAGGGGACAGTGATCGAATATGTCACGGAGCGACTCTTGCAAGCCGAGGGCTTTGCACCCGATGAAATCAAAACAATTGCTGTGCCGAAAATTCCTGATCGGATGGCTTTGCTTGCTTCCGGTGAGTTGAAGGCGGGCGTCATGCCCGATCCGCTTGCTTCGCTTGTGGTGAGTCAGGGCGGGGCAATTATTGTCGATGATTCAAACCATCCAGAGTATGGTTTTAGCGTGATCTCATTCCGCAAGGATGTGGTTGACAGGGACCCTGAAGCCATCAAAGGTTTTCTGGCCGCAATTGAAGAAGCAACTGTATTGCTTAATGTGGAACCTGCAAAATATAAAAATGTTTTGAGTGAACAAAAGCTCGTACCACCACCGTTGCTGGAAGCTTATCAGGCACCACTTTTCCCAACCGCGGGCGTGCCCACAATAGATGAATGGAAGGATGCCCTGAACTGGTTGAAGGAAAAAGGCATCCTGACGACCGATATTTCTTATGAGGAATCAGTAAACGCTTCGTTTCTGCCCTAACAATATGATTGACCTCACATCCATTACCTTTGCCTACCCACACACAACGCCTCTTTTTGAGGATTTTTCCCTTGGCGTTTGCCGCGGCGAGGCTTGGGCCATTCTCGGCCCATCAGGTTGCGGAAAAACCACATTGCTATACCTGCTTGCAGGATTACGCCAACCTGTTTCAGGACAAATTTTGATCGAAGATGAAATTCTTACACGTCCTCGTCCTCGTAGTGGATTGATCTTGCAGGATTATGGTTTGCTTCCGTGGTCCACCGTGCGCGAAAACGTGGGGTTGGGTTTACGGGTGCGTGGCTTCTACGGGGAAGACAGTAAGCATACACCCGTCAATTTCCAACCTGAAAATGGTGTGTCATACTGGCTCAAGCGTTTGGGGATCGACGAGGTAGCAGACAAGTTTCCTTCTCAAATCTCAGGCGGACAACGTCAACGCGCTGCCATTGCGCGCACACTTGCTCTTGAGCCCGATTTGCTTCTTATGGATGAACCATTTTCATCACTGGATGCTGTCACCCGCCGGGATCTGCAAAACCTGACTTTAAGCTTATGCAGCGAGCAGGAGTTAACCCTGGTCATTGTGACACATGCAATTGAAGAAGCAGTCGGCCTGGGCAAAAAGATCCTGTTACTGAACAACGCGCCAAATCAGACAGCGCGAATTTTCGAGAATCCAAACGCCGGCCAGAGTGGCTACCGAAGCAGTCAGGCATATCACGAGTTATGCGATTTGCTCTGGAGAGAGATGCATCATGAAACGGCGTGATGGACTACTTGCGGCATTGGCATTGCTTCTGGCGTGGCAGACACTGGCAATGGTTGTGAACCTTCCTATTTTGCCCGCTCCACTCAAGGTGCTCAGTGTCTTTGTTCGGGAATTACAAAATGGTTTATGGAGCCATTTCATATATAGCCTGTGGAGAGTCTTCGCAGGGATGGCCCTGTCGGTGCTGATAGCGGCCCCAGTCGGCCTGGCAATTGGCGGATCCAAAAGATTGGACCGATTATTCTCTCCGCTTATTTATCTTTTGTACCCAATCCCCAAAGTTGTCTTTGTGCCGGTCGTGATCCTGTTTTTGGGAATTGGCGATACAGCAAAGATCGCCATTATGTTTTTGATCTTATTTTTTCAAATTGTTGTGCTCGTCCGTGACCAGGCCGCTGGCCTGGCTCCACAATTAATTCAAAGTTTACAGAGCCTGGGCGCGGGGCGGAGGGCATTGTTCCGCTTTGTATATCTTCCTGCAAGCCTGCCCGCGATATTGACTGCGCTTCGCCAATCCATTGGGACAGCGGTTGCTGTGTTGTATATCACAGAGCTGTCTGCCACAAAATATGGGCTGGGATATTATATTTACTATAATGGAAGCACGTTGTTGGATTATCCCGCCATGTATGCAGGCGTAGTGGCAATGAGCCTGCTCGGACTGGGTATGTATTTCAGTGTGGATCTGATGGAACGAGAATGGTGCAAGTGGAAGTTTGTCACTTAAAGGACAAGCCCAGCCAAAACAAAATACTGAACACCAATGCAGTCTGACCCGTCCCTGCCAGTGCGGCATTGAGAGGACGTCCCTTTTTCGTAAAGACCACATGCGTAGAGCGAATTGCAAGCGGCAAAGACAACCACGCCAGCAGTGATGACCACCATACAATTCCCATCCATGCAGCTAGAGGCAGGACAAGATATGCAGCCATCATGCAAATTAAGTATTGTGTCTTTGTCGCTTGCTCACCGAGAATGACAGCCAGTGTATGTTTGCCCGCTTTTCTATCACTCTCGAGGTCGCGTAGATTGTTCACCACCAGAATCGCGGTGATGATCAAACCTGGTGGAGTCGTCATCCACCACGCGGCAGTAGAGACAAAGCCCGCCTGTACATAATATGTCCCCGATACGGAAGCAAGACCGAAAAAGATAAACACAAATAGATCCCCCAGTCCATAATAGCCAAGCGGAAAGGGTCCGCCCGTATAGGCAATCGCAGAAAGGATGGCAGCAATACCAATGAGGATGATCGGCCATCCGCCCAGCCAGACCAGGTACAATCCAAACAGGGCCGCCAGCGCGAACACAACAGCCATGCCCTGCTTTACCTGTAAAGGTGTGAGCAGTCCCGCCTGTGTCACCCGTACAGGTCCCAATCGTTCAGGTGTATCTGTGCCGCGTTCAAAATCAAACACATCATTTGCCAGATTACTGCCCATTTGTAAAAGCAATGCGGTAAATAAACATGCCAAAGCAGCGTCGATTCGAAAGAATCCATCGCGCCAGGCAAGCGCACTTCCCATGATCACACCCGCAGCCGCGGCAGGCAATGTACGTGGGCGGATCGCCAGCATCCATGAACTCCACCTGGATAGTTGTTCACTCAAGTTTCAACTCCGATGTTTGTTGCAGTACACCCATAAACATTTGATTTAATATTGTGGAGTATAACTGATAGGACTCAGGAGAATGAATGACACGACTGACAGGACAGGAACGTGCAACGTACGTTCAAAATATGTTTACTCGTATTGCCAAACGTTACGATCTCATGAATCGATTAATGACAGGCGGACAGGATATTCGCTGGCGAAAACAGGTTATTCAACTTGCCCGGCTGAATCAGAAATCCCGTTTACTGGACGTAGGCACAGGGACTGGCGATCTGGCGCGTGAAGCTCTTGCACAGTTCCCTCAAGCCAGCGTCGTTGCCGCAGATTTTACTCTCGAAATGATGCGTGTCGGACAAAAAAACGGTGTGCTCAACTTCTCCTCAGCGGATGCTCTTCGCCTGCCATTCAAAGATTCGCTTTTTGACGCGGTGGTCTCTGGCTTTCTCATGCGCAACGTGATCGACTTGCAAAAAGCATTACAGGAACAATATCGCGTGCTTGGGAATGGCGGACGCATTGTCATCCTTGACACCACGCGTCCAGGGAAAAACATACTCTCGCCGTTCATTTGGATGCACATGCACGTGATCATCCCTGCTCTCGGCAGATTGTTGACAGGGGTCAGCGAAGCCTATCAATACCTGCCAGAAACCACCGAGGGGTTCGTCACCGCCGAAGAGTTGGCATCCCGCATGGCGGCAGCTGGATTCAAGAAAATCAATTATGAACGATTTATGTTTGGAACCATAGCTATCCATTCAGGCGGGAAGTGAAGTTCCAAAAATCCATGGAGAGTAGAGTCAGTATCCACACGGACGATGCTAGATCTCGTAGGAATAGAGAATGGTTTCCATCTCCTGGGGTGTCAACCCGCCGTGATGACCATAGAATCTTTGCTCGAACTTTTCCTTTTCATACCACCAGACGGACTGATAGCGATAAGGCAGCACTATAAGGTTTCCAACACGTTCACGGAACCGCGGGGAAATTTCAGCGCCGAAATACCCTTCAGAGATTAGCAACTCTGTTTTTACAACATCTGCTTTCCCCTCAAGCCGTGCTGCCAGGAAGGTTTGTGCCTCGTCCAGCAGGTCATCCTTGACGTAGAGGAACATGTCGCGAGCCGACCCGGCGGGGACAAGCAGCTGGCCGTTACGGTTTGCCTTCAGGTAGCGTTCAAACCCTGCAAAGCGTTTATCGGTGTTCAAATAGATCGTCGTTTTGGGATCCACTTCACATTGGCCATGATCGGCTGTCATCAAGAAGAGGACCCTCTTTTTCCTTTTGAAGACACGCTCAAAATACTGTTCCATGATGAGCAGGAACGTTTCGATCTCTGCTTCCGTTTGCGGGGCATTGGGTCCATACTCATGAGCGAGCGCGTCGATCTTGTCAAAATATAGATGGATATATGCGGGCTTCGTCTGCTTCTCCAGCAGTTGGCCAATATTGACCAGAGCCTCAGTGAGGGTATTAAATCTCTGCTGCTCCGCGCCTGCCATTGCCACCTTGGAAAATGTTGAGGGTGTGTAATCGCGTACTCCAAAAGAATAGGAAGTCACACCCATTTTTTTCAATTCAGGGTAAAAGATTCCTCGAGGATAAATGGACCAGGGATCCACCTTCGCCGCTTTGAGAGTATCGCGCTCCTTCGTCCCCGAGTAGGAAAATAATAACGGCGCAATGATCTGGTCCACCAGCGGCTCATAGTAATACCACTCATATACGCCGCTCTGTCCTACAGGTAAGCCCGTATGGATCGTGGTCACATGCGCGGCGGTCGTGGATGGGAATTGTGAGATCAGCTTTTCGATCCTGCCATTCTTTGCGATGCGTTTAATGAAGACCGCATCCTGGAAGCGCTCAAAGAATCGCCAGCCAAAACCATCCACCAGAAACAACACAACAGCATCATAGTTGTTGGAAGCAAATGCCTGTGTGATCCGATTGGGAATCCCTGCAAACCCGCCTCTGTCATAACGGGGCTTGATGAACTCTGGATTCATTTGTTTTCCCCAAGCATCATTTTTGCCGCGCGCCTTCCGATTTCCACTGCGAAATTGGTGCCGCGATCCCATGGGTACACCTGGCTCATCGAAGCGAAATACAATCCCTCAACTGGCGTTTCGATGGCGGGGATGTTTCTTGAATGGTTGACCAGCGGAACAGGCTGGGCATAATTTGTCTTGAACACCCAAACCTTTCTTACCCACTCCCGTTCGAACTCAGGATTAAACTTTTTGAATGCAGGTGTGAAGCGTTCCAATAATTCTTCATCGCTCATCGAAAAATATTCGTGCCCCACTTCCAGGTAGTCGCCAGCGTACACAATATGGTCGCCGCCGAAATGTTCCTTCGACACAAAATTCGTATGCTCCACCAGCGCCAGCATCGGATATCCCGCCTCCTTGGGGAGGTTGAACCAGTAATATCCGTGCTTCGACAGCTGGTGCTTAAGAGAGATCACCATCACCACTGCGCCCATCGACTTCAATTCGAGCAAGCCCTTCAAATACTGTTCAGGAAGATCAGGACTCAGCTTCGCCATTAGATTCGGGGACGTGGTGACCAGTACCTGGTCAAACGATTGGGACGCGCCGTCGCTTCGCACCAACAACCTGTCCTGTCGTAGATGCCCGCCAGGGTGCTCCCGTTTAATGGACTCGACTCTCGCTCCCAGCCGGATCTCAACACCCATTGCACGCAGCTGATCGGCAAACAGATTGGCGAAATTCTGAAAGCCGCCTTCGAATGTGCCCAAACGCGTCGTGCGCGCCTTGATACGCGCCCACATCCAGGCCATGTTGACGTCCTGATAAAACGGACCGAACTTTCCCACCAGCAATGGCTTCCACATCTTTTCATAGACGTTTTTTCCAGCCCATTTCAACATCCAGGAGTCGGCGGTCACTGTTTCAAGAGCCTTCCAGTTGTTCGTTAAGCGGAGGAATAATCCGACGAAGCCAAACCTGATTTTATCGAGACCAAACCCAAGTCCCGGAAAGCGAAGCGCATTAATGATCGAGTCAAATGGATAGAATTTTCCCTTGTGGTACATCACGGTCAATGGGCGCGGGAAGACGACCTTGTCCCTCAACCCCAGTTCTTCCATTAATCCCAGCATGGAACTGTCTGACTGGAACCAGTGATGATAGAACTTCTCCACAGACCAGTCCCAGTGCGGCTCCTTGAAACCCGAAGCCAGCCCGCCAACATAGTCAGCGGATTCATAAATGGTGACTTTGTGCCCTGCTTTTCGTAGATCATAGGCGGCAGCCATGCCACCAAACCCCGCTCCGATAATTGCGATTGTCATTCATACTCCAGCTGAATTATTTTTTGATTCGTTGCTCAACTTTCGCTGCAAGAATTTTGAGTTTACTCCAATCCTGCCTGACAACATAGATCATAGCCAGGTTTTGAAGCCAGCGCGCTTCGCACTGCAGGTTTTCGGCAAGCTGTTCGAACACCTCGACGGCCTGGTTGTCGGTGCGGCGGGTTTTTGCATATTCGCTGGCCAATTGCTTTAAGTAGGCTTCATTTCGTCGTTTTAATTGCTCGGCTTGCGCGAGTTTCTGGCGCGTTTGTAGTACGCGTTGGTGCACACGCGCAATGGCTGTTTCCAGTTCTTCCACTGTAAAGGGTTTGATCAGGTATTCCTGCACCCCAAGGGACATGGCCGTACGCAAAGTCGTTGTATCTTTTTCCGCAGAGATGATGATGCAGCCGGTATCCGGATGGATCTGCGCTATTCTTTTGAATGCCGAGAGTCCGTCCATTTCGGGCATGTTGATGTCGAGCAGGACTATATCGGGGTGATGTTCAGCCGCCAGTTGAACGGCCTGGACGCCATTGGAAGCAATGGCAGCCACCTCCACGTCATCTATGGTAGCCAGCATCAAGCGGGTGTTACGTCGTGTTTCCTGGATGTCGTCTGCAATGAGCACCCTCAATTTCCTGCGCCGGGATACTTCGGTCTGCGTCATGATTGCATTCCTTCGCTAGAACTAATAATGCATTTTTCTATTCGTATAACAAGTATAACCGATGCAAATTACAGCTTTTAGCGCGCAATGGGATTAAATACTGCGAGGCGGAATTACCACCTTGTTTTTAAAGAGTGACCTGTTATTATTGGATGAAGAATTGACCGATCGCCACGGCAATGCCAATCAGCAGCAACCCATTGGTCAGCAGGAGGATCATCGTTCCATATCTTTGTGTAATATCTGCCGCCCAGCGTTGGTTCCGTTCAGCCTGGTTAGCCTGCCCCGCAGTTTCGGCATACATCATGTTGAAGTTTGCTCGTTGGGTAAACCCGCCGGTGACGGAAAGGACTCCCAGAACAATGACGAACGCTCCCACCACAAAGAACGCGTTACTGAACTGAACCGGCTTGTCCCATTGATAAATGTAACTGGTGAGCAATACAAGAAGCGATATCGCCAGCGTTGAACCCAGAATGAGCCCCACTAGACGAAGAATATAAGTGTTTTTCTTTTCCATGGTTCCCTCCCGTATGCAATATGGATTGTCAATTCATTATACGTCTTTTGTTTCCACCCGTAATGAATCACTCCACTGGATGCCCTCGTGCGCCATATAGTATGCGCCGAGTAATGTGATCGGCAGCCACAGCGCAACGTGCAGTACGAGTGTGTATCCCGCCGCAATTGAATGTTCCACACCGTACGCAGTGAGTACGGCGATGCCAGGTGCGTCAAACGTGCCGATATACCCCGGAGCGGATGGGATGGTCGTGGCCAGGTTGACAATGCCGTTCATCAGCATGAGCGCATAGAATGAAACACTGAAATTAAAGGCATGCATCACAAACCAGTATTTTCCTGTTTCCAACAGCCAGATGATGACCGAGGTGAAAAAGACCATTAATACATTGAATGGCGACCGAAGGGAGGCAAGCCCATCCAGGAATTTATTCATGATGCCAATGATCTTTGCCTGTAGCCGCTTCGGCATCAAGCGTTCGATCATCGATAGACCAATTTTTGCAGTCATGTGTGGGAACATCGCTGCCACAAGAAAAATCAGCAGCGCGCCGATAAAGACTCCTGTGCCGATGACTGCCACCTGCTGAATGTTGCCAACGAAGCCCGAGCTCCCCGTCAGCTTTGCGAGTTCGGGGAGATTGACGAAGACAAATGCCAGCATAACGACCCCATCGAAGATGCGCTCAACGATGATCGTTGCCAGGGATGCCGAAACAGGTACACCTTCCCTGCGTTTGAGGACCACAGCGCGCAGCACCTCTCCTGCGCGGGCAGGATAAATGTTGTTGCCCATATAGCCAATGGTAGTGATGGGAAACATGGTTTTCGTTGGGATCTTCTTGATCGGTCCAAGCAGGTAGTGCCATCTCCATGCCCGCACCCACACACCTACAAAATAAACCGCAACACCTGGCACGAGCCAGATGTAGTTTGCCTGCTCCACCGCGCCCCAGAATTCTTCAAGACGGAGGCCGCGCAATGCGAGCCAGATAAAGAGAATACTGATCAGCACCCCGAGCCAGAATTGCCATTTTTTCATGGAAAGAATTTTATCATGGTGTTTCTTTCGCACTCCCGCGCAACATCGGGATGCTATGCGCGCAGCGAGCGGACAGGCGATTGTAGACGAATCGATCATGTACGAGATTGCTTCGTCGGACTGAAGCCCTTCTCGCAATGACATAATCAAAGCTATAATCTCCTCATGCAATTGAACCAACCAACACCCGATTTCGAACTTCCTGATCTTCAAGGAAATCTTCATAGACTATATGATTACCGCGGCAGGATCGTAGTTATTAATTTTTGGTCGGCTGAGTGTCCGCATTCGGAGCGGACAGATCGTTTAATGGTGGCGCTTACGCTGCAGTGGGGCAGGGACGTGGAATTACTGTCAATTGCGGCCAATCGGAGCGAATCGATTCAACTACTGGAAGAGGTTTCTAAGACGCGAGGCATACCCAGGCTTTTGATTGATGCGGAGCATATTGTCGCAGATCTATATGAAGCGATCACCACTCCACACGCGTTCATCATGGACCGGATGGGAATCCTGCGTTACCGCGGCGCAGTGGATGATGTCACATTCCGCCAGAGACAAGCCACTCGTTGCTTTTTAGAAGAGGCTGTGGTAGCGCTGCTCGCTGGCCGACTTCCCGCAGTACAGGAAATGCCTGCATATGGGTGTGCCATCGTACGTGAAATTTGATAGAATCAAATTGTGATAGATACTCCTGCGAAAATAGACTTACTTAAGAAAATACATCTCTTCTATGGTTTGGGAGATGATGAACTTTCTGCTGTGGCGGAACAATTATCTGAAACTTCGTATCCCGCAGGAGGTGTAATTTTTCAACAGGATAGCAAACCAGAGAGTTTTTATTTGATCTATGGTGGCAATGTAAGGATTGTGCGCAAAAAGGAGGGGAAAGAGAGACAACTTGCAGTCCTGGTTAAGAATGATTATTTTGGTGAGATGGCGCTTGTCACGAATCGACATCGTTCGGGTACAGCGACTGCGGTCACGGATACATCATTGCTTGTTCTACCGCGCGAAAACTTTTATAAGCTTGTGAAGAGTGCGCCCCACTTGCGATCGAATCTGGACCTCACCATCCACAGCCGTGAGTTGGCACGCCGCCTGCAATTCAAGTGGCTTGCACCCGATGAAGTTATTTATTTTCTGGCACGCAAACATCGCATCATCCTTTATAGAAATCTGATCCTGCCTGTTCTCGCGCTACTTGTCCCAACTGGCCTGTTCTATGCGTGGTTTGCCATTGCGTCTTTTACGATCGTGGCATTTGCGGGGTTTGCTTCGTTGATCGCAATTGTCCTCTGGGCAATATGGCTGGTGATCGACTGGGGCAATGATTACTACATTGTGACGAATCGCCGCGTCGTATGGCTTGAGAAGGTTATTGGAATGTTTGACAGCAGGCAGGAATCGCCTCTCAGCACGATTCTCTCTGTGGGCGTGGAAACAGAAGCACTGGGGCGGATTTTCGATTTTGGCAATCTCATCGTACGAACGTTCGTCGGCAGGATTCTGTTCAGCAATGTAGATCACCCTCAACAGGCACAACGAATGATCGAGGAATATTGGAATCGTACCAAGGAGCAGGCGGTAGGAATGGAAAAGGAAGCGATGAAGGATGCCATCCGCAAGCGCCTGGGGATCGCGCTTCCCCTCAGACCAAGAACTGATCCCGTTAAACCAGCTGACTTCCCCCGGCAGCGCGGCGTGGCAAGGCTCCTGCGTCTCCTCGGTGCCAACAGGTTTCGCCTCCGCTACGAAAAAGGGGACACTGTGATCTATCGCAAACATTGGTTCGTACTGCTCAGGCAGGCATGGATACCCATTTTGGGCTCACTCAGTGTAATTGTGTTGTTCTTCTATCGCCTGTTCCAGTTGGCATTACTACCAGACGAGAAATTCATCTCACTTGAGGGGGGCTTGGCCGTGGATGCGTGGGCGGGCGCGCTGTTCATTGCATTCTTCCCGCTGCTGGCATGGTTTGTCTATGAAGCCGCGGACTGGAGCAACGATATCTTTGAAGTCACCAACGAGCAGATCATAGACCTCGATAAAAGACCGTTTGGCACGGAATCACGCAACGCCGCCCAGCTGGAAAACATACTTGGAACAGAGTATAGGCGCCTTGGCATATTGGGAGAGATCTTTAATTATGGAACGGTGTACATTACCGTGGGTGGCTCGAAGCTTGCTTTCGAGGATGTGATCGACCCTGCCAGTGTCCAGTCGGATATTGACCGTCGCCGCATGGCGCGTGCGACAAGGAAAAAGGAAGCTGAAATTACCGCAGAACGCGAACGTATGGCGGAATGGCTGGCAACCTATCATAAAAACGCCCGGGAGTTTATGGACGAGGAAAATAATAAAAATCGGAAACCAGAGTAAAATCGGGAACTCTGCAAGACTATGCGCGCAGAGCGTGGCAAAGCCAAAGCGCGTGCAATCCATAAAAAGGTAATTCAATCCATGGCTCTCCGTACGATCGTAACCCTCCCTGAACCTGTATTGCGCCGTAAAGCGCATCCAGTGACCAAATTTGATAAAGACCTTAAAACCCTGATAGACGATATGATCGAAACCATGCGTGAAGCCCCGGGTGTTGGGCTCGCCGCACCCCAGATTGGCCTGTCTGAGCGTCTCATCGTGGTCGAATATTATGAACACGAGGCAGATGAAGAAAGCGAAGAAAATGAAGACGCGCCGAAAAAAGTGTGGGCGATGCTGAATCCTGAAATTGTCAAAGCCTCCGAGGAAACCTTGATGGGCATTGAAGGCTGTCTCTCCATTCCAAATCTTGTCGGTGAGGTGGAGCGTCATGCCTCGATACAGGTGAAGGGGCTGAATCGTCATGGCAAGCCAATGAAGGTCAAGGCAGAGGGATGGCTGGCGCGTATCTTCCAGCATGAGGTCGACCACCTGAATGGCGTCCTGTTCACAGACCGCGCCATGCGCGTCTGGCAGCCACCGCAGGAAATTGAACCTGAACAGGAAGTGTAATGACTTTCAAGGTTCGACGTCTGGCTGTTGATGATCTCCCTCATCTCCGTCAATTCTGGATCGAGCATTGGGGCGGCGAAGAGATGATCACACGTGGTACCGTCTATCGTCCTGAGCAGCTGGATGGTTTTGTGGTCGAAGATGACAACGAATGGATTGGTTTACTCACGTTTGTCATCCAGGATCATGAGTGTGAAATCACTTCATTGGATAGCCTGCGCGAAGAACAAGGGATCGGTTCGACTCTGATCAACAAGGCCATTCAAGAAGCACGTGCAAGACAGTGCAGGCGTCTCTTTTTGATCACCACGAATGACAATCTGAACGCACTGGGTTTCTATCAAAAGCGCGGATTTGAAATGGTGACCATCCACCGCGGTGCAGTCAATGGATCGAGAATGATCAAACCAGGTATTCCCCTGATCGGAATGAATAACATTCCATTACGGGATGAGATTGAACTCGAAATGAAACTCTGAAAGCTCCCACCGCCGTCCCCGGTGGTGGTTACCCGTAATATCTGCGCCGGGGACGGCGCAGAGAGCATATATGTATCTCAGACACCTCTCTCTCACTAATTTTCGAAACTTTACCCGCCTGGATGTTGACATCCCCCGGCGGGTTGTTGTGCTATTGGGCGGCAACGCGCAGGGCAAAACCAGCCTCCTGGAAGCCATTTATTTCCTGGCGGCATTCACATCCTTCCAAACCCATGCAGACCGTCAGATCGTAAACTTCCACGAAGCGAAGAGCAATTCGCTGACGGTAACACGTCTTGTGGCCGATTACCAGCGAGGCAATGGCAGGCATCGGCTGGAAGCGCGTCTCATCCTTGAGCCGATGGGTGTGTTGAACGGTCAACGCCTGCGCAAGGAAATTCTGCTCGATGGCGTGAAGAAACCTGTCAGTGAAGTGATCGGCCATTTCAACGCGGTCATCTTTGTCCCGCAGATGTCGCAGATCATCGAGGGCGCGCCGGAAGAGCGGCGGCGTTATTTGAATCTTGCACTGGCACAGTCCACACCTGCGTATGCGCGGGTATTGAGTGAATACAGCCAGGCGCTGACTCAACGCAACGCGCTCCTCAAATCGCTGGGGGAACGCGGCGGGAACGTGGACCAGCTCGAGGTTTGGGACGACGCGTTGATCCGTCCCGGCTCGCAGATCATTTTGTGGCGCATCGAGGCTGTCCAGCAGATCGAACGACTCGCTTCACGCGTCCATCACGAACTGACTCATGGCTCAGAAATCCTGCGCCTCTCGTATGAACCCGCCTTTGATCCACTGCCCAAACCCGTCGGACAATTGGGCCTGAAGATCAACACAGTCGTGGATCGCTCGGGGCTGGAGTTGAAGGATATCCAGGATGCTTTTCGTGCGCGCTTGCGTGAAAGGCGCAGCGAAGAGATCAACCGCGGTGTGACTACGATCGGTCCGCATCGTGACGAACTGCGCTTTCTGGCAAATGACATTGACCTGGGAAATTACGGCTCGCGTGGACAGGTCCGCACAATGCTGCTCGCGTTGAAGCTTGCCGAGGTGAACTGGATGAAGGAACGAACAGGCGAGTGGCCCGTGATATTGCTTGATGAAGTCATGGCTGAGCTCGACCTGCAACGCCGCGCCGACCTGTTGGAGTACATCGGTGAGAGTGAACAAGTGCTGTTCACCACAACGGATCTGAATCTCTTTGTCCCTGCATTTGCCGAGAAAGCTGAAGTATGGAAAGTGGAAAGCGGAAGAGTGGAGAAATAGTTGTCGTCCTGAGCGGAGCCGCATGCTTTTGCGGCGAAGTCGAAGGACAATTTATCAAGTAGCGTTCTGATTGCACAAAATACGCTTCGACTTCGTTTGCTAAGAACGCTCACTCCGCTCAGCGCGGAGGAATACTATATGACCCTATCCGACCCGTTCATTCAATCTGCCCTTCAACAAATCGACTCGCCCGATGTCATCGGCATTTGCATTGTGGGCAGTTACTCGCGCGGCCAGGAAAACAAATATAGTGACGTTGATTTTGACATCTTTGTCAATAAATTGCCAGAGAGTTCCTACGACCGTTACACACTGCGCTATTGGGATGGGAAGCTGGTCAGCTTGAGCCATACCTTGCTTGATGATGAGCTCTCTGCATTGACCGACCCGCGCCGTGCAATCTGGGCTGTGCCCGGTCTGCGCGGGATGAATATATTGCTCGATAAGAATGGTTCGATATCTGCGTTACAACACGCCGCGCAGGATTTCGTCTGGTCCCCTTTGCAGCCTGCGGCAAATGAATATGCGGCGCAGGAAATAATGGGCGGCGCGGAGGAAGTACATAAGATCCTGAACGGTCTCGCACGTGGACACGAGTCTACGGTGTTGTACGCGACGTGGGGTTTGGTCAAGAACATGCTCGAAGCGGTTGCTGTGCAAAAGGGACTGATGATCATCAGCGAGAATCGCTATTTTGATCTGATCCAGGATTCGGTGGGGCGTGATACGAAATGGACACGTGCCTTCCGCACCGCCTGGGGACTTGACCCGAACGCGTCGCAATATCAATCGCGCGGCGCCGCGGCATTGACGTTGTACCGTCTCAGCGCGGCGATGTTCGATCCATTGATTCCACAAGAACATCGTACTGTAGTGAACAAAACATTGGAGTTGATCAAAGAGGCTGACTACTCATGAGTACACCTGTGAATACACTTGCAAAACGCGCCATCAAAATCCATGAACGACTGCGTGAATTTTATGGTGAGCCGATCTGGCGTGACCCATTGCCTGCCATGGATGAACTCGTTTCGACCATCCTGTCGCAGAACACGAACGATGTAAACCGTGACCGCGGCTTCCATGCGTTGCGCGCAAAATTTGGAACGTGGGAGGAAGTCCGCGATGCGGAAACGAATGATGTGGTGAATGCGATTCGTCCTGCGGGGCTGGCGAACCAAAAGGGACCGCGCATCCAGCAGGTATTACGTTCCATTACCGAAGAACGCGGCAGCCTGGATCTGTCTTTTCTGGGGGATCTGTCTGTGGAGGAAGCGAAAGTATGGCTGACGAAGTTCAACGGCGTTGGCCCCAAGACTGCTGCCATTGTTTTATGCTTTTCATTGAATAAAGCTGCCTTCCCCGTGGACACACACATCTACCGCGTGACGGGGCGCATCGGACTCCGCCCCGAAAAAATGACCGTTGAACAGGCGCATCCGCATCTTGAAGCTCTATTCCCGCCCGAGACGTATTACGCCGCGCACCTGAACATCATCCGTCTGGGACGTGAGATTTGTATGGCTCGCAAGGCATTCTGTGAGAAGTGTCCCCTCCTGAACTTGTGTGATTATGGAATGAAGAATATGTCATTGCGAGGAACCGTGTAGCGGCGGCGAAGCAATCTCCCTGCCAAATATGAGATTGCCACGCTGTCAGAAAAACCCCGACAGCCCGCAGTGACGAATATATTTATCTATTATCCCCATCCCCTTTGATCTTTCCCCTCTCCAACCGATCATATAACTTGGCGATATTGTATTCGGCAATTTCATCAAGAGTTAAATCCAACTCGGTAGCGACCTGGGCAATGTACCACAGTACGTCACCGAGTTCGGCTTTGAGCGCCTCGCGCGTCTCCTTGCTGATCTGACCCTCCTTATCGCGGAACACTTTCTTGATCTTGCCCGCCACTTCACCCGCCTCATTGACAAGCCCCAGGGTGGGATAAATAACGGGATGTCCAATGGCGGGGTATTTAGCTGTCTTGCGTGATTTGGTTTGGTAGTCGTTAAAATCCATAATTCAATTCACTTCCTTTAAGAACCACTCTGAGAGGGTAATGGTTGTGATGTTCAGGTAGATGACTAGTGATTAGATCGCTGACGGCTTGAAAGTCTGTTTCGTCTTCGTAAATATTGCTTCGGATAAGGCTCATGAGGTAAATGCTTTTGCCAATCCCCTCCACCAATCGTCCTTCTGCCCGGGCACAAAGGGCGTGTACAACGTCAGCCGATCTGCAATTCCCTCGTAGCGTTTCTTCAATTCTTCTGCCAATTTCTCTTCTTCTGTTATCAGGCAAAACTCACTCAACATCTCGTCGGTGATAAGCATCGGCATTTCGGCCCATTCACCCCTGGCCGCGTGCGTGGATAATTTGTCGGCTACATCGCTCCAGCCGTGCAGATTCATCACGGAATGATAGGATGGCGTGGATGCGTAGAACGACACCTGCGCACGGGCGAAGTTCATCTCTTCGGGAGTCGTGGCGACAAAGGCGGTGATGGAAACTGTAACATCTTCTCGTTGGCGGTTTGTCTTCTTCGCACCTTCCTCAATCGCAGGCAGCATCACTTCCTTCATATAATGGACGCTATGAAACGGGTGTACATGAAATCCGTCACAGATCTCGCCCGCAAGTTTTGCCAGCCCGGTATTGACGCCTGCAATGTAGATGGGGATATTCGGATGTTCGATGGATCCTGCATTAAAAAATGGCGACATCAATGTGATCTTGTAATACTCCCCGCGATAATTCAACTTCGTGCCATTCTGCCAGCAATCCCAAAATGCACGGATCACATGGATTTGCTCGCGCAATTTCCCAGTCACGGACTCGGGCCACGGCTGGCCGAACCTTCGTTCGATATGCGCCTTGACCTGCGTACCCAATCCCAGAATGAATCGTCCATCGGACTGCGCGGCCAGGTCCCAGGCGGTGTAGGCGATGTTCGCAGGGGAACGCGCGAAGGAAACGGCAACAGCCGTCCCGACGCGCAGACGCGCTGTATGTTCGGCGATCAGCGCGCAGGGCAGGAACGGGTCATGTTGAGTCTCCTGCGTCCACAGCGCGTCAAATCCGATTTCCTGTGCGGCCTTCGCAATCGCGGGGACATCCTTCAAATGGACTGGGGGAAGTGCGGCATCGAATTTCATTTTTCATCCTATGGTGGTCGAGTAGTGCGAAACACGTATCGAGACCGCCTATTTCAAGCCCACATGGAATTTGATGGTCTCGATACGTCCCGCGAAAAGCATGCGTAACTACTCGACCACCGCTATTTAGATTAATCAAGAAGATATGCCATGATCCAATTCGTGGTCGCGTTGATGCCATCCATGTGAGCGCGTTCGTAATTGTGCGAGGCGTCGATGCCTGGCCCGATCAACGCCAGCGCCACATCGCCGCCCGCGCGCCAGAACGCCTCACCATCCGAACCGTAAAATGTATACACATCGGTCTTATATGGAATGTTATGCTGCTCTGCGATCGCGCGCAATTTTTTATTCAAGCCATCATGATACACACCGCCGCCGTCCTTGATGCACAACGTGACGTTAAACTCATCGGACTGCTGCCCTTTACCGACTACCGCCATATCCACGGTGACCAGTTCCGCCACTTCGGAGGGGATGCCTGCAGATGCGCCGTGACCGACCTCCTCGTAGTTGGAAATGTGGAAGTACACGGTTCGCGCCGGACTTTGGCCCGCATCCGTTAACGATTTGATCGCGGCGACGAGATTTGCCACACAGGCCTTGTCATCGAGAAACCGTGAGCGGATGAATCCGTTTGTCACCTCGACACGCGGATCGAACGCCACGCAATCACCGATGTTGATCCCCAGCTCACGCGTTTCCTTTTCTGACGTTGTACGC
>JBDTPH010000206.1:0-2531 GCA_039932795.1 Chloroflexota bacterium
CCCCATATACACGATTAAACATTTCCACGGCAGAAAGGATTTCATCCTTGTTGTTTAAGTTCCTAAAAGAGCTATAGGGACTACTGGGCTCCAGGGCCTGATAGTGCAGAATTTCAGCAATGATGAAATGCTCAGTTTGTCCATCACCATACACCAAACGAACCTCCTGGCCCATGGAAAGCTGTAAAAAGTATTTACCAGATAAATAATTATGAGCCAGCAAGCCGATATTCCCATACTCTGAGACTGTAGAAAATTGTGTTACCTCACCATCCTTAGTTGAAACATAATTGGGATCCCCTTCAGGCTGTTGGACCACTGGAAGCGCAATCTCATCACCAATATAAACGCTGCTTAACACAGTGGTTTCATCGATTACGGTGGCTGTGGAAAGATCTGATGAATTTACTTCACGCAGTGCATAACCGATCTTACCCTGCGCAGAAGGGAGAATTAGATTTGAAAAAAGGGAAATGTCCAGTGCCAGAAAACTTAAATTCAGGATGGTCCGACTGAGTCGACCTTTAAGCGCCATTGAAAACTCCATTGTTGATAAAGGTGCCCAAACCAGCCCGAGCACTCTATGACATTATTTGCAGTGATCCATCTTTCGGTGGATTGCCTTTTTTAATTTGTTCGCTGAATTATAGCAACGCGATGTACGTTTCACTGTGTATTTTACATAAGCGTAGGGTAATCGGAGTTGAATGGGTGGTAGGTGATAAACGAATAGTTCATGTTTTAGACAACTCTCCGTGCTGACACAGGCGGTCCATGTCCCATCGCCGCATGTGCAGGCACGTCACTTTTGACCGCCAAGCCTGTTCTATATGTGTGCTACACTTGCCCATCTTTAACCATGAACAAACCATCTGACCGCCCGCTCTCCTTCTGGATGAAGCTCCTCTACGGCTCGGGAGACTGGGGCATCTCCAGTGTTGGCATGATGCGATCCATCTTTTATGCCATCTATCTCACCGATGTGGTGGGACTTGAACCACGGCTGGCGTCGTTCGGCGCGTTGGCAGGTATTGTGTGGGACGCGATCAACGATCCGATCATAGGCATCCTAAGCGACCGTCTCAATACGCGCTGGGGACGACGGCGTCCATTTTTATTGTGGTTCGCCATTCCGTTTGGATTAAGCTTCATCATGCTTTGGTCTGCCCCGAATTGGGAAAGCCCGACAGCTCTGCTGCTTTATGTGACAATCACCTTTATGATCGCCGATACATTGCAGACTCTTATCTCTGTCCCGTTTCTTTCTTTAACCCCGGAACTGACCTCAGACTACGATGAGCGTACCACGCTGACAAGCTTCCGCTCCTTCTTCCAACTGCTCGGGGCATTGACCGTTGTAGTCGCTGCACCTGCCATTGTGGACAGGGTCCTTGCATCTGGCGGCTCACAGCAGCAGGGGTTCATGCTCGTTGGCGCGATCTTCGGCAGCATTGGCGCGATCCCACTTTTACTGCTGGGCATTTTTGTCCGTGAAACATCCACACCTCATCAGACTGAAGCAATGCCGTTCCGCGCGACCTTGCGTGCAGCCTGGCAGAATATCCCGTTCCGTTACGCGGTGGGAATACATATGCTCAACTGGTCCGCCGTGGACATGATCGCGGTCGCATTCCCATATTTCCTGCTCTATTGGGTCGCGCAGGGAAACCTGCTGGCTTCCATTAATATCTTCGGTTTTGAGCTGGCATATGAATCGGCGTTCTTTGGGGTTCTTATGTCGGTCTGTATTGTATTTATTCCGTTCTGGTTGTGGCTGGCGAAGCGGCGCAATAAGCGCGAAGCCTATATGCTGGGAATGAGCTTTTGGGTAGCCGTCCAATTGATGGCGTTTACCATTCAACCAGGCGACACCGGCTATCTTCTCCTTGTCGCTGCGCTGGCAGGGGTCGGTGTTTCTGCAGCGTATACCCTACCTGACTCCATGTTTGCAGACGTGATCGAATGGGATGAACTCCGTACGCGGCGCAGGCAGGAGGGCATCTTCTACGGCATCCGTACCCTCATTCGCAAGTTGACGGGGGCGCTGGTTATATTCATCACATTACAGGTATTGGGCTGGTCTGGGTATGTCTCGCCTCCGCAAGGCACATTGCAATTCACACAGCCTGATTCGGCCTTGTATTCGATCCGTCTGCTCGTTTCCCCATTTGGAGCGACGATCCTGTGCGGCACGATCATCCTGGCATGGCTGTTCCCCCTGTCACGTGAAAAATACGCAAGGATTCAAAAATTATTACAAAAACGAAGAGAACGATTGACAGATTAAATGGAAGCTCCGGGACTTCTGCGAAGAAATCCAGGAGCTTTTTATTTATCGTGAATAATGTTTAAGCCAAATTTACTATTATGTCACCCTCCCGAAGGACACATCGCATGATTTGCTTAGCAAATCACGGTGGGTGCAGGTGTCGGGACGATGCCGTCCCGCACCGACGTGCTCGCGGCACGAACGGTGTGAGGGAGCGGTTTTGCGCGACCGAAGGGTCTCGGACATGCCTTGGTAGAGATGC
>JBDTPH010000207.1:0-6158 GCA_039932795.1 Chloroflexota bacterium
TCGGCGCAGGATTTACTCGAAGAGCGCCGCCGAGGACGGCGGCTTGAGCTTATTGAATGCGTTCACAACAATGTACACACCGTCAACCAGGCCCATCACCACTACACCGGACGGATGGTCACACTCGCTGGATATTACGAAAACCTTACGAGCAAACTTGTCAGAACATTAGGATTGAAGTATAAGTCTCCAAATCTCAGCTTGACACAAGGTATTATGGATAACAAAAATAAAATCAACTGGCTCGAAAAACCAATTCACCCCGCACTGCCGGCAATTACAAATGAAATAGCACTCTTTGCGGGCATCATTTTACTGGCGATCATCACACGGTTTTATGATCTTGGAACGCGTGTGATGAGCCACGATGAAAGCCTGCATACGTATTTTTCCTGGCTGTTATCCCGCGGCCAGGGCTATCAGCATACCCCGATGATGCATGGGCCTTTTCAGTTCCACATCATTGCATTCTTATATTCGACCTTTGGCGCATCTGATTTTACGGCGCGTATCCCTGTTGTTTTGTTCAGTATTGCAACCGTATGGATGGTCTGGTACTGGCGCGCATATCTGGGGAAATGGGGTGCGATCATTGCGGGCTTCCTGATGGTCGTTTCCCCGTACATGCTGTACTACGGACGATATGTCCGCAACGAGTCTTATGTGGGTCTATCGGGGGTGTTGCTCCTGTATGCCATACTGCGCTACATGGAGCAAGGCAACAAGCGTTATTTGTATCTCATCACTCTCGCGACCCTGCTCCACTTCACGACCAAGGAGACTTCGTTCATTTATACGGCACAGGCCTTGCTCTTTTTGGGGATCTATTTTATTGCACGCATCACGCGTCAGCCCTGGGAAAGCAATCCCGGCCTGTATAAAGCATTTGTGGTGGTCCTGACGTTGGTGGTTCTGTTGGGAACCATCGGCCTGGGGTTCGGTCTGGTAAACCGCCAGGAAACCATTGCAGGGGCAGAGACCGTGGCACCGGCCAACCCCACGGGAGAAACGTCACCGCTTGCCCTGCCGACCAGCGGCATCCAGCCAGCTGAAATCCTTCTGGGATTTGCGTTCCTTGGCCTGCTGGTGGCCCTATACATTCTCTTCAGGGGATATGGCTGGGCAAACCTTCTTCAGGACCGCGCCTTTGACCTCATGATCCTGCTGGGCACGTTCGTTTTGCCCATGCTCTCTGCCTTCCTGATCAAATTCTTTGAATCGAGCCTGGATATCACCATCCCCACCGACGCCGCTTCAGTCAATGCACTGGATGCAAGAGCACTGGCCATCATTGGTACATTTGTTGTCCTGCTATTCATCCTGTCCATCGCGATTGGCATGCTATGGAACCGCGACTGGTGGAAGTATGCTGCGCTGTTCTGGGGCGGGTTCACCATTTTCTACACCACCGTCTTCACAAATGCTGCGGGATTCTTTACAGGTGTGATTGGTTCGCTGGGCTACTGGCTCGTGCAGCAAGGGGTGGAACGCGGAAGCCAGCCGGAATATTATTATGTATTGATCCAGATCCCTCTGTATGAGTTTCTGCCCGCGTTGGGAACGATTGTGGCGATCCTCATGGGCTTGAAAAAATTATTTGGGCGGGATCAAGCCGCGGCTGAGACGGAGGCGCTGATCATGTCCGATCCCGGGGTTGAAACGGAAACGCCAACAGTGTCCGATCCTGTATCTGATCCCATGCCTGCGAGCACTCCATCCAATTTTGGCCTGTTCTTCTGGCTGATGACCTGGTGGTGCATTACGAGTATTGTTGCATTCACGATTGCCGGAGAGCGCATGCCATGGCTGACCTATCACATGGCATGGCCCATGATCCTGTTCACGGGATGGGCGGTCGGCCAGATCATCGAATCGGTTTCTGCGCGATTGACAGAGGAGCGACCGGGCCGCATGGCACTGTCCATCCTTGTCCTGGTGGTATTTGTGCTTGCCGTCTTCAATGCGCTGCGTTCCATGTATGGGAGCACCCCGCCTTTCCAGGGCACGGAACTGGCCCAGCTACAGGCAACCGCGTCATTTTTGCTGCCTCTGGTGGCCGCGATACTGTCAGGTGCCCTGCTGGCATATCTCATGAAGGACGAACTCGCCAGCCTGACCGTCGTCGCCTTGTTCATCCTGGCGCTCGTCACATTCTTCTCCGCCGTGATCAACGGTGCATCAATCATGTCACTCACGTCCACAGACGGAATGGACCCGGCCATGATCTCATCGGGCTGGTTGAAGTTTGCCGCGGCGCTCGTGGCATTCATTGGAAGCATGGCGGGCATGATCTATATTTCACGCCTGACACGCAGGAATATGTTTGTGAGCCTGGTTACGCTGACGGTCCTTGGTCTGCTCCTGCTTCAGACCGTGCGCACATCCTTCCGTGCAAATTACATCCTGTATGATGACGCCATGGAGTACCTGGTGTATGCCCATGGCGCAACAGGCATCAAGGATGTGATGGCCCAGGTGGAGGAGATTTCCAGGCGCACAGCCGGTGGCCTGAATGCAATTGTGGCATACGATGCAAGTGCGCCGGATACAGGTGTATCGTGGCCCATGGTATGGTATCTGCGTGATTTTACAGCGCTGCGTTCCTTCGACCAGCCGACGCGATCACTGCGGGATGCCGTTGCCGTGATCGTTGACCAGAAGAACTTCGATAAGATCGAGGCTGCGCTTGGAGATGGTTTCTACAAATTTGATTACATCCGCATGTGGTGGCCCAATCAGGATTACTTCAATCTCGACCGAACCCGGGTCCTGAATGCCATCACCAACCCGCAAATACGCGAAGGCATTTTTGACATCTGGTTCGACCGGGATTACACATTGTATGGTCAGGCAACGGGCAACACGACCGTCACCCTCACGACATGGCAGCCTGCCGACCAGATGCGGCTGTATGTACGCAAGGATGTTGCTTCGCAGATCTGGAATTATGGGGTGGGGCCCTCCGAGGCACCCGTTGATGCAGACCCCTATGAGGCGGGTACCGTTATGTTATCTGCCGATCAAATCTTCGGTGCGGACCGTTATCCCCCGCTGGGACTGAACGCGCCACGCGCCATCGCTGCAGGCAGCAACGAGGACATCTATGTTGCCGACTCGCGCAACCATCGCATCCTGCATATTGCATCGGATGGAAGCCTGTTGCAGGAGTGGGGAACATTTGCAGACCAGGTGAGTGGTGACGCCCCCATTGGAACATTTAATGAACCCTGGGGTATTGCAGTCGGGCCGGATGGCTCCGTGTATGTCACGGACACCTGGAATCATCGCGTACAAAAATTCTCGGAGGAGGGGCGTCCGATCAAGATGTGGGGACAATATGGACAGCCATTGCCGGAGCTCCCCGATTCACAGGGCTCCTTCTGGGGGCCGCGCGGCATTGCGGTTGACTCACAGGGACGCGTCTACGTGGCTGACACCGGGAACAAGCGTATTGCGATCTTTGATTCGGACGGCAATTACATCACCGAATTTGGCTCAGCGGGATTCGATCCGGGTCAATTCGATGAACCTGTAGGCGTTGCGGTATCCAATGATGGGATGGTATACGTGACAGATACCTGGAACCAGCGCATCCAATCCTTTATCCCCAGTGAAGATGGCACGATCTACCTGCCTGCCACGCAATGGGATGTAAATGCGTGGTTTGGCCAGTCGCTCGATAACAAACCATTTATTGCAGTGGACGCGAACAACCATGTATTCATCACCGACCCGGAAGGCTATCGGATCATTGAGTTCACAAGCGATGGACAATTTGTGCGCACATGGGGCGATTTCGGTACAGGCGTGGATGAGATCGGGCTTGCCGCGGGTGTCACTGTGGACCCACTGGGAAATGTCTGGGTGACAGACGCAGGCAACAACCGAATTCTCAAGTACACGTTACCGTAAAAAGATGGTCAGGAAAAAGCATCCCGCAGACTTATTGCATCTACGGGATGCTTTTCTGGCTCATTGGGAGTTGCCGTGATTCGGCTAACGAGGGATTGCCAAATCCCGTACATGCAGGAAATACACTGGCATTTGCGCCGAATCTGGCGGCTGGATTTGTCAATCCAGCCGAGCATCACGGCGATTCCCAGAAAACCGCTTTTCTTTAATGTAAAACATGCCCTCCGAATTGGGGGCATGTTTGTTTATTACGGGTTCTTATAGGTCGACAGCCAGACAGGTGAGGGTCTGTTCTATACCTGGGATGGGCTGAATGCTCAAAGCGATCAGGGATCCGACTGCATTCAGGTCGGCGGCTTCGATCACGGCTACTGCATCATATGGACCGAACGTCATATGGGCTTCGACAACCGTGTCCATCTTCCGCAGATGACGGATTACTTCCCGTACTTCCCCTGCACGTATCTTTATCAATACAAATGCCTTCATGTCAGCTCCTTTTATTTCGTTTCGGCTGCGCGCAAAAAGATGGCCCAATAGACGGCTGCAACAAGCACGGTCCCACCGATGATGTTACCGATGGTCACTGGGATGAGGTTGTTCACAAAAAAAGCCTGCCACGTCAAAAGATCGAGGTGTGGAACTTTATCGCCTACAGCGGCCACATATTCCGGGTCGAAGTATTTGATGAACAGGGCATACGGAATGAAATACATGTTTGCGATGCTGTGTTCAAAGCCTGCGGCCACAAACGCGGTAATGGGGAAAATAATGGCAACTATTTTATCCATGGTACTGCGTGCGCTATAGGTTAGCCAGACGGCCAGGCACACCAACGCATTACAGAGGATACCCAGTGCAAGCGCCTGGACAAACGTCAGGTCCACTTTCGCCACGCCGATCTTCAACGCCGCAATGCCAACTGAATTTGCGCCGAATACATACTGCTTGCTGAAGAACATCAGAATGACAGTCCCCATCGAACCAACAAAATTTCCAATGTAAACGATCACCCAATTGCGCAGGAGCGCCCGGCCTGTTACTTTGCCGTTTGCCCACGCCATGACGATCAGGTTATTGCCTGTGAATAGCTCCGCCCCACCCACAACCACCAGGATCAGGCCCAGGCAAAAGACGAGACCCATCAGCAGCCGTGTAATGCCATAGGGCAGACCTGTATTGAACACGGCGGTTCCGTCCGGGCCTGTGATTGCCATCCCACCTGCTGCGATAGTAGTGGCGAAAATGGCGCCCAGCGAGATAAAAGCACCTGCCAGCACCGACAACATGAACATCTTGAGAAAGGGCATCTCGGCTTTGCGTACGCCCAAATACTCCGCGCGTGTTGCCATCTCGGGTGGTAATAATGCATCAATGCGAACTTCAGTCATAGTCATGTAAAAAGCCTCTCTTATTTGTGAATTTTCTCACAATATTTCAAGTATATCAAACGGCTTTATGGACGTAAGAAATTATTGTCATGAGTTTATCGTGATATTTATCCGATATTTCGCTGTTTATTCGATTTCCCCAGCCATGCCACCATGCCGCCACCCAGAAGGGCAAGTGCAATAATTGCGACGGCTATCCCCATGACACCGCTGCTGGAAGCGGATGACACCCCGCTCACCGGTGTGGATGCCAGCGTTTGCGGAAGAGTCGGAACTGTGAGAGTTGACAGGCCCGTCGGGGATGTGGTTGCCTCGATCATTGCGCTTTCAGGAGGAAGCGTAGCTGCCATCAGCACATCTTTTCTTACCAGCAGGCGGGTGCCCGGATAGATATTGTTATCGAAAAGATTGTTCAGCCGTTTGATCTCATCGATCTTTGTTCCATACGAGATGGCGATCTGCCAGAGAGTCTGGCCCGCTTTGACATCATGGATGACATCCCCATCTGCATTGGGCGTGACGACCACCACTGGAATGATCACGCCTCCCGGAATAAGGGTTGATCCGCCTGCTGCTGGCACTCCTGCTGTTTGAGGGATTCCGCCGATGGCTGGCTGCGCACAATCAATGACAAAATAGCTCCTTCCCCCATTGACCGTGACTCCCGCTCCGATCTCTGTCAGGTCTGGCGAGATCATTGTGGTCAGGTGTAACGCATCCCCGCTCCACTGATTGACCACCGCCTGTGCAGATGTCGTCTCACTTCCCGATGTGATATTCTCCGAACGGAACCCTCCCAGTGATGGATCTCCAGCCAGTGGATATCCCGCCGCCAGCAGGCGGTCGGTCACCGAC
>JBDTPH010000208.1:0-7669 GCA_039932795.1 Chloroflexota bacterium
CAAAAGGGGACATTTTAACTTTGCACAAAAGGGACATTACCACTTTGCGATAACATGCTTCGCCTATCGCTTGACGGGTATTCATCCTTCGCATTATACTCACAGACCTAATGACGGGGCGCCGTGCGCTTGCTTTGAGAGAAAGAGGCCGGTCTCCTCGTTCAAAATCATAATCGGGGCGTAGCGCAGTCCGGTTAGCGCGCTTGCTTTGGGAGCAAGAGGCCCTGGGTTCGAATCCCAGCGCCCCGACAGTGATCAGACCCGAAAGGTTTTCGCGAAAACCTTTCGGGTCTCTTTATTGTTTGGTGCTAAAATACTACGCGGAGATCTCAATATGGCAAAAAAGTTTGATGGCGTGATCGAAGCTGTCCGTTTTAAGGATGGACAAATCGTTGTGGTGCGGGCGTTTGAGAGGCGCGGCGCTGCATTCTCTGACCGTATCATGATTCCTCGCAAGGAATTGCTGGAACGGCTCAAGGATGGGCGGACGTTTGTTGTGGGCCAGCGTAAGGAATTTTGGGCCGGTACTTTTGAAGAAGGGAAACCTGTGCAGGTGGTACGCCGCGACGGTACGGATTTTATCTCCACGCGTGCCGATGGAGATCGAGACGAGTTGGAACAGGCTCCCGTTTTCTAATGATCAGATGAAAATTATTGATAAAACCCCCCTGTTGAACGAGAAAGGCGAGCTCGGCATTGTCCAGCGCATTCAGGGCATGCTGCAGTTTGGCTATAACTGGCCCAATGAGTTGCAGGCACAAAAGGCGATCATCACGTTTTTTGACCGCCAGTTGGAAAAGGGATATACCCTCATCCGCAATTACAGCCTGGGTCAAAGCGGCATCATGCTGCCCATCATTTTGCTGGGACCGACCGGCATTTATGTGATCCACATCACCTACCTGCGTGGACGATATGAGGTAAGGAGTGATACGTGGAATGTGGAAGCAGGTGAAGGGTACAAGCCCGCGCCTGTCAATCTGATCCAGCGCACCATGCGCATGGCAACCGCGCTCAAGGCATTCATAGAGCGTCAGGGCGTGAACGTGCCGATCAACATTGAGCCCGTATTGATCGCAGGCGACCCAGGCTTGCACATCGAGTCTGTTCGGCCCGCCATCAAGGTCATGATGATCGATGGGATCAAGTCATTCGTTTCGAACCTGGCAGGAGGACGTCCGCTGCTGAGCAATGAGAATGTGTTTGAATTTACAGAGCGCATCCTCAACCCTCACCCGCCCAAAAAGAAAACTGCCCTCTCTGCCGGGCCGGAACCGGGCGCCTTATCGGGACAACAGGAAACACCTCAACAGGATGTTTCGCGGGCGCGCGCCATCTTCGATGCTTCTGAACAAGCCAAACCGTTCGACCCTGCCGATTTTGATTTCGCAATGGATGATGAAGAACCGTCCTTCGAGATCACTCCTCCCACACCCAGCCTGCGTGAATCAAGCCCTGCCCTGCCGCTGCCGCGCCCCAAACCGGGCAGCAAAAAGGCCCCTGGTATGACGCCCGGGCAGCTGGCGGTCATCGCCGGACTTGTGCTGGCGCTCCTGTGTATTGCGGCGTCCTTTGCATACCTTGTATTGTCTTGAACAAAAAATTGGATCCATTTCTTTCCATCATTGTCCCCGCCCATAACGAGGAGAAGCGCCTGCCCAATACCCTGGAGCAGGTGTTTCGTTTTCTTGAAAAGCAACCTTTTACTTCCGAGGTGGTTGTTGTCGAAAATGGAAGTGATGACCACACCTATGAACTCGCACAGGAATTTGCCAGAGAGCATGAGAACCTGCTTGCCATTAAAAACGAGCGGCGTGGGAAGGGGCTTGCCATTCAGCGGGGCGTACAGCAGGCCACAGGCGAGTATATTTTTCTGTGTGATGCCGATCTTTCCATGCCCATTGAGGAGATCAGCAAGTTCCTCCCACCGCAATTGAATAATGTGGATGTTGCCATCGCTTCGCGCGAAGCCCCCGGTGCGGTCCGCTATAACGAACCGTATTACCGTCACTTCACAGGACGGGTCTTTAATACGTTGATCCGGTTGCTGGTGCTGCCAACCCTGCAGGATACTCAATGCGGGTTCAAGTGCATTCGTGCCGACGTGGCGCGGGATATTTTCCCTTATCAAACCCTGAGCGGTTGGGCGTTCGATGTGGAACTGTTATATATCGCGCGTCACCGTGGTTATCAGGTCGTCGAGATCCCGATCCACTGGCATTTTAATGCCGACAGCAAAATAAGCGTCTTCCGCGACTCGCTGCGAATGTTTCTCGACCTGCTCCTGATTCGGCGGAATGCACGCCGCGGACTGTATGATCGAAAACCCTGACCTTACGTACGAAACAAATCTCTGGTCCTGCTACATGTATATTGCGGGGATGGACGAAGCGGGACGCGGCGCACTCGCGGGACCTGTTGCGGTCGGAGCGGTGATCCTGCCCCAGGATATAACGCTTCCTTCCCAAGCCCTGGCCGGGGTACGTGACTCCAAGCAGATGACTCCCCTCGAGCGCGAGTCTCTTGCGCCGCGTATCAAGGAGACTGCCCTGACCTGGAGCGTTGGCTTTGCTTCATCTGAAGAGATCGACACACAGGGCATCGTATATGCCACACGCCTGGCCGCGATGCGCGCCCTGTATGGTCTCTCCCTGGCCCCTCATTATTTGCTGACAGATTTTCGCCTCGAACTTCCGCAACTGGATATTTCGCAGACCGCCCTTGTCAAAGGAGATGCTCTCTGTTTGAGCATTGCAGCCGCATCCGTGCTGGCAAAAACAGCACGCGACCAGCTGATGCGTGAACTCGATTTACAGTATCAAGGCTACGGGTTGGGAAAACATAAAGGGTACGGCACGCAGGCGCATCGGTCCGCGATGAAGCGGCTGGGCATTTCGTCCATTCATCGCAAGTCGTTCAAATTAAAAGAATTACGGATCACGTAACAGGCATCACGTAATCCGTAACTGGTTGAGCGGGGATGTCGATCAGTTTTGTTTTTTCATCCGCAAAAAGAACTTGGTGATCTCTTCGGCAGTGGCAGGGATCAATGCCAGGCCAACCACGATTGCCCATTCCCGCAGGCTCAGGAAATGAGTATTGAAGATCGGCTGCAGGAATGGTACAGCAGTGACCAGCAGCAGCAACGCGATCGAAAGTCCAACTGCGTATTGCATGTAGCGGTTCGAGAATATTCCAATACTAAAGAGCGAAGCCCGTTCCGAGCGGACGGTGTAGGCACGGAAGAGTTCACACAACGAGAGTGTGACGAACGCCATGGTCTCCGCGGTCTGCACATCCACGCCGCGCCAGTCGTGCTGCAACAGATACGTGATCGGGTTGCCAATTACGTGTGCACCGGCTTCGAGATGCCAGATCAGGCCAAGGGCAAACGCGCCCAGCACCGCGGCTGTTTGTGCAATGGTTTGAATTCCCAAACCGAGCATCATACTGCGATTGACAATGGGTTCCGATTTGGCACGCGGCTGTTGCTGCATAATATCGGGGTCACCCTTTTCAACGGCAAGCGCAAGGGCAGGCGCGCCATCTGTAATAAGATTGAGCCACAAAAGCTGAATGGCGGTCAGCGGGGCAGGGAGACCTGCCAGTGTGGCAAGGAAGATGATCATGATCTCGGCCACATTTGAGGAGAGCAGGAAGAACACAAACTTGCGGATGTTCGAGTAAATGATGCGTCCCTGCTCCACGGCGGCGACGATGCTGGCATAGTTGTCGTCGGTAAGCACCATGTCTGCGGTTTCCTTTGCCACATCGGTGCCGGTGATGCCCATCGCCACACCAATATCTGCACGCTTGATGGCGGGCGCATCATTGACGCCGTCGCCTGTCATCGCCACAACTTCATCGTTGGCCTGCAGGGCATCCACGATGCGCATTTTATGCTCAGGTGACACGCGTGCAAACACGTCTGTATCGTTTATGATCCTGCGGAGTTCGGTGTCGTCAATCTCGTCGAGCTGGGCACCGGTCATCACTTTTTTGCCGGGACGCAGCAGGCCGATCGTCTCGGCGATGGCGCGAGCCGTGTTGGGATAATCGCCCGTGATCATGACGGTACGGATGCCCGCCTCGCGTGCGTGTTCAAGCGCATGCCTGACTTCGGTGCGGGCCGGGTCGATCATGCCGATCAAGCCCACGAACACCAAATCCTTTTCGAGTTCATCCGCTTTGATGTTTTCAGGGTTGTTGGGTACGTCCTTATCCAGGCGGTAGGCAACACCCAAAACACGCAACGCGCCTTTGGTCATATCATCGTTGGCGGCAAGGATTCTTTCACGTGCCTTCTTATCCAGTGGCCGCGGATGATCATGGATATCCTGATACTGCGTGCAGAGTTCCAGCACAACATCCGGTGCGCCTTTGACAGCGATCACGCCCCAGTTCTTGTGCTTCTCATTCGTGAACGGAGACGGGTCATCTGCTCGCGGCGTGGCAACATCGTGGATGGTGATCATGCGTTTGCGTTCCGAGTCGAACGGGACTTCGTTCTCGCGCGGGTAGGCATCCTTGATCTGCACGTGACCGGCGCCGGCTTTCGCGGCGGCTACCAGCAGGGCTCCTTCGGTGGGATCACCGACGATGCGGTATGTCTTCTGAGAATCCTCCTCGCCCGTTGTTTCCAGGAAGGAGTCGTTGTTCAACAGCCCGAGCCACAATGCAGTGAGCATGGCGAGGTACTGTGAAATCTCCACCTTTTCCCCGTCAACTTTGAAGTCACCTTTTGGGGCATAGCCTGGCCCGGTCACATCCATGAACTGGCCGTCCGCCCACAGGCGCGTAACGGTCATTTCGTTCTGGGTCAGGGTTCCTGTTTTATCAGAACAAATTACAGTGGCTGACCCAAGCGTCTCAACGGAGGACAGCTTGCGGATGAGAGCGTGGCGTTTGATCATCTCACGCATGCCGAGGGCAAGAGAGATCGTGACCACTGCAGGAAGTCCCTCGGGCACGGCCGCAATCGCAAGGCTGATGGCAATGATGAAGACTTCCGTGATCTCGCCCAGATACTCGCTGAAATAAGCAGCCGGACCCGTGAAGAGCTCGTTGATGTTTGTATAGTTGATCAGTGCAACGATGAAGACGATTGCCACCAGGAACAATGCCGCCACACTCAGCGATTTACCGAGCTGGTCGAGACGGCGCTGCAATGGAGTTTCCTCCACTTCCACATTCTGCAGCATGGTCGCGATCAGGCCAAGCTGTGTATGCATGCCCGTGCTCGTAACCACACCCCGTCCACGCCCGTACGATACGACTGTCCCCATGAAGGCTGTATTCTTGCGGTCACCGAGCGGGACGTTTTTATCGAGCACTGTCGCGGCGTTTTTCTGCACCGCGAGCGACTCGCCTGTCAGCGATGCCTCCTCCACGCGCAGGTTTATCGCCTCGAGCAAACGTATATCGGCAGGAATAAAATTTCCCGCTTCCAGAAAGACCAGATCACCTGGCACAAGTTCAAAGGAGGGAATGGACAGTCGACGTCCATCGCGCATCACCTGGGCGTCAGGGGCGGCGAGTTTCTTCAACGCGGCCAGCGCCTCCTCCGCCCGGCGTTCCTGGACAATGCCCAGAACTGCATTCAAAACCACGATTGCCATAATCGCCGCGGCTTCCACATAATCTCCAAGCAGGGCCGAGATTAAGGATGCTCCAATTAACAGGATTACAACAAAACTATTCAACTGTTCCCATAGCGTTTGCAGGAAAGTCGGACGCGGCGCCTCCTTTAATTGGTTGGGACCATAATGCTCCAGACGCCTTTGTGCCTCTTCCGTAGTTAATCCATTTCCCTGCACTTCGAGATGATTCAGAACATCTTCCGTTTTCAGCGCGTGCCATTCCTGTTGTGGTACTTCAGCTCTGCCGTTCTTTTCGAGGGTCATGCAAATATCTCCTAAATGAGTATTGGAGTCGATGATCTGACAAATTAAAACGAGACCACCACGCACCTCCGTGATGGTCTCGCCGTACGCTTTGTATTGCGTTTCGAGTCACCGATGGCCTCTTTGGACCATGTCTTGACGACAACTCGTCCTGCCTATGGTAAAGAGGCAGGTGGCTACTCCCCAATCGATGTCTAGTGTATTCTTCCGATATAAGAATGTCAAGGCAAAATGCTGACAGGACCGTAAAGTGGCACCTGCCTGATCAATCGGGTGAGATGCGGGTCCCTGCCGGTATCTCGGTATCCTTTGCGATCACCACGATGCCATCGCGCACAAAATAAAGTTCATGATCGATATCCCTGCTGTTCGGAAAAGGCTTGATGACCACTCCCTCACCAATCCGCACGTTCTTGTCAAGGATCGCAGATTCAATATGACAGTTCGCGCCAATGCCAATCGGGATGTTGCCGCGTTTTTTCTCCGCGCCGTAATAATCTGCACCCATCAGGATGCTGTCCTTGATCACAGTCCCCTCTGCGATCTGGCTGCGGATCCCAACGATCGAATGTGTGATCTCCGCCTTACGGATGCGGCAGCCTTCGGCCATTAATACATCCTGCAGCTTGCTATCCTCCACCACCGATCCTGGAAGATAACGCGCATGGGTGTAGATCGGTGCCTGCGGGTCATAAAAATTGAACGGCGGGTTTGCACTCGTCAACTTCAAATTGGTTTCATAAAATGAACGGATCGTCCCGATATCCTCCCAGTAGCCCTCGAAATCGAAACCGTACACCTCATGAGATCGGATCGCTGCAGGGATAATATCGCCGCCGAAATCGTCCTGCCGCAGGTGATATGTCAGCAGATCGTTCAGCACCTTCGTCTTGAACATATAAATCCCCATCGAGCCGAGCAAGGGCCGTTCAGGGTCATCGCGGCTTACAAACTTATCCTGGACTGCAGGGTCCTTTGGCTTTTCAACAAAATCGGAGATCTGACCGTCCGCCTCCCGCTTCAGAATCCCCAGCCTGGACGCTTCGCTCTTCGCGACAGGTTGGACTGCCACCGTGATATCGGCATTTTTCTGCCAATGGAATTCCGCCATTTCGGTATAGTTCATGCGATAGAGATGGTCTCCCGCAAGTATCAGTACATACTCGGCACCCGAAGCCTGGATCTCGAACAGTTGCTTGCGCACCGCGTCGGCTGTGCCCTGATACCAATCCGCGCTTTGAGGGGTTTGCTCGGCGGCCCAGATCTGCACCCAGCCCGTATGGAAGGTGTCGAAATTATAGGCTTGTGAAATATGTCGGTGGAGCGAGACGGAGTTAAACTGGGTCAGGATCGCAACGCGGTATATCCCTGAATTGATGCAGTTGCTGATCGGAATGTCAATCAGACGATATTTGCCAGCGATCGGCACGGCAGGCTTTGAGCGCATCTTCGTCAACGGATGCAGCCGCGACCCGCGTCCGCCTCCCATAATGACTCCCAGCACATCGTTCATTGACGGCATAGTAAACCTCCATGAAAGTGCGATCGTCAGCGTACATGTGACTTTCGCCTATGATTTGGAATGGGGTCATTATCTCTTAATTTTTAATAATTGTCGCATTTTCCCGGAAACAAAAACGAACGGATACGCCAGGATGATCAACATATCGATCAGCGCGAAGATTATGTAAAGCTTCATCTTTCACCTCCAACTATTCTGTTTAACCTTAATTGGTTGACTCTTGGTCATGTCATGCTGAGCGAGG
>JBDTPH010000209.1:0-3212 GCA_039932795.1 Chloroflexota bacterium
TCCGGGCAGTATTCAATAATTCCCTCCTCATCCCCCCATTTATTGAAATGATACGTTTTTATTATGAAAAAGTTGCATATAACTGTGCACCTGTTTACTTGTCCGCAAATACATCCAGCAAATCCTGTGAAAGCTCCACCGTCGTTTTCTCGAACTCGATCTTCGTCCGGTTGACCGCGGCGTGGAAGGCGAAGGTGAAATTGGGTCCCTGTTCGGGGGAGTCGAGGTTCATCCAGGCGTGCGAATCGCGCGGCAGGAAGGGCATGACAAGCGGTTTCAGAATTTTTACAAAGCTGAATGCTTCCAGGAGAAGATAGATCTTGCCGGAACGTAACGCGGGGGTATCGATCAGGTCCGGGTCAACGGGATCAATTTCAGGCGGAGTTGGATACGAACCGTTGACATGGCGGGAGAGCCACAGGTCAATGTAATTGCTGTGGGCATAGAAGTCCTGCGCGGTGTGGGCCAATCTTCCGAACGCCGCCCATGCAGACGAAGTATCATCCAATTGAATAGATGAAATCACAATTGCACGCTGTTCTTGGATGTACGCATATGATTTCTCGAAGGCGTTATTGTCAACGTGAAATTCATCGTGACCGATTTGCCCGGCAAGGCGGTCCTGATATACATTCGCGGCGATGATCCTGTCGAGAGCAGCCGCGCTGAAATGTTCGCCAAGCGCCTTTTTTGTGATCTCTGCATGAAATTTTTGGAGCATGATTGTTCGATTATACGGCATTGGTTACCCACAGGGTACGCTTCGCTTACCCACAGGGTACGCTTCGCTTATAATATCTGCATGACCTTTTACACATCCAAGGGCGATGACGGGACCACGAACCTGCTGGGCGAGGGACGCGTGGCAAAGTACCATTCGCGCATTGAAGCCGTGGGGACGCTGGACGAAGCCACCGCAGCCCTCGGGCTGGCGCGCGCTCAATGCCTTGACCCGCACTCAGGTCCCATCCTGCTCGAGGCGCAGCGTGACCTGTATAAATTGATGGCAGAAGTGGCGGCAACTCCCGAAAACGCGGAGAAGTTTCGTTTCATTAATGAGGCGCGCGTCATATGGCTCGAACAGCAAGCGGACGAGTTGAGCAAACTGGTTGAGATGCCAAAGGAATTTATCCTGCCGGGTGATTCTTTGGCAGGCGCAGCGCTCTCACTGGCGCGTGCCATCGTCCGCAGGGCAGAGCGGCGCGTGGTGGAGCTTTTCGACCTGGACGATCTGTCCAACCCGGAGCTGCAACGGTATCTGAACCGTTTGTCGTCTTTATGCTTTGTGCTGGAGCTGGTGGAGAATAAAGCGGCCGGACATCAGACTACGTTGGCAAAATCGTAAGTGCGACCAGCCGGCCGCCCCTTCAGGATTCTTCATGATAGGCACAATACTTAACATCGCAGCAGTCATCATTGGAAGCATGCTGGGGATATTCTTTGGGGCTCGCATCCCTGAAAAATTGAAGGAAACTGTCATCGCAGGCATGGGACTCTTTACCACCGCAATGGGACTGCAGATGTTTCTCAAAACAGAAAACCCGCTCATTGTTTTGGGTTCGTTGTTAATTGGAACCCTGCTGGGCGAATGGTGGCGGATCGAAGATGGACTGCACAAGCTCGGCGAGATCCTTGAACAGAGGTTTTCGCGTGAAGAAGATGATGGCTCGAATAAATTCGTGCGCGGCTTCCTGACCGCGTCCCTTCTGTATTGCATCGGGCCGATGGCGATCCTTGGTTCGATCCAGGATGGCCTGACAGGCAACTACAACCTGCTGGCCGTCAAATCGGTGCTGGATGGATTCGCTTCAATAGCATTTGCGTCCACGCTGGGGATCGGGGTGGCGTTTTCATCCCTCATCATTCTCGTTTACCAGGGTGGCATCAGCCTGATGGCCGCACAGCTGGATGCGATCGTCAACGTATCGATGATGAATGAGTTGACCGCGACTGGAGGTGTCCTTTTGATGGGAGTCGGCATCAGCAATTTGTTGGAGATCAAAAAGATACGCGTGGGAAATATGCTGCCTGCGCTTTTCATTGCGCCATTGATCGTGTGGGTGTTGAGTCTCTTTTAGGAACGTTACCCGAATACGGCGATGACCACTATGCCGGCAAAGATGACCACCGAGCCGAGTACACGCATTGCCCCCAATCTCTCCTTCAAAAACCACCAGCCTGCGATCGCACCGAACACCACGCTGACCTCCCTGACTGCGCCCGAGTAGCTGAGCGGCGCAATGGAATAAGCCCAAACTGCCATCAGATACGCAGCTACACCAAGCAGACCTGTGAGTGGCAGGATAATCGGCTGATCTTTTAATTCCTGCCACAAATGACGCCAGCCGTACTGGCGGATGATGAAAGGTGTAATCGGCAATGGGACGAGCGTGAACATGGTCATGACATAGGCGGTGGCATATCCGTTTTTGACGGCGGCTCCATCAATCGCAGAGTAGATGGAGATCAGCAGGGCAAGGAATATCGCCACGCCAACCCCTTTGAAGTGCAGACGCGGGACGCGGCTATTTGCCAGTGTACTGATCCCAATAATGATCAATCCGCCGATAATGAAGCCCAGACCGATCAGGCCACCAGTTGTCATTCGTTCCCGCAGGAAGAGGAATGACCATAAGGCAAGGAAGGCAGGCGCGGCGCCGCGCGCGATCGGGTAGATCAGGGAGAATTCATTATCATGATAGGCGTAGGAAAGAGTGATGAAATAGAGGGCCTCAGCCAGTATGCTGAAGACAGCGAACTTCCACATTTCACGCATAGGTAAACCTGTAAACAATAGGGTGAACAGGGCAATGATCCCACCTGTCATCACCATCCACCAGCTGGCAACATATTTATCCTTCGACTGTTTGAGAAGAAGATTCCATGTGGTATGGAGCACCGCGCCGACAAGAAGAAGCACAAGGGCAGGGATGGGCATAATGGCAATGAATGTACCATAAAAAAATTTTGAAATAGGAGTTGTTTTGTAGGGAAAGTGCAATCAAGAAAGTATTGCATTTAAACCGCCAAATGCTATACTGTCGCCATCTATTTCAACAAAGGAGATTGTTATGAAACCTGTTCGTCCCATATTCTTTTTTACTGTATTCGTGTTACTTGTCGGACTGGCCTGTTCGGCGGTCAGTGGAGGAGGCGATACTCCCACCGAACCCGCACAACCATCACAGCCACAACCCACCCAGGAACAACCC
>JBDTPH010000210.1:0-23025 GCA_039932795.1 Chloroflexota bacterium
GTCAAGTTTGATCTCCCACTGCATTTTACTGCTTTATGGTAAAACATTCGTGTGTATAGTCTTTACTTCCACATCCCCTTCTGCACCCATCGCTGTGCCTACTGCGACTTCAATACCTACGCTGGCCAGGAAGAGCTGATCCCTGCTTATGTGGATGCACTGATTCGCGAAATCGAACTCGTCGGCACTGGCAGCGGCGTAGTCGAAGCGCATACCATCTTCTTCGGCGGCGGAACACCTTCCCTCCTCTCACCAAAACAATTCGAGTCCATCTTCAAAGCGATTCGCGCCAACTTCACATTGACAGACGATGCAGAGATCACCATGGAAGCCAATCCTGGAACGGTCTCTTATGAAAACCTGCTTGAACTTCGAAGGATCGGCATTAACCGCATCAGCTACGGAGTTCAGTCAGCGAATACCGAAGAGCTGCGTATGCTCGAACGAGTGCACAGTTTCTTTGATGTGATAGAAGCTGTCACGTCTGCGCGCAAGGCAGGTTTTAAAAACCTCAATCTCGATTTGATCTACGGTCTGCCCGAACAGACTCTCCAAACCTGGCAGACCACCGTCAAACGTATCCTTGATCTGCATCCCGAACATATCTCGGCTTACGCGTTGACCCTCGAACATGGCACCCCGTTTGGACGATGGTCATCCAAAGGATTACTGCCTCTTCCCGACCCCGATCTCGCCGCGGAAATGTACGAATGGCTAAGCGACACTCTCGAAGGCAACGGTTATATTCAATATGAAATTTCGAATTGGGCAAGGAACCTCGCCTCGAGCGGAGCGCAGGGAAGACGTGACGTATATAACAATCCATCACTGGCCTGCAGGCACAACCTCCAGTACTGGCGTGGACTTCCCTACCTAGCCTTTGGCGCGGGTGGGCATGGATACGCCGCTGGTTACCGTTATTCCAATGTGCTACGAATAAAAACATACATCGAGCGGCTTTTTCATCCTTCATTATCCCTTCCTTATCCTTTATCTCCTGCCACCGTTAATCAGCACCATCAATCACGTACAGATGACATGTCTGAGTTCATGATGACAGGACTGCGCCTGACTGAGGAAGGCATAAGCGAAGAGGAATTTCACGCGCGCTTTGGTCAATCCGTATACGATGTATACGGAAAGGAAATTGATGAATTGTTGAAAATAGGATTAATTGAAAATGTTGCGGGGGAAAGGTTAAAGATCACCAAACGTGGACGCCTGTTGGGGAACCAGGTCTTTATGCGCTTTGTGTGATACGGGATTTCAACCTGCCCCACATTGATTAGTTCATTACAGTCTTCCAGATCGCAGGGGCGATATCAGTCAGGTCTTTCATATCGTGCGTGAACTCATCTCGTGCAGGCTTATCCCCAATCACCAGCACAGGGACATTTGCATCCGTGTGTTTGCGGGTGGAGAGATCTTCCATATTTCCATGATCAGATGTGACCAATATCAAACCCTCGTTCCACCCGTGCACAAGGCCACCCAATACGTCGTCAAACATTTCCATCAGGGTAATCGCGGTTTCCATGTCCTGTTTGTGACCCGCGTAGTCACTCGCCCAGTACTCAAATAAAGCGAAGTCATACTCCTTCGCAAGCGTACCCAGCTTCCGTCCGGCCTCGGCTGCATCCATTACGGGAGCATCGATGAATCCCAGCATGGTTCGCCATCCTTCACCGGTGAAGTCTGCAGACAAGGCACGTCCCGCAAACAGATCCTCGTCTTTGAAAAGTGGAATACCCGCATTCGTGACTGCCAGGGGGATGGATGAATACAAATGCCTGCCCGAATCGATCCCATGAAAATAGCGCGGCGGATAGGCGTTGAGCAAAGTTGCTTTCCTGCCTGCCTTTCCAAGATTCGAAAACAAAGTATCATCCTTCAAATATGCAGCTACAGCAGGGTTTGGTTTCGGTCCGTAGTGATAACCCAATTCTGCTGGGATGTTTTTCCCTGTCAGTAACATTGCCTGTCCCGTTGCCGATTGTGGGAGTCCGCTCACGCCGACCACAGGGTCAACTCCCAGTAAAGTTGCATGTTCGCCCTGAAAAGGTGCGGCTCCTTTTAATAAGGAGCGCCCATCCAGTAAATGATTCAGATGGGGCATCTTGGCCCGTGCAAATGGATTGGTCTCCGGATTATTTTCTCCCAGGCCGATACCATCCAGAAAGATAAAAAGTACTCGCATATTGGCCGATTATACAACCGATACCTGTTGGGACAGTACACAACAACCTCTGGGTTTGTTGTATTTTAGGAGATGGACTAAAATTATTTTCATGCCGAATCTGGACTTGAAAAAATTAAACTCGTATCGCGCCCGCACCTTTCGCCTGTCTCCGTTTTTACGCGTGGGATCCGCGAGGGCGGCACGCGCTTTTGTCAATTCGCGCGGCTTTATCTATTTTTGGCCAATCAAAGGGATTGACCTGCCGAACCTGTGGATGGCAGTTGCTGGGAACCGCACCGTTTCTGACAAACACGATGATCCCGGTCACATTACCTGGGGATGGAAGGATAACGCGCTGGGGAAAAAGATCTGGTATTACGCCAAGATCCTTCGCAAAAAAGCGACCATGATCTCGCTCGACGTTGCTCCCTTTTTTTACGCCTTGTCAGAAAATTACGGTTCGCCGGAAGAGGATTATCTCCTGGCCTATGAAGAGGGACGTTTATCACAGGCTGCCAAGCAGATCTATGAAGCACTGCTCGATGAGGGTCCGCTCCACACCATTGACCTGCGAAGCGCGTCCAAACTGATGAATGCCAAAGATTCCGAGTTTAGCAAGGCACTCGAATTTTTGCAGGCGGATTTTAAAATTCTTCCCATTGGCGTTGCCAAAGCGGGCGCATGGAAGTACGCTTTCATCTACGAAGTTGTCCCGCGTCATTTCCCCGATCTGCCTGAGCGTGCGCGTCATATCGGCGAAGGGGAAGCGCGTTCAAAACTCATGCAGCTTTATTTCGACTCGGTCGGCGCGGCGCAGGAAAGGGACGCGGCAAGATTATTTGGGTGGAGAAAGGAGTTGATAACGAGAACAATTGCCGGCCTGGTTGAGAAACAAAAGCTTGTCTCATCAGAACATCCAACCCAAAAGGGAGAGTGGTTCTCACTGCCTCCCTTGAGTGGCTAGCGAAGCGCCGTCAACCTTTTGATCGAGGATGAGATTGATCCCGGGCATCAGCCGCATGTTCGAATGAGACCGAAATTAAATGTGTGCAGGTCAGTTCCAAATTCCGCTGAAACCTGAGCGCTGTTTTTCCGTATAATGATATTGAACTACTCATTTCCTACAAGGAGATTCACCATGCGACAAAACCGTTCCAATCTTTTTCTCGGAATCCTTCTCATATTAATCGGCGCCTGGCTGGTGGTCAGCCGCCAGGTACCAGCCGTACAGGAATGGCTGAGTGATAATTTCGCCTGGCCCATGTGGACCATCGGCGCAGGTTTGTTGATCTTCCTCATCGGCCTGATCACCGGTGCGCCGGGCATGTCTATCCCTGCCGCGATCGTTGCGGGGATCGGTGGCATCCTCTACTATCAAGATTCCACAGGCGATTTCGGTTCATGGGCATACATGTGGACATTGATTCCCGGCTTTGTTGGCGTGGGAACGATCCTGGCCGGCCTGCTTGGCGAGCATACCCGTCATAACCTGGCACGCGGGCTAAACCTGATTATCGTCAGCGTGGTACTGTTCCTCATTTTCGCCACATTCTTCGGCGGGCTGGGCCTGCTCGGTGATTATGGTGCGGCGGTCCTGTTAATATTATTGGGTCTCTATATTCTTCTACGCGGTTTCCTGCAGAATCGAGGGCAAAATCATGAGACGCGATAACATTTTTTGGGGCACTGCGCTCATTGTAGTTGGCGTGCTTCTATATCTGCAGGCACAGGGCATCGTACGCAACATCTTTCAATATTTCTGGCCGCTGGCGTTGATCCTCGTGGGGGGCTGGATCATTCTTGGAGTTTATTGGAAACCCGCGCGTTCTCCTGAGGATGAATTTTCAATCCCCCTGGGCGGGGCACAAAGTGTGAAATACAACTTCTCGCATGGCGCGGGCCAGATCGAGATCAGCGGTGGCGCGCCCCTGGGGCAGGCCATTGTGGGTACAGTTGGCTCGGGGATGAACAGAAGAAGTCAATTAAACGGTGACCGGCTTGAGGTGCGCGTGGAAGCGGGTCCATCATTCGTCCCCTTCATCGGTCCAAGCGCAGGCATCTGGCGATTCCAACTGACCCAGGAAGTCCCAGCCCTGTTAACGGTGGAAGCGGGCGCGAGTTCGCTCAATATCGATTTGACGGATGTGCTGGTGAGGCGGCTCGCATTGAAGACCGGCGCCAGCAGCGCAAATGTGACCATGCCATCACGTGGTGCGTCTCTCCTGGACATTGAAGCGGGTGCGGCTTCCATCAAGATTCGCGTCCCTGAAATGACTGCGGCACGTATTCGTGTCAGAGAGGGTGTGACCGCTGTCAACGTGGACACAAATCGTTTCCCGCGTTTGGATTCAGGAATTTATCAATCCCCCAACTTTGACACGTCCGCAGACCGCTCAGAAATAAATATCGAGGCCGGTCTGGGTTCAGTTTCTGTAAGGTAATCTGAAAGGAGAACAAAATGAGACGTATCGATCCACGATTACTCATTGGCGTATTGCTGGTTGTTGGCGGTGTACTGTCCCTGCTCGACGTTCAAGGCATTATCTCGAACGGAAGTGGAATCTTTTGGGGCATGGTCTTTGCGGCAGTCGCACTGGTGTTCCTGTTTATGCTACTCAATGATCCGAGCAATTGGTGGGCGGCATTCCCGGGCTTCACCCTGCTCGGACTCGCAATTTCCTCATTCCTGCCCGATTCACTTGAAGCATACGATGGACTCGTTTTCTTTGCAGGGATTAGCATGGCATTCTGGTGGGTGTATTTCAGCGACCGGCAGCGCTGGTGGGCGATCATCCCCGCCGGAGTTTTGCTTACACTCGGTATAGTCTCGGCACTGGATGATGTGACCGGGCTCGAAACGGGTGGCAGCTTTTTCCTTGGGCTTGGCCTCACGTTTATCCTCGTTGCCATCCTGCCCGGCGGAAGTTCGCGCCAATGGGCGTTGATTCCCGGCACGATCCTCCTCATTTTCGGTGCCCTGATCGGTACTCCGTTTTTTGGTATTGCTGACTATTTCTGGCCCGCTGTATTGATCCTACTCGGCGGATACTTCGTAATCCGCTTTCTCAGGAATCAATCTCCTGGTTAAAGCAGCACAAGCCTAAGCATGTATGAACTAAAAACGGGATGCTATATGCATCCCGTTTTTAGCCGTACCCTGCCCTCGCCAGTATTTGCTTGGCTCTCTAATTCTTCATTCCATTTAAGAGGATGGACTTCACCTGTTCGTGAGAGTTGTTCCATCTCGATGAAACCACAGTTGCAAGCCGTTCCAGGATGTCCCTGCCTGCCTCAGGGTGTTCCATGCATAATTTGCGCAATTCATTGCCGTGGATGCGAAACGTCTCAAGGTCTTCAATGGCAGTCACTGATGAAGTATAAATGCCGCTCCCAACCACAGCCGACCAGCCAAACAGGCCATCCCTGCCTACATGTGAAACGGTGATCGGGACTCCGTCATAAGGCTTGAACGAAACCTCCACCTTGCCATTAATAATGAGATACAGGTAGTCTGCCGGGTTTCCCTGCTGGATCACCATCGCCCCCGAGTGGCATGAGTATGGCTCGAATAACGGTCTTAGTAAATTCACATATTCTTTGTTCATATCTCTAAAAGTTTGTAAACGGTTCACTGAATGATTAACCTTTCGTGCATAGTATCCTGAGACGCCATGCTCACTCCAGTGGCAAATATCATCATTTGCATGTCATTTATCCTGAATTCAATTGGGCCTGTTTTGCAGGGGTATACTTTATGCAATATTCAGCATCAAAAGACTTGAAATGACCCTATTGAATAATTCTTCACAAAAGACTACCATTTTTCTTCCGCTTCTCCTGCTGATATTGGGAGCTGCACTGATCGCTGGTTCTGCATACTTCATCCTTCGGGATGTTCCGCAGCAATCGACTCTTTCAGCCGTCCCTGCCGCGGTGAATTTCCCCGCTCCTGAGCTGACCCTCACTGACGTGGGCGGCGCATCTGCCTCCCTTGCCGATTACCGCGGACAGGTTGTCCTGGTCAACCTTTGGGCGACGTGGTGTCCTCCCTGTAAGGAGGAGATGCCGGCGCTTGAATCCTTTTACCGCAAGCATAAGTCACAGGGATTCGTGATCATTGCCATCAATGACGGTGAACCTGCAAACGATGTAATTCAGTTTGTGGAGGAGTACGGTCTTACCTTCCCCGTCTGGCTCGACCCCACTTACATTGCCACGGAACAGGCGTTCAAGACATTGTCTCTTCCAAGTTCATTTGTTATCAACCGCGAGGGGACCATTGTGTTAAGCTGGGTGGGCGGTATTAATTCAAAGTCACTTGAAAAATATGTCGCCCCGATCATCAACGAGTAATCAATAAAGTAACGGTACACGATTTCCCAAGTTTACAAACGTGCAGCAGAATTCTGCTGCACGTTTGTATTTGTGTAACTATTGGGAATTAGAAACGATCTGGCTTGCAGCATCGGAGCATTCACAGGCAGTAATTAACAGTGCACCGCGCTTGAGTGTACCTTTGTAGGCGCGTGATCCATCCTGAGCAACCCAGCCCTCCAGGTTGAATGCCAGAGGCCCGGATGCCAGAATCCACTCGCCGTTGTATTTGCGGGCAATGTGGACGTGTGTGCCGGTGACCCGTCCACCTTCGCAGGAAGGATAGCCAATGGGTTGGCCCGCAGTCACTGCGCTGCCCACATGCACGCGGGCGTTTGTGGCCAGATGAAGATAATACAGGACCCAGCCTGTGCGCTCGTCGCCATCCTTATCGAGGTCAATCACGGTCCCATCAATGTCTGAGCGTACGACAAGTCCATCTGCCATGGCTGTGGCATGTTCCTCGATCGGAACGTTCACGCAACCGGTCTTATCCGATCCCGGGGCAAAGTCGATCGCGGCAAATGGTTGACCGGTGCCCCAGCCGGTGTGAGGTCCACCGGTGTATGCCCAGACGCGTCCGGGCTGGAAGGGAAATCGCAGCGACGGCTGTTGTAGACTCCCCGGCAGGATGATAACGGGATCAGCCCACGGATCGCCGAAAAGACTTTGATACACGCGCGCCAGGCCCTCGGGCCCGATGGAAGCGAAGAATTTATCCCCTGAATACATTGTTGAAAAGTAATATTGCAGGGCAACTGATCCCGCGTTCTGCCAGGGATCCGGGCGCGTGATGGTTTCATCCAGAAGTTCGAGTTCGGTCAGGTCCCCGCTGCGGGCGGTGTAATAGCCATTGTTCAGTGTATTTGCGGCCAGGACGAGTTGAAGGTACGCTCCTTCATAGAAATTCCTTCGTAAACCGAGTATATATTTTCCTCCGGGAGGCTCAGGTTGTGTGAGGGCGTTGGTTTGGTATTCGAGGAGCGCAAGCAACAAGCGCGGGTTGATGCTGTAATTTGTGGCCACATAGTCCACCATCTCGGCGCCCGTGCGCATTGCTCCGCCAGCATTGCCGCGATAGTTCTTCAACCAGCCGCTTGTGGAAGCAACAAAAGCAGACGTGCTGAAACCAATTTGCGACGGACCGTTGACAAAGGCGTGATCGGGTATGCTCTGATAGGTAGGACCCCATAACGGAAGATAGTAAATCGGAATTTTCATGGGCAGACCGGGCGGCATTGTGGTGGCGTCGCCTGGGATGATTGGGTTGGCTGCCATGATCTCTTCTCCCGTCGTGTTGAAGCGTTTTGCCAGCGCGGGGATGGTATCTCCGCTTTGCGCGGTGTAATCGACGAGTTCGCCGGGCGCGTAGTTTGGTCTTTCAGACGTTGGTGCGGGAAGGGGGGTCGGCACGATGGGTGTGATCATGCCTTCGAGATTCGTACGTGCCTGGCCCGGCGCGCAGGATGCGAACAGGGCAGTAATTACGATATATGTTAGAAAGTACAGAGTTAATTGTTTTCCTCTGTTTTTTGGGTGTGATTTATTATTTGATTTGGGTTTCATTGGGAATTTCTGATGGTTATCAACAATCATGTTACATCGAACGCCTGCCGCCTTGCTGTTGAACTTCAATCATGCCATGAAGATCTGCGGCACGTGCATAAGAGCGCTTGATTATTCTCCGTCATCTTCTCGGTAGATCAAAGCCTGTAACTGGCTGTTTACATCGGCAGTAATCGTTTTATCGCCTTTTACAAGCTTGCCTTCATAAGGCTTGTCGCCTGCAATGGCGGTCCAGCCGCTGAGCACGAAGGGAACGGGTCCATCTGCAGCAATCCATTCGCCGTTATATTTTCGAGCGACATGTACATGGGTACCTGTTGACACGCCGCCTTCACAGGATGCGTGTCCGATCACATCATTTAGCTCCACCCATTGACCTTTTGACACGCGGTCCTTGTTGGCCACATGCAGATACAGGATATTCCATCCGGTTTGTTCCGTCCCATCGCCGTCCATGTCCACGACAACGATGCCATGACCGGATCGAACAACGAGGCCCGCCGCGGATGCCAGCACCCATTGCGGAGCCGTACCACAACCCGTCTTGTCAGTCGCTGGCGCAAAGTCCAACGCGGCAAGCGGGCCATCATGTTCCCACGCGGCGTGCGGTCCGCCGGTGAATGTCCATGGGGAGTGTCTTTCAAACGGCAGAACCATTTCAGGCTGGCTGAGACTCGGGGGAAACAGGGAACCGATTCGGTCTGCCCGTGTCCAGGGGTCCCCGAACATGTCCTGGTAATAGGACGCAAACCCGCTGGTCTGGTCCATGATTCTGAGCCATTCGTTCAGGCTGTGCAGACGTGAGAAGAAGTACATGAGTGAGACAGTACCGGCATTGAGAGTGGGGTCGAGCCGCAGTTTCGTGCCATCGATAAAACCAAGTTCCGTGATCGTCCCTGTGCGCCATCCGTAATATCCCATGGATAGTTGATTGATACCCCAGGCCAGTTGCAGGAACATGCCCTTGTTGCGGAAGTTTTCATAGCCCAGCGGATAGTCAGTACGGAATTTGTTTTCTGGAGTGCCACGCACCCAACGGGCCTCGTAATCAAGGATGGCCAGCAACAAACGAGGATTGACTGAGTTTTCAAAGGCGCTTCGTTCAATGACCCCTGCACCGGTCAGCCAGCCGGTTGAGCCGAGATATTCACGATAGGAGGCAAGGTAACCTCCCGCATCCCTGACATATGTTGTGATGTCGAAATCCAGCGCAGTGGCCGAAAAGACAACTTCATTATCGGGGATGAGTTGCAGGGCAGGTACATATTGAACAGTTTCGTCGCGACGGTCGGGGATGATGAGCAGTGTGCCCGCGTCCAGCAATCCGTTGGCGGGGAAGACTTTGGGAGAGGCGATCTCACTCACGTCCACGCCGAATCGTTTTGCCACTGCCGGGAGCCAGTCTCCGCTTTGAGCGTAATACAACAGGGTGGGACCACTGCTGATGCTGGCTGGCGTACTATCAACAAGGGCTGATGCAACCTCCTGTGTTACAAATGCCTCATGCGTGGCAGTTGGGATGGACAGAGGAGTTGGTGTGACTTCTGGTACAGACAGACTGAGGGCTGTGGGGGTCTCTGTTACAAATACCGCTGGGGCAGGCGAAGCCGTCGGCGTAATCATCCCACCTTGGGGAGTTGGGGTGGCATATTGACCCCATAGCGACGCATTACCAACGCATGAAGAGGTTATGAAGGAGACAGCAATAAAAAGGCCCAGGATTCGTTTCACGATTCGTCCGTGTAGGGAATTATACCTGTATTGATTCGGTGTGACCGAATGGAAGCGCAGCTGAAGAATGCGCTTTGCCTACGCCTGGTGTTCGTTCGGCGCGTATTCTCGCGTGTCACCGGGAAACCTGATTCAGTTCCTCCCGCACTCCCTCCCACGCTTCGATAACAGTTAAATCCTTCGTCAGGTACCCGTCATATTCAACGCCGTTGCCGCTCGAGACCCAGCCATCCAGTACGAAGGGGATATTGCCGTCGGCAGAGATCCATTCGCCGTTATAGCGCCGCGCCATATGGAGATGCGTGGCGTTTGATACGCCTCCTTCACAGGAAGGATGACCGATTCTATCTCCAGCGTAGATGTAGGTGTTTGGCTCTACGCGTTCGCTGGCAGCAATGTGCATATATAGGACTGTCCAGCCGGTCTGTTCGTATCCGTCATTGTCCAGATCCTGGATCACCGCGCCGTTCTCGGCACGTACGATGAATCCGTCTGCTACAGCCACCACCCAGGCTGGATCAGTTTGACAGCCGCCGCCTTCACCGGGAGGAGCAAAATCGAGCGCTGCCCAGGCTGAGCCTGCATCCCAACCCCCATGCGGACCGCCGGTGTATGACCAGGTGGCTCCGCGTTCGAATGGTAACTGCATGGAAGGCTGGATCAGGTTCGCTGGTAGTAATGATGCGATCTCATACTGGAAGGGATAGCCGAAAAGCAGGTTATAGGTGAGGAAGAATCCAAACTCGCTGACATCCAGATCCCAGACGGAACGATTGTTGTATTGGGCCAGAAAATATTGCAGGGCTGCCGTCCCGGCGTTGATGGTTGCATCCATGGGGACATGGGCTCCATCGCTCAGGGCAAGCGTGGAAAGTGCGTTCACGCGCCACAGGTAATAGCCACGGTTTAAGTTATTGGCTGTCCATGCCAGCTGCCTGTAGAGGCCCGCATAATAGTCCTCGTAATGGCCCATCGGATAATCCACATTGGACGGCACCGGGTTCGTGACCCACTGGCTTCTGTATTCAAGAAGCGCGATCAACAAACGAGGATTGACCGAGTAGCTTTGCGCGATGCGTTCGATGATCTGCGATCCACTCACGGTTTCACCGTCTACATCCTGCATATAACTGGCCAGATAACCGCCTTTACTTTGCAGGTATGCATCAATATCGAATTGCACACTGGCGGGCCCATATACCAGTTCTGAATCAGGAATGATCTTGAATGCCGAGCCAGGATTCGGATCGGTTTCGACCGGTGGGATATTCAGCGTCATGCCAACAAAAAGGACGCTTGCTTCATTCAACCCATTGGCCTGCATCAGCGCATCCAGGGAAATCCCATATCCCTGCGCGATACTGCCAAGCGTATCGCCCGCCTGGACGATATATAGGTCAACAACTTCGCGTGGCGACGGCAGCGCGTGTGGCCGGTCAGGTGTCGGTGTCGTAAATATCGCGTAGGGTTGGAGCGTCGGAACAATAACCGAGAGGTCGGCACGCGTGGGCGTAGGACCCGCAGGTGACTGGGTGGCAACGACGATTTCCCCGTTCTGGACTGCGGCAGGAGGCGCTATATTTGTCCCGTTTACAGGGGCGAAGGGATCGTAGGTGGGATATAAATCTGTTGGGTTTGCGGTTGTACAGGAGGAAAGCAGGATCATGCAAACTATAAAGCGTACCAGGGGGTGAGTATGATGCAACATATGGGGAATTCTACCAAATGAAACGGTATATACATAACGAGAATGAGCTTGTCACTACCTGTAACACTTACACTTCCATTTGTGTTTTGTAACTTTATGGGTTAAACCTCTTTTTCATATGCATTCCAGTGATCTCAAAACCCATTTTCCTGTAAAGTTCCTGTGCTGTGACGTTGTCACCGAATACGTGTAGACTAACCGATTCGACGTTCATGGATTTGAGTATCTCATCCATGGCGGTTAGTGCCTGTTTACCGTAGCCTTTGCCTCGAAATGATTCGTCAATGATGAAATCATAAATGAACGCCTTCTGATCTTTGATCTGAACCCATAGTAAGCCAATCTCGTTGTTGTTTTCCTCACCCACAATTGAATACAGGAATTGATCCCTGGAATTGACACCATCGGGCAGCAGCTCTTGAAATTCCTTTCGCGATCTTTCCAGTGATTCTTCTGCAGTCCAGTTTCCGTTTCGAACGTGGTCCTCTGCATACTCGCGAATGCCACGTTCAAGATAGGGTTCGAAATCTTCCTGTTGCATTTTTACGAGTTTGACCATGCTGCCTCTCTTTGTTGCATTGTATCAAACAAATAGCGGGCAAAGGTTTTCTTTGCCCGCTGTAAGCTGTTACCTGTTCGTGACTACACCAGTTCGACCTTGACTGCCGTGATCTTATATTCAGGGATCTTTGCAACCGGGTCAAGTGCTGCGTGCGTCAATTCATTGGCAGACGCATTCGGGAAGTGGAAATTGGCATACACCATGCCAGGCGGCACCCGGTCTGTAACCCAGGCTTGCGCTTCGATGCTGCCGCGCCGGGAGGTCACGCGCAAGGTTTTTCTTCCGTTCACGCCTAATTTCTCAGCATCATTTGGATTCAACTCCACCAGCGCTTCGCCGTAGACTTCCATGAGTCCTTTTGCGCGGCGTGTCATCTGTCCGCCATGCCAGTGATAAAGCACGCGGCCCGTGCTCATCAGCATTGGATATTCGTCATCAGGTTTTTCCGCGGGCGGGACGTGATCAATGGGTGCGAACTTGCCTTTGCCGCGCGTAAATTGTTTGGTGTGCAAAATTAGCGTTCCGGGATGATCCGCTGTGGGGCAGGGCCATTGCAGGCGCTCGCCGTTTTCGAGCCGTGCATGCGTGATGCCGCCATAGGAGGGTGTCACCGCGTTGATCTCATCCATAATCGCGGATGTATCGTGATAGTCCCAGCCGCAGTACGGCGCCTGCAACGGGACCCGCTCACTGCTGCCGTTTATGACGCGTTTTGCGATCTCAGATGTGATCCACCAATCGGGGTGCGCTTCTCCAAGCGGCTCGATCGCCTTGCGGACCATCTGTACGCGCCGTTCAGTATTCGTGAATGTGCCTGTCTTCTCGGCGAACGTAACGCCCGGCAAAAGGACATCTGCATATGCAGCTGTTTCAGAGGGGAAGATTTCCTGCAACACGAGGAATTCGATCTCTTCCAGGCAGTGACGGATATGCTTTGTATCCGGGTCAGACATGACCGGGTCTTCACCGACGATGTACAACGCATTGATCTTATCTTCCAGAATACCTGGCATCATTTCAGTGACAGTCAGCCCAACTTTATTGCTGCTGGTCGCGCCCCAGGCCTTCAGGAATTTTTCACGGATCTCATCATTTGTTACAGCCTGATACGCTGTGTACACGTTGGGCAGGCCGCCCATGTCGCACGCGCCCTGGACGTTGTTCTGTCCGCGCAGCGGGTTGACTCCGCCGCCAGGCACGCCCATGTTACCGAGCAGCATCTGGAAGTTGGCGAGATCCAGCACATTGCGGACCCCCACGATGTGCTGGGTAATGCCCATCGCCCACAGGACAGCCGTCGGCTTGCTTGAGGCGATGATCTCTGCTGCCTCGTAAAGCTTTTCAACGGGCACGCCTGTGACCTCCGCAACTTTCTCTGGCGGATAGTCCATGATGGTTGCTTTGAATTCATCGAAGCACTCGGTGCGCTCTTCAATGAAGGTTTTGTTTTCCCATCCTTTTTCGAGGATGATGTACATCAGGCCGTTGAGCAGGGCAATATCCGTGCCCGGGCGATGACGCAAATGCAGGGTTGCAAATTCCGTGATGTCAATTTTGCGTGGATCCGCGACAACGAGTTTTGCGCCGCGTTGTTTTACTGCCTGACGGAGCATGGCTCCGAAGACAGGGTGTTGTTCGGTTGTATTCGAACCGATGATAAAGAACGCCTGTGCGTATTTTGCGACATCGTCCATTGAATTGGACATGGCACCCGAGCCGAAGGAGGCGGCCAGACCGGCCACCGTGCTGGAGTGTCAGAGACGGGCGCAGTGGTCAATGTTGTTGGTTCCTATGACCTGCCGCGCCAGTTTATTCATAAGGTAATTTTCTTCGTTCAGGCATTTTGCCGAAGTAAGGAGGCCGATCTTATCTGCACCCCTGGTGTCGCGTATCGTGCGGAACTTGTCCGCGACGATGTTGAGGGCGGTATCCCATTCGGTTTCGACCCAGTCCCAGGGGCTCGATAATTCGTGTTTCGATAATCGATGACCGGCTATCGATCCTCGAATATCGTTTTTATCTTTTCCTTCCAGCAAATATCGTCTCACGCGTGGTTTCAAAAGGCGGTCAGGATGATGCACAAAGTCATATCCGTAGCGTCCCTTCACACACAGATGGTTCCCGTTGACGGGCGCCTTCTCGGTGGATGTGACACGGATGATCTTTTCATCCTTGATATTTAATTCAAACTGACAACCCACGCCGCAGTAGGTACAGGTGGTCATCACGAGGCGATCGGGTACTCCCGCGCCCATGGACATTTTGTTGTCCAATGCGCCGGTGGGGCAGTAGGCAACACAGGCGCCGCAGGATTCGCATCTCGCATCCAGCATGTCTGTATCCGCACCTGCCACGGGATGCGTGTTGAAGCCGCGTTCTGCCATGCTCCATACGAAGCGTCCCTGAATATCTGAACATGCCCGTACGCAGCGTGTACACTGGATACATTTGTTCAGGTCCACCCACACGAATGGATTCAAGTCGCTGTTGACCGCGTAGGTCGGCTTGGGTGACATGCTGGCTTTTATATCCAGCCCGTATTGTTTCACCCAATGCATGAACTGCGTTTCCTGTTTCTGTCCATCTTCATAGCCACTGTCGTGATAATTCGACATGAACAGTTCAAGAATGGTCTTGCGCGAGTTCTCGATCTCGGGACTGTGTGTCTCCACTTCCATGCCTTCACTGACCGGCAGGGTACAGGAGGCCATCGGGGTGCGCCAGCCTTTCACATCCACCACGCACAGACGACATCCGCCGTACGGGTGCAGGTCGGGGTGGTCGCAGAGGGTCGGAATGGTCACACCTGCCTCGGAGGCGGCTTGCAGGACGGTCTTCCCTTCCGCGGCCTGTACATCCTTGCCATTGATCTTGAGATTTACCATAAGGTCTCCTTACATTTCCTGTGCATTATTGTTTTCAAATAAAGGTCTAGGCTGTGACCAGGTCTTCAACCGCCATCGGGCAAACACCGCTGGGACAAACGCCCAGACGCATGTGCGCTTCAACTTCCGTCCTGAAATGCTTGAGCATGTCGCGGATCGGGACAGCCGCGGTCTGACCCAGGCCGCAATTGGATGACCTTTCCATTTCCTGTGCCAGGCTGAGAAGTTTATCCAGCTCTTCAAGTTTGCCCTCTCCCTGCGTGATGCGCTCGACGATCTCATAGGCGCGTTGCGTGCCTATGCGGCAGGGTGTGCATTTCCCGCATGATTCGAAGCGGAAGAACTGCAGTAGGACTTTGACCAGATCCACGATGCAGGTGTTCTGATCGCAAACAAGCAATGCGCCTGACCCCAGCGATACTCCCGCCTTGCGGAAGGATTCAAAGTCCATGGGGGTATCCTGTAAACTCGCCGGGATGATCGATCCGCTGGAACCGCCGGTCTGCGCCAGTTTCAGCATGCTGCCGGGCTTCATTCCCTTTGCGTAAATGTTTATGACCTCCCGCAGGGTAATACCCATCGGCACTTCGATCACGCCCATGAAGTTGACATTGCCCATGATCGTATAGACTTTTGTGCCTGGGCTGGAGGGGGTACCGAACGATTTGTACCAGTCCGCGCCATTGCGCAGAATCGCAGGGATGTTGGCAAGCGTTTCAACATTGTTTACCAGGGTTGGTTTATTCCATAAGCCGTTCGTTGTCGGGTAGGGAGGACGTGAACGCGGTTCGCCGCGTTTCCCTTCGATGGATTCGATGAGCGCAGTCTCTTCACCGCACACATATGCACCTGCCCCGGCATGGATGTGGATCTTGAAGTTGAAGCTCGTGTCAAAAATATTCCTTCCCAGGAACCCAAACTCCTTCGCCTGATGGATGGCTTGTTCAAGCCGTTGATACGCCACACCATACTCGCCGCGGATATATATATAGCCTTCGTCCGCTCCGATGGCATAGCCTGCAATTGCCATTGCTTCGATGATCACATGCGGATCGCCTTCGAGCACGATGCGGTCTTTGAATGTCCCGGGCTCGCTCTCATCCGCATTGCAGATCACGTACTTCTTTTCGCTGGGCGTCCCGCGCACAAAGCGCCATTTGCGCCCAGCCGGGAAACCTGCGCCACCGCGTCCCTGCAAGCCGGATTTTTCAATGGTCTCGATGACCTGCTCCGGAGTCATTTCGGTCAGCGCTTTGCCAAGTGCCTGGTAACCGTTTTCAGCGATAAATTCTTCGATGCTGTCCGGGTCGATACGGCCGGCGCGTTCCAATACGATCCGCTGCTCGGTGGGGTTGTATCCTTTGTGGGAGCGCAGCCAGCCAATGTTGCCGCTCAGCTGTTTGGGCGGCGCCAGCAGGTCGGTTACGACACGTCCCTTGTAGAGATGTTCTTCTATAAGGTAACGCGCATCCGCAGCCTTGACAGGGCCATAGACGGTGGCTTCAGGATAGACAACCACCAGCGGCAGGATGTTCGATTTTCCAACATCTGCCAGCGTGGAGATTTCCACTTCATCCTGAAGATCATAGGCTGTCAACGCTTCAGTCAAATGTTGGATCAATTCATTGGCACCGAGCCGAACGCTCTCGGGATCATTTGAAACCAGGATCATGGCACGTTTGGTCTGCATTGATAAACTCCTATTCGTACCGCGTTAAAATCTCATCCACTTGTTCAGGGCGTACGTTCCCATAAAGATCATCATCGATTAATACTACAGGCCCCACACTGCATAGCCCCAAACAGGAAGTTGTGACCAGTGTCCATTTTTGGTCGGGAGTCGTTTCGCCATTTTTTAGATCAAGCTTCCCTTTAAGAGTATCCCAAACATGTTTGCTTCCAACCACGTGACAGGGCGCATTTTCACAGAACTTGATGACGTGCCGTCCTCTCGGTTTTGTCGAAAGCATGTCGTAAAAGCTGGCCAGTGTATAAAGCTGACTTTCAGCGAGGTACATCCGTTCAGACGGATTATGGATCTGTTTGCGGACTTCCCGGAAGGCTTCAGCGGGTATATAGCCGAGCACCTGGTTGATCTCACTAAGGATCGGGATCAACGCATCTCCTTTGGCTCCATGTTTTTCGATCGCGGCTTTTACGATGGCCGGGATATCACGTTCGTTTGTTGGGACGATCATCAGACCTCCATGAAGGATTTTGTAGATCCTATGACGCAACTGTAATGGCGTTGAAGTTACAGACCTGCACGCATATGCCGCAGCGGATGCAGATGTTTTGGTCAATATGATGCACTTGACGACGTTCGCCGCTGATGGCTGCCACAGGGCAGTTGCGCGAGCAAACTGTACAACCGGTGCAGATCGGTTCCTGTATATTCAACCGGATGAGCGGACGGCAAACCTTTGCCGGACATCGTTTTTCGTAAATATGAGCTTCATATTCGTGACGGAAATGTTTGAGCGTGCTGAGAACTGGAGTCGGCGCGCCCTGTCCGAGCCCACACAGACTGTTGCGCGAAACTTCGTAGCAAAGATGCTCGAGTTTCTCAATGTCGCCATCCTGGCCCAAACCGTTGCAGATCTTCTGCAAGAGCTCAAGAATGCGGCGGGTTCCAATACGGCAGGGTGTGCATTTCCCACACGATTCAGCCTGCGTAAAGTCCATGAAGTATCGGGCGATATCCACCATGCAGGAGGTCTCGTCCATAACGACGAGCCCGCCCGATCCCATCATGGAACCGGCCTGGGCCAGTGCTTCATAATCAAGCTGCAGGTCAAGCTGCGCTTCCGGAAGACATCCACCCATGGGACCGCCGGTTTGCACGGCTTTGAATTTTCTGCCGTCTTTTACTCCACCGGCAACGTCGAAGATGATCTCGCGCAGGGTAATTCCCATGGGCACTTCGATGAGACCCGGCTTGACAACATTTCCGCCAACCGCAAAGGTCTTTGTGCCTTTGGATTTTGCCGTGCCCATACTGGCGTACCATGCTGCGCCATTCAAAATGATCTGCGGGACGTTGGAATACGTTTCCACATTGTTATTGTTGCTGGGCTTATCCCACACGCCCTTAACGGAGGGGAAGGGCGGACGGGGATGCGGTTCGCCGCGCTTGCCCATAATGGATGCTATCAAGGCGGTCTCTTCGCCGCAGACAAATGCCCCCGCGCCGACGCGTACCTCAAGGTCAAAGCAAAAATCTGTTCCGAGTATGTTATTCCCTAGAAATCCGAATTCACGCGCCTGTCCAATCGCGATATTGAGTGTCTCAACAGCCACAGGGTATTCAGCACGGCAATAGATGTAACCGTAACTGGCGCCTACCGCGTATGCCCCAATGATCATCCCCTCGATCACCGAATGCGGATCACCCTCCAGCACCCGGCGGTTCATGAACGCGCCCGGGTCGCCTTCATCTGCATTGCAGATCATGTACTTTGGGTTATCGGGGACAGCACGTGTTATGGCCCATTTTTTGGCGGCGGGGAAGCCTGCACCGCCGCGTCCGCGCAAGCCTGAACTTAACACTTCATCGATCACACTTTCAGGCGTCATTTCGAACAACACCTTGCCAAGCGCCTGATAGCCGTCGGTTGCCAGATAATCTTCAATGTTATTGGGGTCGATCTGACCGCAGTTCCGCAGCACCACACGCACTTCCTTTGGGCGCAGCGGACCCAGTTCCTCATCCACGACTGGCTTTATCACTTCGCGGAACCGCTCGACAATTCGTCCTTTGAGAAAATGCTCTTCGACAAGGTACGGAATATCATCCGGTGTCATTCCAATGTAATGTACACCTTCGGGGTACACCATCATCTCGGGCCCGCCGGCACAGCCCCCAATCCGCGAAGTCTCGAGCACCTGAATTTCGTCAATCAAGCCTTGCGCAATAAATTCATCCTGTAATGCGTCAACCACCTCATGCGCGCCTTTGGAAAGGCACTCAGGGTCTACGCATACTAAAACATGTGAGCGATAAAACGCCATACGAAACTCCAGGTAAGATCAGAATTGGTACTCTGACACTGCAAAGATTTTTAAATATGAATGATATTTTCCCGTACAGGCTGTCCGTTCTGGACATGCTGCTTCATGATCTTGTGTGCCACATGGGCATCGACCTTGCCATAAATTACCTTGGGTTGGTCACCCCACATGACTTCAACGATCGGTTCCTGTTCGCACAAGCCAATGCAGCCGGTTTGGGTCACGGTCACACCACTTACTTTTTCGGTTTCGATGAAGTTCAAAACGCTCTTCATTGTGTCGCGCGCGCCGGCAGCAATACCACATGTTCCCATGGCAACGATCACCTGTACATTACCAGGCGTCGCTTTCATTTGTTTCTTTTGCAGCGCTTCTTCCCGAACACGCTTTAGTTCATCAAGGGACTTAATTGCGGGCATAATTTTCTCCTTTGTAATCCAGTGAATTGACCGTCAGCGCAAGCTCTTCAATGCCTTCCTCGATCATGCCGCGCACAAACGCCAATATTTCAGGTTCTGTCAGTGACATGTCACCAAGCTCGGTTTTCAACTCAGCGTCATCAAAACTAAAATCACGGCTTGCTCCACCCGCATCGGTTACCCGATAAAAAAACTGCCAGTGGATTTTCGGATGGGAAATCAGCGCCGTTAAAAAAGTGGCTGACAGATCTCCAAGCGGCATCCTGTCAATATGGCTGTGACGAAAGGCCGCTTCCACGCGTGTACCTGTACCTGGCTCCGATACCAGACTGAATCTACCCTCGGCCATTTCTGCTGCCAGTTTGAACAACGGAATTCCGAGACCCACATTCCGCGTCGTGCGCGTGGTGTAAAACGGATCCTGTACATTCTGCGCCGTTGTCGCGTCCATGCCACAACCATCGTCAATGAGACAGGCACACAGCACATCGTTGTATAGATCCTCGTGAACATCGATGCTGATATTCCGACTCTGTGCTGCGGCGCTGTTTTCAGCGATATCAAGCAGGTGCAGGGCTATTTCTCTCATTCTCGGGTTTCTGCACTTTCTTCAGGATCTGTGGGAACTTGTTGGGCTTCTGACGTCCCTGCACTTCATCATTGACGACAATTACAGGAGCCTGGCTGCAGGCGCCCACACAGCGGCATTCTTCCAGCGTGATCTGTCCATCAGGTGTGGTCTGTCCCAGCTCGATATTCAGCATTTGCTTTGCTTTTTCAACCAGTTGTGGAACACCCGCCACATAACAGGCAGTCCCGAGGCAAAACTTGATGGTATGTTTGCCGCGCGGCTGGGTTTTGAAGAACGAATAGAACGTCACCACACCATGCACCTGACCCATTGGAACATTCAAACTTCTGGCAATATACGCCTGCATGGAGGGCGAGACGTGCCCGATCTTTCCCTGCACGTCGTTCAGGACCAGCATCACCGCACCAGGCCGTTCCTTGTTATCAGCAATTGCCTGGTCAATAATATTTTTCTGCTCCACCTTTTTCAGGGGATCATTTTCCGGAATTTCTTTCAATAAACGGGTCATAATTTGATACCTTTGACATAAATTGTGATTATTTTCACAAATTAGTTTAATCGCTCAGTTCGGAATCGTCAATCGACAAATGTCATATAAAAAGGGTAATTTTCAGGGCAAAGACTTTTCCTCAATATATACATTGCGTCCATCAATATGATTGAATGCCATGCAGATCTCTGTGAGAGTGGGGGCTGCCATGGAAAAAACTGTCGAGCCGAGAAATTCATCCAGGCGGTGAACGTCTCCGCTTTGGATGAGTGGGTACTGATGTAAGGCTGGGAATGCATCCTTCGCTTTTTGTGGTGTGATGTGACGGGAGATCTCAAAGGCAGATACATGCCAATTTTCCGAGATCAAGCCCAGGCTTGGGAAGAGACCGTAGGATGTCCGCTCGACGTGAGCCGGAATGGTCAGGCCTCCGATTTCGTTCACGCGCTCAAAAATTTCGTCAATCGAGAATCGAGTCGACGTCAACAACAGGCGCGGTTCACTTCGTATGAATTCCCCACTCTCGTCCACAACAAATTGCTCGCCAAAATAATCGGGTTCGTTCGGCAGGTCTGGAAGAGACTTGTCAACTTCTACCTGCCAGGCTTCCAGAGCATCCATGGTTTCAAATAATGTCAGGAGATGCACATCTTCACGTGATTGCACTTCCATCCCCGCAAGCACAGTTAATTGTGTGCCCTTCGCTGCTGCCTGAACGGCACGGACGTTGGCGCTGGCGCTGTGATCGGTGATGGCGATCAAATCGATGTTTTTTTCACCCGCACGCTGCACGATGAGCGGGGGAATCATTTCCACTTCGGCGCATGGCGAAAGCACCGTGTGGACATGCAGGTCGGCTCGGAATTTTTTCATTGATGAATGGTCGCTCAGTTGCGAACGCCCATCTCCCAAAGTTTTCCATTTACATCATATGTGGGCTGAGGGGTTGATAACAAAATCACACCTTGCTGATTGGCTTTGCTGATGGAAGCAGTGTCAGGTTGGGCGTTCTCTGTGATGATAATGGCGGCCACATCATTGAGGGCCGCGACGGCGACAATGTTCAGATGGGCCTGAAGCGTGGTCCAGATATATCCCTTTTTAGCTCCAGCCATCACACACGAAAGCAGGTCAGAGCTATAGCCGCCTGTAGGTGTAATGCCCGCAAAATCGCGCGGTTCCGTTAATACGGTCAGATTGAGTTGGTCAATGATTTGTTGAAGGTTCATCGTTTTGTCCATCCCGGCGTCCGCCGAAAGTTTGATTGGGGATATGAATGCGCATTACAAGTTTCGTGCCCTTGCCAACTGTTGAATCAAGATTTATCGTATCCACACAGCGTTTCATATTGACCAGCCCCATGCCGGCCCCAAAGCCCATCTCACGTACCTGATCCGTGGCTGTGGAATAACCAGGCTGGAATACCTCTTCAATATCAGGGATACCGGGTCCATCGTCTGTAGTGGACATGGTGATGCGATGAGGTTCGATCTCGAGTTTCAATATGCCGCCATTCGTGGTGTGAATAATAAGGTTCATTTCCGCTTCGTAAACGGCGATGCAACAGCGTCTCGTGACTTGGGGGTCGGCTCCCAGGCGGGCGAGCGCGCGTTTGATGTAACTGGATGCTTTTCCTCCCTGTGTAAAGTCATGCGCTTTGATGTTATATCGCAGGACGAGAGTCGTGCGATCTGAAATGATGTCTTCGAAAAGATGACTTGCCCGATAGCGACGGACCTCCTCCTCCTTGTAATCCTTTTGGAGGGCTACCAGGATGCCACGAGTGATATCGCCTTTGGTGATGATCCCTACCAGTTTGCGGTTCTCATCCACCACCGGTAGACGCCCCAATCCTTTCTCAGTAAATATGCGGATGGCTTTTACAATCGAGTCATAACTTGCAACGGCGATTACATTGCGCGTCATGTACTGATCCGTGGTTGTGGAGAGATCGTTTTTTTCCATTGCCCGTACGATATCTTCGAGACTGACAATACCGACAAGAGTATCGTCTTTGATTACTGGCAGGCCGGATATTCGATTCGTGCGTAAAATGTCGAGTACTTCTGAAAGATGCATTTCCGGACCAGCGGATCGGAGATCCGCAGTCATCACATCACGGACTTTCAGATCGTAGGATAGCTCCTCGACGCGATTGATCTCATGAGCATCCTGGTCGGTGATGAAGCGGCCAGGGCGTCCATGCGCTTCCTGTTCGGTAGGAGTTCTAGCTGGAGGACACATTGGATTCAAAGCTCGGTAGCCCGGCTCTTTGGAGTCGTCCGCACAATTCAAACATGCCGAATGGACTTGTGATCAGGGGCATGTTCTCCTGTGTGGCAATGGCAAGCGTCTCGGTCTGAGGCTGTTTGCCGCGTACGAAGATAATTGCTCTAAACTCGGCGATCTGGGCCGTCCGTACCACCTGCGGATTGGTCAGGCCTGTAAGTAGAACAGCCTTGGGTTGGCTGGAGGCAAGCACATCACTCATAAGATCCGCCCCGCAAC
>JBDTPH010000211.1:0-8831 GCA_039932795.1 Chloroflexota bacterium
AACCCCGGACTTTGCCGATTGTAGAATGTCACGAGTGCCCCATGCCCGGGATGAGAAACCCCACGCTAAAGGCAGTGACGAATTCTCCCAGTCCATGCGCACACAATCGCAGCAGGGGCAAGGTTTGCCTCTCTTTTAGAAACCAGTATGGGACGGGTTACACGCGTTCTCCTCTGAACTGCGTCTCATACAGTTGGGCATACAGACCATTCAACGCGATCAGCTCGCCGTGCGTTCCCTGTTCCACAATTCTGCCTCGATCCATCACCAAAATTAGGTCAGCAGCCAGAATGGTGCTCAAGCGATGGGCAATGACGATGCTCGTGCGCCCTGCCATGACCCGCTTCAACGCGTCCTGGATCAGGGATTCGGATTCGCTGTCGAGGTGACTGGTGGCTTCGTCGAGGACGAGGATGCGCGGGTCCTTGAGGATGACGCGGGCGAGGGCGATGCGTTGTTTTTCGCCGCCGCTCAAGCGGTAGCCGCGCTCCCCCACGATCGTGTCGTAGCCGTCGGGCAGGTCCACAATGAACTGATGGATGTTCGCAGCAAGCGCCGCTCTCTCGAGCTCGGCCTGGGTCGCGTCCGTTTTGGCGTACATCAGGTTCGTGCGGATGGTATCGTGGAAGAGATATGTCTCCTGCGTCACCATGCCAATCGCAAACGAAAGCGATTCGAGTGTTACATCGCGCAGGTCGTGCCCGTCAATGCGGATGACGCCCTCGCTGGGATCATACAGGCGCGGGATGAGATACGTCATCGTTGTCTTGCCGGCGCCGGATGGGCCAACCAAAGCGACCAGCTGTCCGACCCGCGCGGTAAAGGAGACTCTCTCCAAAGCGACGTCGCGCGCCTGCGAGGTCGAGTCAGCCTCCCCTTCGGGTGAAGCGGCTTCTTCGTTTTGACCATTCCTCCCCGCAGCCCTGGTCTTTTGTCCATCGTCTGTGGTCGGTTTTGCTGCCAGCGACAGAACCGCGCCCACGTCTTCATGTCGTCCATAGCGCTTGACTTCCTTGAGCAGTTTCGAGTCATCCACCTTGTAATTGAATGTGACGTTATCGAATTCGAGTTCGCCTCTGACGTTGGTGAGCACAATTGCATTCGGTTTCTCAGCGATATCTTCAGGCAGGTCAATGATCTCGAAGACGCGTTCGAAGGAAACCATGCTGGTGGAAAATTCGACAGGCGCGCCGGCCAGCCCTTGCAGCGCACCGTACAGTTGACCGAGATACGAGCCGAACGCAACGATGGTGCCAACGGTGAAGACATCGGTGATGACGAAGTAACCGCCGAGACCATAGACAAGTGCCGTGCCCACCGCGCTGACGAGCCCAAAGATGACAAAGAACGTCGAGCCAACTACCGCGCGGCGAATGCCGATATCGCGCACACTGGCAGCGCGCTCACGGAAACGTTTTTCCTCTTCACTGGCGCGGCCAAATAATTTAACGAGCAGCGCACCGCCGATGTTAAGAGTCTCGTTCATATGCGCGTTCATCTGGGCGTTCGTCTCCATGGCTTTGCGGGCAATATCACGGAGGACCGTGCCGAGTTTTTGTGCGGCGATGATAAAGAGCGGCAGGATAAGCACGCTGACGACCGTCAGCCGCCATTCGAGCGCGACCATGACCGCGATCAGGGCAATCGATTCGATGAGGTTGGTCACAATGTTGACGATGGTATTGCTGATGGCGTTCTGCGCGCCGACCACGTCATTATTGAGGCGCGACATCAATTCACCGACCTTGGTGTTGGTGAAGAAACGCAGGGACATGCGCTGGAGCCGTGCAAAGAGAGATGAGCGCAGATCGTAGATCACGCCTTCCCCCACTGTCGCATTCAACCGCCGCTGAATAACGTTGATCCCGCCAGTGACCGCCGGGATGAAGAGCAACGCCAGGCCGAGATAGATAAGCCGCTGGGTGTCTTTGGCAGGCAGCACCACGTCGATCATATTGCGGAAAATAAGCGGCGTCAGCAGGGACAACCCCGTCGTCAATAAAATTGTCACGAGCATCCCTGCGATATGCCACCAGTATCCACGCGCGTAGGTAAAAACACGCAGTAAAAGTTCTCTTGTTACCTTGGGCTTTTCATCGCCCGAACGCATATATGCAAACCAGCCGCCACCACCGTGCCACATAAGTTATGTCTCCTAAAAAAAGGAATTGGTAATTGATGATCGAGTAGCCCGAATGCGTCGCGCTGGCCGAAGGTATCGAAGCGAATTTTGAGGGCGTACCGAGACCAGAGAAATAGAGAGTAGAAACTGGAGAATTGGGAAATTGACCAGCCGACTAGCTGACTATAAGACGAGATGGCCAATTTTGCAACTGGACGAAGGGGGAGGTGAGTAGAAGATCTGATGAAAGGCAGGGAGTATAATTTCACGTCACCCTTTTCTTATTTACTTATTTTCTTTATCCTGGAAACATATCAACATGTTTGAAGTGACATCTGCATGGAAATCTGCTTTCCCCGAAGCGCACGCGGGGGTATTGGTCATGCGTGATGTCATTAACCCTGCCTATCACCCCGAACTGGAAAAACGCAAAACAGAAATAGAGGAAGGACTCCGTTCTCAATTGTCAGGGCAGGACCGCGCCGCGATGTCAAACCTTCCCGTTTTGCAGGCGTATAACACCTATTATCGGCGCTTTAAGAAAACCTATCATGTTCAGCTGCAGCTTGAATCGATCGCCTGGAAAGGAAAGTCGATTCCCAACGTGTCAACTCTCGTCGAAGCCATGTTCATGGCCGAAATGAAAAACATGTTGTTGACAGCAGGACATGACCTGGACACTCTACACCTTCCTCTCACATTGGATGTTTCACAAGGGAATGAAATCTACACGCTACTGAGAGGAACTGACCAGGTCCTTAAGGCGGATGATATGATGATCAGCGATCAGGCTGGCGTCATTTCGAGCATTATCTATGGTCCCGATCAACGGACACAGATCGCTGCCAACACGCACAATGTCGTATTTACTGTCTACGCGCCCGCTGGAGTTGATGTGCAGGCAGTGACGCGGCACATGCAGGACATTCAGGAGTACGTGATGTTGATCGCTCCGCAGGCGCAGGTTGAATTGCTCAATATGTTTGGAACTGTTTGAAAGAGTTGATCGTCCATGCTGCGTAATTCGATCTGCCTGGATGATAGGTCCGGGCCCGGCACTGGGTTGGTGGGTGCCCTTCCGCCTGTGTTACTCGCGCGGGGAGGATGTGCCGTATCAGCCTCCGTTTGTGTAGAAGTGCCAGTTGCAGGCATGTGCGACTCTGAACGGTTGGCAGATTCAAATTCTGCTGCTGTGAGAGTATTCTTCGCATTGCAGTTGGGACAGGTAAACGCGCGTTCTTCGAACCCAAGGCCAAATTTGAGTCTTGCGCCCAGAATGTGCCCGGCTGACACTTCCCAGGTATGCTTGCAGCCAGAACATGTCAGTACCATGCCACTGCTCCTTTCCGGTTGGAAGAAAGTATTGTGATACCATCGCTTGCAGGGATTAACGAATTTACATCCACACTGATATGCCTTGGCATGATGCCACAAATAGAAAGAGACCGGGACGGGAAGTGCATACTTCCCATCCCGGTCTCTTTTATATCCCCCCGCTCAAACAAACGGAGGACAAGCTCAAGCCGGAAATTGATCTACTTCACAAATACCGGTATCAGGCTGTTCTCGTTGGATCCGTTTCCAAGCTGGCCGTCATTATTTAGTCCCCAGCATTGGATATCGTCTGTGCCTGGGGTGCTCGATGTAATGATCACGCAGGCATGATACTTGCCGACAGCCAGCTGCCAGGCAGCCGAGACATTCAGGACAGATTGGGGATCTGAACCGCTGGTTTGAGAGTTCCGTCCCAATTGACCGTAGTAATTGGAACCCCAGCACTTCACGCTGCCATTATTTAGAAGTGCACATATGTGGCCCAAGCCGCTATCTACATCTTCAGCCTGGTTCACACTAGTGATCTCCTGGAATTTGCCAGACTGGAATATCACAGGAACACCGTCGCCATTCAAGGCCATTACAATGGGACCGAAACGGTTGACTGCGACGTCCAGTTTGCTCTCTGAAGATGCTGCACCTGAGATAATGCCACCCAGGTCCTGGGTATTTCCGCCAGTTAAGCATCTCAGTAAGCCTGCACTCGTGAGTCCACAGGATTTGTTCTGACCCGCGTCCACGTGTGATATGCCTGAAACCAGCGTAGCCAGTGCAGGTACTGTGCTGTCTGACTTTGTGCCATTAGCCAGTTGTCCCTGGTCATTATTGCCCCAGCACATGACCTGTCCATAGGACATGACAGCGCAGGTGTAATCCAGGCCGGCGGTAATATCCACCGCATTGCTTAATACCTTGACAGGTGTATTACGGCCAATGGTTGTGCCATCCCCAAGCTGGCCCTGGGAGTTCTGGCCCCAGCACCAAACATCGCCTCCACTCAGTACACAAGTGTGATTGCCACCGGCAACGATGGTTGTGCCTCCGCCTATTCCGAGTACATTCACAGGGACGTTGCTGCCTGTATTCGTACCATCGCCAAGCTGGCCCAACTTATTGTTTCCCCAGCATTGTACGCCGCCCTCAGGAGTGATCGCGCAGGTATGTGCGATACCAGCGGCAATGGCATGAGTGTCACCGCCCGTTACGGGAACGAAACCGGTGAATGCCACTGATGGACGAACAGGCGTGGAAACAGTGGTCGGTGTTCGGGGGGTGTTGGTGGGTACGTTGACGGGAGTATTGGTATTGGTTGGCGTGTGGATAGGTGTATTGGTAGGAGTGTTTGTTGGTGTATTGGTTGGTAGGTTTCCAGGTGTATTAGTCGGAGTATTGGTTGGCGTATTCGTTGAGGTGTTGGTTGGCGTGTTTGTTGGTGTATTGGTAGGCGTATTAGTAGGAGTATTGGTAGGCGTGTTTGTAGGAGTATTAGTAGGCGTGTTGGTAGGAGTATCAGTAGGTGTGTTGGTAGGTGTATTCGTTGGCGTGTTGGTAGGAGTATCAGTAGGTGTGTTTGTAGGAGTATTCGTGGGCGTGTTGGTAGGTGTATTCGTGGGTGTGTTGGTAGGCGTATTCGTGGGTGTGTTGGTAGGTGTATTCGTTGGCGTGTTGGTAGGCGTATTCGTGGGCGTGTTCGTAGGTGTATTGATAGGAGTGGGGGTAGAGGTTGACTCCTTGGTTGCTATTGAATCAATGATTATCTTGTAAGGTTTGTAGTTGGAACCTCCATGACTAAACAGGGTTTCATCTCCATACAGGATCGCGCAACCGGGCCAATCATTGTTCTCATGAATATAAGGGGTGATCTTCCCAGCATTACCATTCCTTTCTGACCAGAGTATGTAATCCTCTTCCACTGGATTTGGAAAGGCGACTACCGGGCCCTGCGGACAGCCCCAGTAATTGTTCATTGCATTAACATCCTGGATGTTGTGGCCAAATGGGTCCACATTGATCAAATCGTAGCCAGCATTATTCTGGAAAACGTTGTAATGTATCTCTATGCCTGGTGATCCACCAACCTTGACAATCCTGATACCATTTCCATTATTCTGGATGACATTGTTTTCGTAGGTGACTGTATTATTGCCGGATTTGGTTTGTTGCCATATGGCAGTATCAAAGTTCTGGATGACGAAGCCACGCAAAGTGAAGCCTTCAGCATATACTGTAATCCCTATCGTGGAGCCTGCGAAATTACCATCCAGAATGGGCGCGTTCGGGCCAACGCCAGCCAAGGTTAGATTTCCTGGATCACCTTGAAGCGTTAGGTTTGCAGTAATGATTACCAGTTGTTCATAATATGTACCCGATTCGACAAAGACTGTCTCGTACGGTACAGCAAAGTTAATAGCTGTCTGGATTGGCGTACCTGACTCGGTGCAAGTATTAAAAGCATTAATTGGTTGGCCCGTGCAGTCAGATAGAAACCTGTGTGTCACCCCACCACGGATAATGTATGGGTCGCCCGTGGTAAGGGTTTCAGCGGCCTGCACAGTGCTCATGCTCAAAGGTTCCCCACTCGGATCAGCCAGCGTAAGATCATTCTCGGCTGCGATAGAGACAATTTCTGCCAGGTTCACACTTTCCGTTTCTGTGGTCTCAGGTTCTTCTGTAGCAGGCGGCTGTGTGGCTGTCAGGGTTGCCTGAACTGGCAACGAATCTCCAAGTGAGGATATCTCTTCTGTGGCAACGGGTGAAGGTTCCACAACGACAGGTTCCTGTGTGGCTGCTGGCTCCTGTGTTACTGGCGGTTCCTGTGTTACAACCGGCTCCTCAGTCGGAGGTGAAACCTCGGATGTCTCTACGGGAGGCGGTGTTGTATCATCTGCCAATACACTGGTTGGAAACATAATAGATGATATCAATGCGAATAAGATAACGATTGAAAAAAAAGTTGGCTTGTTTGTGTGCTTCGTTGTGTGCTTCATTGTAGTATCTCCTTTCCTCCCTGATGAAAGAGACAAACCCAGGCGGTAATCCTTGGTCCATAACGGCAGCTTCAGAGAGGGATATTAAGTAATGCGGCCTTGCAGTCTTGTTAGTTACCTTCATGACATGGATAAGCGTCATAAGTTACCAGCCAGGCATAACAGACCAGTCATATTTTTAGTAACCTCGTCGCAAAAACCCGCTTTTTAGTCGTAATTTCCACGTAATGAGTATCAAAACCGTCCTGCACCAGATTTGCAATGAAAATAGTATGGGAATTGACAATCTGGAGGGCACTGATCTACAGTAACCATGGTTCCTCACTGGATAATCGCACCGTGCTGGGTACGAACCAGTGGGTGTGTGATTTAGCATGGCCCAGTTGCCAACCAGAACGTGAGTTCGTTATCAACCACCAGTTTGATTTCCATTAACATGAGTGCGGATGTCAAATTTGTACCGTTTTCCATCCTATACGATTATCATAGGATAACAATGGCTTTCATCACGTCCCTACTTCATCACTTCTATGACACGATGCAGAGACGGTATCCGAGTGTCTTATGGCATGGCGACGAATCCGCTCGCGAGATCGCCCTTACCTTTGACGACGGTCCGCACCCGCGCGATACGCTTCTCCTGCTCCATGTGCTGGAAAAGCATAAGGTGCGCGCCACTTTTCACGTTGTGGGGAAAAGCGCTGAACGTTATCCTGAGCTGATCAGGCAGATCCATGAGCGTGGACATCAACTTGCGCTGCATTGTTATCGTCATGTCCCTTTTCCACTGGAAAACACATCAACACTACGCGCACAACTCGAGCGCACCAGCAGTTTCATCGCGGATGCCTGTGGCCTTGCCCCGGAAACGATAAAAGACCTGCGCCCACCGTATGGTGTGTTCACAAAGCGGACCCTGTCCCTGCTTGCAGAGTGGGGCTATCGCCTGGTCATGTGGAACAGCATCCCGCCGCATTGGATGCAGCCTTTCAGCTGGTCGCTTCGTCAGATGCAGGACTCCATTGTGCCCGGCGCGGTGATCGCCTTGCATGACGGGCACAGACATGGGTCAAGGGTGGCGCAGATTGTGGATATCATTGTTCCACGGGCAATGTCGCTGGGCTTTGAATTTGTCACCGTGGAGAAGATGCAGGATCAACGGGAACAACTGGCAGCTCTGTCATGAAGAAGCGGAACGTATTTAAATCCAGCACGTTACAGGAGACAACATTATGATCGCACTTGCAGGCATCGTTCTAGGATCTGTCGGGCTTCTTCTGCTGGGAATCGCATATTTGTTGTGGACACGCACAAAAGGGTTCATGTCACAGGCTCAACCTGTGAAAGGGACGGTTGTGCGCATGGCGTCGGATAGCGAAGGCGCGTATGCTCCGATATTCAGGTTCATGGCGTCGAACGGCGAGACAATCGAGAAGCATGCTGGGATGTATAGCAAGCCGCCAGAATACAGAGTTGGAGACATCGTTGACGTCCTGTATGATCCGGGCAATCCGCATGGTGCGCGCATTGCAAAGACATCCAGCATGTATTTCGTGCCTATTCTCGTTGCAGTAATGGGGATCATCTTCATTGGCATCGCTGCGGCAATCCTTGGGCTTAAGCTGCTTGATTTGGGTACCTATTAAATGCAATTGATCAGTGTAAATCTCGGGCACGAACGAATGCTCCAGCGAAAAGGCCGTGTGGAAAAAACGGGCATTTTCAAACTTTCCACAGATGGTTCCATAAAGGTCACAAAGCTGGGTCTGGAGGAGGATGTCATTGTCAGTAAAAAACATCATGGCGGACCTGATCAGGCCGTCTATGTATATGGCATGCTGGACTATGAGTGGTGGTTGAGAGAAATGGGCAGGGAAATGCCGCCCGGCACGTTCGGCGAAAACCTGACGATCAGCGACCTGGAAAGCGCGCGGTTCGACATCGGCGACACCCTGTCCACTGGCGACGTAACTCTGCAGGTCACTGCCCCACGCATTCCCTGCAGCATATTCGCGGCGCGCATGGATGACACGCTCTGGGTGAAAAGATTTCGACAGGCTGAACGCCCGGGCCTGTATTGCCGTGTGCTGAAAGAGGGCTTTGTCAAAACAGGAGACAACGTGTCTGTCGAAAAATATAGTGGTGAAACAATTTCAGTTCTGGAGATGTATCGCAATTATTACAAAAAGGACAAAAGCAGGGAAACGTTACTCCGCCATCTGAATGCGCCCATCGCCATTCGCGCCCGCAAAGATATTGAAAAGGAGTTGCAGAAACTTTCAAGCCCATAGGCAGCAACACAATACATCCTGTTGCGTAGATAGGATGTATACATTACTCGACTGTTGTGTTTTGACAAAAATGGCAAAGAGTGCTAACTTAGCGGA
>JBDTPH010000212.1:0-13487 GCA_039932795.1 Chloroflexota bacterium
CCATCATACTGTTGGGATTTTTCGGCTGGGATGGGTCTCTGCGGTTCGGCAACCTGGTCGCGGGAGTAATCGTAGCTCTACTGACCGTGGGCCTGCTCTGGCTTACCCCTCGTTTACGCATCCTCAACCCGGTCCGTGCTCACTGGGTGCGCCCCACAAACACGTCCTGGCTCGATTGGAGCTACCAGGCCCTGTGGGATCTCTACCGTCAAATGGGACGTGTAAGCAATGCGCTCACGTATCTGCTCGAAGGTGAAAGCGGCATTATGTGGACTTTACTTTTCCTGGTACTCTTTATCACAGTCTTCACACAAGGGAGACCGTGAGCATGGCATTGACCCTTGCATGGATCGCCGTCGTGATGATGCTTGTCACATCGGTGGGGCTGCTCCTGGTACGCGATTGGCGCTGGACCATTATCCTGCTCGCTGTTCAATATCTTGGCATATTTATCCTCACCCTGCAACATTGGCCCGTGGGCATGGCATCGGTAAAAGTGGTTGCGGGTTGGATGTCCGCGGCAATCCTGGGTATGACGCGTTCGGGCCTGCCATCCCAGGATGCTGATGAGCAGGACCTCTGGCCGCGAGGACGCCTGTTCCGTTTGTTCGCGGCGGGCATGGTTCTCCTGATCGTGGCTGTAACAACTCGCGGCGTGGACACGATCATGGCGGATGCAGGCTACGCGGTCAGCGGGGGGAGCCTGCTCCTGATCGGAATGGGACTGCTGCACCTTGGAATTACCTCCTACATCCTGCGCGTGGTCATCGGGTTGATGACAGTCCTTTCAGGCTTTGAAGTTTTATATTCGGCGGTGGAAGGTTCGATACTTGTTGCTGCGCTGCTGGCCGTCATCAACCTGGGACTTGCGCTCGTTGGGGCCTATTTACTGGTCGCAGAAAACACACAGCCAGAGGTGGAGGTGGAATGAACGCGCCGACCATCTGGATCATTTTCCCACTTGCGACTGGCATGGTATTGCTGTTTATCAACAACCAGCGGGTTCTGAGTCTGATGGGTGGCGTGATCGGCCTCCTGCTGGCTTTGGGAGCGCAATTCATCCCGATTGAACTCGCCATAACTGTGGGGGGCACATCGCTCAAAGTGGAATCGTCACTCACCATTCTGGGACGCGTACTTCTTATCCAGCCTACCGAGGGACCACTTCTTGCGTTGATCTACGGCGCGGTGGCCCTATGGTTTTTCGGTGCCGAGGCATCCAGAGCTGCGACGCGCCTCGTGCCCATCGGGTTCATGATCACCGCATTGATGGTGGCATCCATTGCGGTGGAACCATTTTTATATGCCGCGCTCTTTATCGAAATGGCAGTCCTGCTCGCCATCCCGCTTTTAACCCCCATTTATTCACCACCCAGCAAGGGTGTGACACGTTTTCTTATTTATCAGACGCTGGCCATGCCATTTATTATGCTGGCAGGCTGGTTGCTCGGGGGCGTGGAAGCCAGCCCCGGCGACCTGGCGCTCGCCGCGCAATCCGCTTCCATGCTTGGGCTGGGTTTTGCTTTTTTGCTGGCGATCTTTCCACTTTTCAGCTGGGTTCCCATGCTCTCAGAGGAAACTTCGCCGTATATTCTCGGATTTGTGATGTGGATCGTGCCCACCATCACCATCATCTTTGGCGCGGGCTTCCTTGATCGATATTCATGGCTCCGTTCTTCTCCACAGTTGACCGTGGCGCTGCGGCTCGCGGGTCTCGCCATGCTGGTCACAGGCGGATTATTCGCCGCGTTCCAACGGAACCTGGCGCGTATCATGTCGTATGGAGCCATCGCCGAAACAGGATTCTCGATCCTTGCACTCAGCCTGAACTTTACGCTGGGCATCCCTATTTTATTTTTGCTAATCCCAGCACGCGCTCTGGGGCTGGCGGTCTGGTCCCTTTCGGTAACTGTGATCAAGGAGCACGTGGAGACCATGCGCTTTGGGCCATCACGTGGCCTGTTGCGGATCCTGCCGTTTGCAGGTACGGGCATGATCGTTGCCACATTGTCGACTGCTGCGTTCCCATTGCTGGCAGGGTTCCCTGCCCGGCTTGCACTCTGGGAAAATTTGGCGCGCGATTCGATCAGCTCCGCGTTGTGGATGGGGCTCGGGATCATTGGTCTGCTCATCAGCGCATTCCGTTCGCTGGCAGTTATCAGCATGGCAGAGGAGTTCACCATCTGGGAGCCGCGCGAAAACCTGACGCAGCAGATCATGCTTGGGCTGGGCGTGATCGGGCTCTTCGTCCTGGGTTTGTTCCCGCAGACCATCCAATACTTTTTATCGGATTTACCACTGATGTTCGAGCATCTCGGGCGCTAAAGTGCCAGGATGTCAGGCGGTATAATCGACCAAATGTTAACTGCTGGAGGAAGTCATGGAATTTGAACAAATCGTCAAACGCCTCGAATGGTTGGACGAAGAACATCGTAAGTCGAGGGGAACGATCATCACCCTGGATGAACGGATGGCGGCACTGGAGGCAAATATCGATACGGTTGCCAAACAGATTAAACCTCTTCCCCAACAAATTGCGGAGATTGCAGGCGGCGCGTCACGTTTCGCTGAGTTCGACGCGATCTTCGCCAAACAACGCGAAGACATGAACAAGGCCATTGAAGATATCGAGAAGCGACATCAAAAACGCGACATCGAAGTTACCAAGCGGCATCATGAGGATTTCGAGCCACTCATCCGGGCAATTGACGAGCTCAGGCAATCCATGGAACGTGAATTCCCACCCATCAAGCGTGACATCAAAGCCCGCATTCTCGAGGAAGCACGTCTGAATGATGCCATCAAGGAACTGAAGCCTCCCATAGAGGAAGCCGTGCGTATTGCACACGAAGCCACCCAAACGCAGCACGTCTTTGATGAATCTCGCAAACAGGAGGCAAAGCGCGTCGCCGACGTGCAGGGCGAACTGTCTGCTCTCCGCAAACGCATTGATGAAGTGCGCACCCGGGCCGATTTGGGCGTGGATAGTCTCAGGAACATGGACACCCGTATCCGGGAGTTACAGTTATCCGAGTCTGAGCGCAGAGCTGCACAGATGGCATTTATCGAACAACAATCCCTGGCGCAGATCGATCGTGACCGCTCCTATAAGGAATGGAAGGAAAAATACGCTTCGATAAAATTACAGACCGAGGCATTCGACGCGCAAGTGGTGGCTCTTGAGGAGTCCATGCGCGCTGCCAAACGCGCCAGGGAAACCTACAACGAGCTCAACGTCAAACTCGAACGCCGCATCAACGAAGTGACCGAAATGCAGAGGCTCGCAGAGGAGCGCCTGCGACAGGAATGGGTCACGTTCAAAGCCGACGATCAAAAACGATGGATGGGTCATACACTCTCGCAGGACGAAGGTACGAAGGATGTACGTCGCCTCGTGCAAAAGCTGGAGGAACGCATCAGCCCATTTAATGAGATGATCGAAACGGTCCAGGATCAAATGCATCAAACGGCATCTGCCACCGAGCAGCAGCTCCAGGAACTCATGAATGTTGCACATGAGTGGCTCTCTGCCTATGAGCGTATCATGGGACACGGTAAGGCGACGAAGAAAACGAAGAAGTAACTTTCAAGCTCCCAGCGCCGTCCCCGGCGCTGGTTTTGCAAATCGCCGCGGGGGACGGCGCCTGGAGCAACTGAAATATGCGCGTTATCGGAACAGCAGGCCATGTAGATCACGGAAAATCCACCCTTATCGCAGCACTCACCGGCATCCATCCCGATCGTCTCAAGGAGGAACAGGCGCGCGAGATGACAATCGAACTGGGCTTCGGCTGGCTCACCCTCCCCAATCAGGAGGAAGTGGGCATTGTGGATGTACCCGGCCATCGTGACTTCATTGAAAATATGCTTTCGGGCATTGGGGGGATTGATGCCGCGCTGCTGGTCATTGCGGCGGATGAAGGAGTCATGCCACAGACCAGGGAACATCTCGCGATCCTGGATATGCTGCAAATTCCTGCCGGGCTGATCGTACTGACCAAGACCGACCTCGCATCAGATCCAGCCTGGCTTGACCTCGTTGAAACAGAGATTCGCGCAGTTGTAAGCGATACCGTTATGCAGGGCGCACCCATCCTACGCGTCTCTGCCAAAACCAAAAGCGGACTTGATTCGCTGGTCTCAACTCTCCAAACTTTGCTTGAACAAAAACCTTCCCGACCTGATTTGAATCGCCCACGTTTACCTATCGATCGCGTCTTCACAATGAGTGGATTCGGCACGATCGTGACTGGCACCCTCAGTGATGGCCGTCTCTCGGTTGGCGATGAGGTGCAGATCCTGCCACCAGGTCAGAAGGGCAGGATACGCGGTCTGCAGACACATAAGAAGAAGGAAGAGACAGCCATTCCAGGCTCGCGCACCGCGGTAAACATCTCTGGCGTGGAAGCGGAGACCATCCAGCGCGGCCAGGTCGTTGTTTGCCCGGGTCACTATCAGGCCACGCGCAGGCTGGACGCACACCTGCGTTTGCTGAAGGATATCTCCACATCTCTCAAGCACGGCGATGAAGTTAAATTCTTTGTCGGCGCGAGTGAAACCATTGCAACTCTTCGATTGCTCGGAAAGGAAGAAATTACTGCGGGCGATGAAGGCTGGATCCAACTCGAATTGCGTGAACCGGTTGTCGCGGTGCGCGGTGATCGATATATTCTGCGCCGCCCGTCCCCTGCAGAGACGCTCGGCGGCGGTGCGGTCGTTGACCATCAACCCAGGGGACGCCACAAACGGTTCGATCAGGATGTTTTGAAATCCCTGGAGTCTATGTCGCAAGGCACACCATCAGATATCCTGTTCGAAGCCGCACTTGCATTAAATGCCGCTCCCATCAGGGAAATTTTTGGACGTTCACGGCTCGATCCTGCGCATGCTGAATCTGCGTTGATCGAATTACTAGCCAGCGGTTCCCTGATCCCTCTCGAGGATGGCAGACCGGGCATCACGAGCGATCTCCTTGTCATAGCCATCCCTCATTGGAGTACTCTGCGGGACAAGACCCTGCAAACCGTTACTTCCTATCACAAAGCTTTTCCGCTTCGACGCGGCATTCCACGCGAAGAACTGAAAAGCAAGCTCAAACTGTCGGTGCGTGTGTTCAACGCGATGATCAACAAAGTAGTCACGGATCAACTGCTCACGGAGCGCTCCGCATTTCTTGCAAAGCCCGACCATGAGATCATGTTCGATAAAGGGCAGCAGGGAAAGGTTGAGGTATTAAAGCGCAAGTTCGAACAGAATCCCTTCAACCCACCGGGCGTCAAGGAATCGCAGGCAGAGGTCGGGGAGGAAGTCCTGAACGCGTTGATCGAAATGGGACAATTTACTCCTGTTTCTGTGGATGTCATTTTCCGCAAAGAGGATTATGATTCGAGCGTGGCAAAGATACGCGAAACGCTGGTTCAAAATGAAAAGATCACTCTGGCTGAAGTGCGCGATCTTTTGAACACCAGCCGCAAATATGCCCAGGCCCTGCTTGAACACCTGGATGCTGCCGGCATAACAATGCGGGATGGCGATTATAGAAAGTTAAAGAGAATCAAATAAGGAGTAAGCATGTGCGGACGATTTACCCTGACTGTCAACCCTGCTGAACTGCAGGATGCATTTCAAAACTATTCATTCCCCGAAAAGTTTGCGCCACGCTTCAACATCGCACCCACACAACCCATCCTGGCCATACCCAACGATGAGCGCAATGAGGCAGATTTTTTCCTGTGGGGGCTCATCCCCATGTGGGCAAAAGATCCCAGTATTGGCAACAAGCTTATCAATGCGCGTGCTGAAACCCTCGCTGAAAAGCCCTCCTTTCGCGGCAGCCTTAAACACAAACGCTGTCTCATCCTCGCGGATGGTTTCTACGAATGGAAGACTGGCCCCGGCGGCAAACTAAAAACTCCCTACTTCATTCACATGCAGGACCGCAAACCGTTCGCCTTCGCCGGGCTCTGGGATTCGTGGAACAGCCCGGATGGCTCGCAGGTCAAGAGCTGCACCATCATCACCACCGAGCCGAACGAGCTAACCTCCCTCGTCCACAATCGGATGCCTGCCATCCTGCACCCGCGCGATTATGCCAAATGGCTGGACGCCTCGCCTCAGTCTCCCGAAAGCCTGAAGCCGTTGATCAAGCCATATCCCGCTGAGGAGATGAGCGCGTACGCGGTCAGTAGAATGGTCAACAAGCCTGAAAACGACATCCCGGAACTGGTCGTTCCCGTTAACTAATGGGATGGGAACTAAAAGTCGTTCGCTGATCGCGCAACGTTTTCCCGCGCTTGCTTCCCGCGACTATGTCCTGTTCGTCATGGGTCAACTGATCTCCGTCATCGGCACGTGGATGCAAGCCACGGCGTTACCCTACCTTGCCTATCGCATGACTGGCCGCCCACTTGACCTGGGACTCATCGGCTTCTCGAGTACACTTCCCACGTTGTTGTTTGCATTGCCCGCGGGTGTCCTGGTGGAACATTGGGATAAACGCAAAGTGGTCATTATCTTTCAAGCGATCATGTCCATTCAGGCATTTGGGCTGGCATTCCTCACGTTCACAGGTCAAATACAGATATGGCACATCGTCGTTCTGGCGTTCTTCTATGGCTCAGCCGTGGCCGTGGAGGTGACCGCGCGCCAGGCAATGTTAGTGGAGCTGACAGGTAGGGAAGCGCTGCCGAGCGCCATTGCGCTGCAAACAACCGCCTTCAATGTTGGGCGTGTCATCGGTCCCCTGTGTGCGGCCTGGATTATCGCTGCTACAGGGGGTGAGGCAGGGGTTTTTCTGGTGAATGGCATCAGTTTCGTATTTGTGATTGGCGGGCTGTTTCTGGCCCAGACGAGATACAAAGTCTCACATGCGACGAGCGTCCAGCGGGATCTCAAGAGCGAATTCAAGGAGGGACTGACATACATTCGGGAAAATGTCGTTGTGATGTCCATTATTCTGATGGCAGCACTGATCGGTTTTTTCGGTATCCCTCTCGTTCAGCAGATCCCTGCCCTGGCACGCGATGTACTGAAATCCATTGTGGACACCGAAGCCATGGTCGCAACGCGCACCAGTAACCTGTATGCTGCACAGGGAGTGGGTGCATTGATCGCGGCGTTTCTTGCAGCAGCCTTGAATTCGTCGGACAAGCACAAAATGCTCACACTCGGGCAAATCGCGTTTGTCCTTCCGGTCATCGCTCTGGGATTCAACACCAAAATCAATATCGCGTTCATTCTGCTGGCATTCATCGGCTGGGGAACTGTTACTCAACTGGTGATGATGAATACCCTCATCCAAACCCAGGTGCCGGATAGCCTGCGCGGACGGGTATTCAGCATGTACTTTTGGGCTTTGCAGGGAGTGGCTCCCTTTGGCAGCATTGTCGTCGGCTGGATGGCACAGGTTTGGAACGTTCCAACTGCGGCGATCGTTGGGGGTGTGATCTGCCTTTTGGGCATCCTCCTCATCCGATTCACGCTCAGGAATGGCCGTCAATCATCGGCTTAACGTCAGATAAGCGTCGGGGCAGGCGGGTTGACGCTTATTTTTTGCCCGTGTTATGATGACCTGTTTGGAGAACGCAACTCAACATGGATAACAACAAACTTCCGTCAAAAAAAGAGCAGCCGCCTGGGATTTTTGCGCGTCTGGTGGATACCCTGGTTGGGATAGGCTTGGGCGAGTCTCTGCTGCGGACAGGAACAACACTGCTGTCCGTTGCACTGCTCGTCGCGGTGATCTGGTTATTAAGACTCTTTTACTCGCAAGGGTTGGAACCGGCTGAGGCTTCAGCCAGCGCCCTGGAAGCGGTGCCAACTGTCACCCTGCAGATCAATGATGGTGTCCAGCAAGCCAGCCCGGAATCGTTTGGCGGCATCCCGCGTTTGGCACAGGTACATACCACCATCCCCTCCCGTCCGAGGCAGGATGTGGAAAAGTATACGGTTTTGGCGGGCGACACCATATTTGGGATCGCCGAGAGATTTGGCCTTCAACCCGAAACCGTTCTGTGGGCGAACTACTATGTTTTGCTCGACAATCCGCATGCCCTGCAGCCCGGGCAGGAGTTGAACATTCTGCCTGTGGATGGCACATATCACGAATGGCAGCCAGGTGAGGGCTTGAATGGCATTTCGGTATATTATGGGGTAACGCCTGAAGACATTATCAATTTCCCTGCAAATAATCTTGACCCGGCAACCATCGGCGATTTTACAACCCCCAATATCCCTGTGGGGACGCGGCTGGTCATTCCGAACGGCCGGCGTGAGTTCGTGTCATGGAGCGCACCGCTCGGTGTGACACGTGAGAATCCTGCATCTGCACGCGTTATGGGAGACGGGGCATGCGGCCCCATTAGCGGCGGCGCGGTCGGTTATGGCGCGTTCATCTGGCCATCCAACAAGCATTATCTTTCAGGGTTCAACTATGCTCCCAATGCCAACCACTGGGGCATTGACATCGCAGGCAATGAAGGCGAAGGCGTATATGCCACGGACGCGGGTGTGGTTGTCTATGCAGGCTGGAACAATTACGGCTATGGCAATATGATCATGGTCGATCACGGGAATAATTTCCAGTCCTTATACGCTCATATGAGCGCATTCAATGTGAATTGTGGCCAGAGCGTGGGTCAGGGCGATGTGATCGGCGCGATCGGCAGTACCGGGCGTTCCAGCGGATCTCACCTGCATTTCGAGATCAGGGCCATCTCCTCCTTCGTGAATCCGTGGGATGTATTACCACCGCCCTAGTACTCGAACAAGATTAAGTCGGAAGGTGAGACAAGGGAAGAATCGAACTTTCTACCCTACAGTTTTAGATTGTCCGAGTACTAGTAGTGTGGCATCCAAAAATAAATGCTTGCACAACAACTTTTTCTCGGCTATAATGTGCGTCGCCCCGGGCGCGTAGCTCAGTTGGTTAGAGCGCACGGTTCACATCCGTGAGGTTCGGGGGTTCGAGCCCCTCCGCGCCCACTATGACGAGCCAAAAGGCTCGTTATTTTTTGAGATCACTTGTTTATGTTTTATAATTCAACGATCATGCCCCCACGAACCAATGAAGCCTGGCTTTCAGATCTGCGCACTGATGGTGCCGAGCGTGAAGCCGCGCTGGAGGATTTACGCGCTGTGATCCAAAAGGGACTCCCCTATGCGCTCTCCCGCTGGCTCTCTCCGGACCAGCCCCAATTCACGGCCCTTGTCGATGAGGTCACACAGGAAACGCTCCTGCGAGTCCTTGACCAGTTGGACACCTTCGAAGGACGCAGTCAGTTCACCACATGGGTGCACAAGATCGCCGTGCGGATCGCGCTGACCGAGCTGCGCCGCAAACGGTGGCGGGACGCGTCGCTGGATGAGCTCACGGAAAATGAAGACGTACCCCCGCCCGCCGGGCTACTTGCCGACCCCCAGGCCGGCCCCGAAACCTCAGCCGAGCGTGCGGATATGCTGGTGCGCGTCCGTCGCATCATAGACGAGGAGCTGACGGAACGTCAGCGGCAGGCGTTGATCTTGCTGGGCGTGCAGGATATGCCGATGGACGATGCGGCGCGTAAACTGAAGACCAACCGCAACGCTTTGTATAAACTGCTGCACGATGCGCGCCTGCGTCTCAGGCGTCGGCTTTCGATGGAGGATATATCGCCTCACGAAGTCCTTACACTTTTTGAACAAAAATGAGAATCAAGTAAGATTCATGTATGGCTAACCATCAAAAACGCAGATTATGAACATACAAGATATCATCAAACGAATCCGTCATACACTTGGTTTGCAGAGGGAACTTCCCTCCGATGCAGTGCTCGGGATTTTGCGCGTTCTTGAAGATGCAGGTGCGCCAGGCGGGGAGGATATCTCCTGTGGCGAGCTCTATGCAAAACTCGACGAATACGTGGAACGCGAAGCGAACAAAAAGGACGCCGCGTACCTGATGCCAGTCATCCGCGAACACCTGGATCTATGCCCGGAATGCTGCGAAGAATACGAAGCTCTGCTTGAGGTCCTAAGTCACTCAAAGCAAAATTAATACAACTATCAAAGCAAACTGCTGCGGGAGGGTCGACCCTCCCGCAGCAGTTTGTTATTCGTGGAACAGCTTCTCGCCGGCGCGGATCGGCACTTTCAGCCGGTTCTCCGCGGGCGTGAGGGGGCAGGACCACATCTCGTTGTACGCGCAGTAAGGGTTATAAGCAAGATTGAAATCCACAAAAAAACGGTTACCGGCCAATGCTTCAGGCTCAAGGTACCGCCCGGCAGGATAGGTTTCCCTGCCTGCAAGCGAATCAACCAACGGCAGGAAGTACCCATGCTCGTTCTGATAGATCGTCAATTCTGCATCTTCCCCATCCACCTGGAATTTGAATCTCCCATAACGAACATAGGTCTGCACACCACCGCTGGAGGTCTGCATCTGCATGGGTTCCTGATCCTTAATAGGCTCAACCTGCACTTCCAAACGCAGCGCTTCATTTTCAGGGAAATATTGCAGGCCCATGAAGCCATTTTTCTGTTCCGGCGTTAAAGGGCTTTGGGGATGCCTTCCAAAAAATCCATCTTTTTCGGCACGATAAGCGGCTAGTTCACTCATAAAACCTCCAATTGGGCTGCCTCCTAGACTGAAAGAGTCAGCAGATTCTTACAAAATGCGCTCACGTATTTAAACTCTTGCGAATTCGCCTGTCTTATGCTATCGTTATCATAAAGAAATTCACTCGATGATATCCACTCCAAAAACAGTTCTGATCATAGAAGATGAAGAGGATGCCGCCGAACTCTTTGCGGAAATGATGCGAGTCAGCGGTTTTCGCGTCTTAAAAACATCCAACAGTGCTCCCGCCATCGGCATGATGTCTTCCGAAAAGCCGGACGTGATCATACTCGATATTATGATGCCTGAAATCTCCGGGCTTGATATTTTGCGCCAGATGCGGCGTGACCCCCAACTGGCGGGCATCCCTGTTGTGGTGGTTTCAGCGAAAAGCATGCCCACCGATATCAAGGACGGGATGGAAGCGGGCGCATCCACCTACCTCACCAAACCGGTCGGCTTTCTTGAATTAAGGCAGGCTGTCGAGCGGGCTCTCGTGAGCCTATCATCGTAATCGATCATTCATGAGCCTCCTGCGCGCCTTTATCGCTGTTGAAATTCCGGTTGAAATACAGCAGAACGTCCATCAGGAAACGTCAAATTTTCGGAAGGGGATCGCCTCACTCGTCCGCTGGGTTCCGGCTGACAACATGCACCTGACCCTGAAGTTTCTCGGCGACGTTTCGCCCTCCAGCGTGGAATTCCTGATCCAGATGCTCCGCAACGAAGCGGACAACGTTCCCACCTTTGGCCTTCAGATGACGACTCTCGGCTCTTTCCCAAACCTGAGGCAGCCGCGCCTGATCTATATCGGGATCCAGGCCCCGGCTGCGCTGGATGCGCTCCAGCGTGGGATCGAGTCCGCGGCACGAAGACTCGGATATGAGTCGGAGGAACGTCCCTTTTCAGCGCATCTCACACTGGGACGGGTGAAGCAGAACATCACAGCTGTTGACCAGCAAAAAATCCGCCGTGCCATCGCGGACACACAGGTTGACGTCCTCGGCACTGCCAAAGTAGACTCGGTCCATCTGTATAAAAGCGAATTGAAACCCGGCGGCTCCGTGTATACCAGGTTATACTCTGCGCCTCTCAAAAAGCAATAATAGCCGGAAATTAGAACAAATCAATAGAGGTGATATCTGAACGCACTCGAACTTGCACATAAGATTATCGACGCCCTGGAGGATAAAAAGGCTGAAGACATCCTGCTTCTGGACATCAAAGACATTGCATCCTTTACCGATTACTTTGTGATCTGTAATGGGACCAGTGACCGCATGCTCGACGCGCTCGCCAAGGGTGTATTGGAAGCAACAAAGATGGACCATAAGAAGAGAGGCCGGGTGGAGGGACAACCACAGGACGGCTGGCTCGTACTTGATTATGGCGACGTGGTTGTACATCTCTTTTCGCCAGACCAGCGTGAACACTATGATCTTGAGGAGTTATGGAGTGATGGAAAGGTGTTGTTGAAAGTACAGTAATCAACTTCTGAACACCGATCCATGAGACCCCACAGTGTTGCAGTTCTGCAGGCGCTTTTTGTCGTTTTTCTCTGGGCAACATCCTGGGTCTTTGTAAAAATCGGTCTGCAGAACATACCGCCAATAACATTTGCAGGGTTAAGATATTTCCTTGCATTTGTCTGCCTTCTGGCGGTATTGCTTTTTAATGACTCAACAAAAGAAATTAAGCAGTTATCAAACAATGCATGGGGACGATTCATTGTCCTGGGTATTACTTTATATGCAGGAACACAAGGCGCGATTTTTGTTGCGCTCGCGTATCTCCCTGCCGTGACTGTCAATTTGTTATGGAGCTTCAGCAGCGTGGTTATTGCGCTGCTGGGTATGACATTGCTAACGGAACGACCCACGTTTCTTCAATGGAGCGGCATGCTGTTAACAATAGTCGGAGCAATACTCAATTTTTATCCCGTGGATATTCCCAGTAGCCAGAGAATTGGGGCAATTGTGGCCGCACTGGGAATTTTGGCAAATGCGGCATCAACCGTCCTGGGCAGGGACATCAACCGCACAAATAGACATAGTCCGCTCGTAGTGACGGTGATCAGCATGGGCGCGGGGTCAATCGTTTTACTTGCGACAGGATTGGCGGTCGAAGAAACTCCGCTGCTCAATTTCCGAAGCTGGGCGATTATTATCTGGCTGGCATTGGTCAATACTGCCTTCGCGTTCACACTGTGGAATCGCACTCTGCGCACACTGACTGCCATGGAATCAAGCATCATCAACGGCACCATGTTGATCTGGGTCGCCATCCTCGCAGTTATATTTCAGGAAAGGAAATTATCGGACTGGTTGTAACAGGATTGGGAACGTCATTTGTACAACTGCGCAATCTTCCATCCATTAAGAAACCGCAGCCCCAATTCGAAAAATAAAAGTTCCGCAGACTATTTTCCTGCGCGGCTCACTCTTCCTGAGTTAAGCTCTGAAGAAATAGGGAGCGTCGATGAAGGGATTAGGATGAATGAGAGAATGTTACACAGGTTGTCTGAAGAGTTGCTTTTCCACTACTTCTGATGTATAGTACCGCTAACTAGTACTCGAACAATCTAAAACTGTAGGGTAGAAAGTTCGATTCTTCCCTTGTCTCACCTTCCGACTTAATCTTATTGGAGTACTAGTATTTTTGTGGGTGTGTTTGTGCCTGCAACGGTTATTACAACTCACCATCCAGGGAAACCGGTGGGGATTTTAGAACGAAGCTATTGATGGCATCAACTTGGGCACACAACGCTAGCAAGACTCCATGCAACAACGACTGCCAGAAGCGAGTGCTGAATATCAGGCAGTTTTACAGTTTAAACCTGCCAGTGATGGATTCTGGAGTGAATGAGCCGATATAAAACAAGTACAAATTGAAG
>JBDTPH010000213.1:0-13376 GCA_039932795.1 Chloroflexota bacterium
GGCAAGCCCTAATCCGGCGGATGCATCCCTCCGCTTGTTTGGGCAAAATTTAGGTAACTAACGAACATAACGAACGTTTTTGAGTTCACAAATGAAAACGCTCCTGGATAGGAGCGTTTTCGGGTATGTGCAAGTTTGATATCAGATTTGTTTCTCCAGCAGCAGCAGCACGCATATCACGCGCAATTGCTCCTGCAAGTCACGGGCGAGTGCTTTGTTATTCGGCACATAGCTCTGAGTATATTCTACAAGCTATCCGTAGGGTGGAGGGATCTCGCGGGCATCGCCCAGCTCGCCGATGTGCCCTATCCTGGGATGCCGGTCACCTTCCCGGCCTTCATCGAGCAGTTCTACAACGACGGGATTACCACCGGTTGTGCGAACAACCCGTTGAGATATTGCCCCCTCAACAAAGTCACCCGCCAGGAAATGGCCGTGTTCATCGTACGAGCATTTGATATCCCGCTCCCGTAGATTATTCAAGCATGCAAGGAAGGCAGGCTTCAAAGCCTGCCTTCCCCTTTTGTAACAGCGATCCATTCTGTTAGCTGTTATCTAAATGTGCAGATCATAAGAGCGGGGAAGGCCAACAACTTGAACCATTTTGGGTATCACATGAAATAATAACCTTGCCTTCTTTGCTAAAAAGCAGTGTGGTAAGGTCTAGGGGATCGGAGGAGATTACTAATTCGATTAGTTTAAGTCTAGCAATAGAACGTTTTCGCAACTATTTTTGTCAACATTTATAGGAACTGGCTTTCAGGCAAAATATAAGCGGGTCAAGGGCAGGGCTTTCTCAAAGTCGCGATTTTATCGTGCTGACAGGTAATTTTGCCCCTTCTATGCTGAAATTCGGAGTTTTGTGTCGTATCTTCAAGACACATTGTGGACTGAAAGCCCCAAGATGAGCCTCTGATGCACTTCAGATCTCTAGCATAGCAAACGAAAACCGTGTTGTCTGACATTACTTTGAGAAAGCCCTGGGGTCAAGGGTTACAAACCTATCCTGTTTTTGCCTTCATGCTATACTTATTGCCTTGCCTGCGCTGCTAAATAGCATTGCGGCAAGGTCTATCGGTTCAGATGTGAAAGTCAATGCGGGTATCGCTTCCTCTTTTTTGAGTTGCAAACTTGTTTGTTCGGTTGATGAAAAAAATTCCATTCTTTTTGCCGCTTCTTTTCCTGCTTCTTGCCGCACAGGATTCTCCGCCCATCGCGCTCACATCTCCTGCGCCCGGCGAGACCGTACGCGGACAGGTGAATATTATCGGCTCGACAAATGCTCCAGACTTCGTCTCCGCCCAATTGGATTTTTCATACGCCGTGGATTCAGCCGATACCTGGTTCCCGATCCAGGCCTTGTCTCAGTCTGTGTTTGATTCTCCGCTCCACACCTGGGATACCACCGCCATCAGCGATGGAGACTACAACCTGCGTCTGCGGGTCTTCCTTGCAGATGGATCATTCCAGGAAGTAACGCTTCCCATCACGCTGCAAAATGACGTAGTCCCGACTCCAACACTCGCTCCCACTGCGACGGCTGAATCAGTGACCGTCCTCATTCCCACACCGTTCCTGCTGGCAGCCTCTCCAACACCGACTGATCTTCCACGGTCAACACCCACGCCATTGCCTGCCAATCCAGTATCGCTGGCCTCAAACACAATCCTATTAAGCCTCGGTCGCGGCGCCCTCGTCATTCTTGGATTGTTTGCCCTGGCGGGTTTCATGATCCGCATCCGCCGCTTTTAACATCTGAAACCCGGACACAACCTATGACCCTTGAAACTACCTATCTTCTTATCGGCCTCGGCAACCCGGGCCGCCAATACAGCGACACCCGCCACAATGTTGGCTTTATGCTCATCGACCGGCTGGCTGTGCGTTTGAACGCGCGTGGATTGAAGGTCCAGTCCAAAGCCATTGTCACCAGTGCGGTGCATGAGGGCCACAAGCTGATCCTCGCAAAACCACAGACGTATATGAATCTCTCCGGTCAGTCGGCACAGGGATTACTTAACTTCTATAAGCTGCCCATGGAAAATATGCTTATTGCCCATGATGACCTGGATATTCCCTTTGGTAGCATCCGTATTCGTCCCAAGGGGGGGCCTGGCGGACAGGGCGGCATGGCCTCGACGATCGAACAATTGGGTACAAAAGATTTCCCGCGTCTGCGCATCGGCATTGGTCGTCCGCCAGGCAGGATGGATCCCGCTGCCTATGTGCTGCAATCCTTCAAGCGCGAAGAAATGAAGATCCTTTCCGAGATCATTGACCGCGCCGCAGAGGCTGCGCTTGAATTTGTGATGAATGGTTTGGATAAGGCCATGAATAAGTTCAATGGTTCCATTGAATAAATTATAGAGCTTCGTTCGGCGAGATGACCTCGCTACAAATTATGGAAATTCTTCTCGATAAAATTCGTGCGCTCCCGCAATATCGGCAATTGCTGAATAAATTGCAGACCGATGGTAAACAACTCCCGGGCCTGGGGTTGCCGCGCGCCGCGCGCCTGCCTGTCCTTGCCGCGTTACATCAGGACCTGAATCGTCCGATCCTGCTGATCACAGACCGCTCCGACCATGCGCTTTCGCTGCACGATGAGCTGGGATTCTGGATCAAGTCGCCGCGCTATCATTTCAGCGAACCAAACCCGCTGTTCTATGAGCAGGCTGCCTGGGGCGTGACAACGCGTCGGGAACGGCTGCAGACTCTGACGGCGCTGGCTGCGTACCATCTTCCATTCGCACAGAAGCCCGAAGTGCCGTCCGTCTTTGTTACATCCGCGCGTTCGCTGATGACGCGCACACTTCCACGGCGCGATTTCCTCAAGGCGTGCAAAAGATTGTCAAAGGGGCAGACCATCCAGCCCGATTCGATCCTGCGTCATCTATCGGAGATCGGGTATCAACGAACGAATACGGTCCTGGAACCGGGACAATTCTCACGCCGCGGCGGCATTCTCGATGTATGGACCCCGTCTGAGAAGTTACCTGTCCGTTTGGATTTCTTCGGCGATGAAATAGACACGATCCGCAAGTTTGACCCTGCCTCGCAGCGAACGATAGAAAATCTCGATTCAATCCTCATAACACCCGCGCGTGAATATATATCCACAGGCGCAGTTGACCGCGTACCCGAAGAGGAACTATCCGAGTTTCACATCCCACTTTTGCATCAACAACCTGCCAGCCTGTTGGATTACCTGCCGCAAAAGGCCCTGGTGCTGATCGATGACCTGTCGGTTGTAGAAAGCATGGTCGCAGAAGTGGAGGAGCAGGCCGTCAAGCTGCGGAACGAAAGTATTCAGGAACAAACGCTCTCTCCCGATTTCCCGTTGCCGTACATCACCTGGCCCGATCTGCTGGATAACTTCCAGACGCGTCCGTTTTTGGAACTGGGCTATTCAACTCAGCTGGAGGGTGGAGAGCTGGGATCGAACGACGGCCTTTCCTCAGCGTTCAGTCACGATGAACGGTTCGGCGGCAGGTTGAAATCATTTGTTGAATACCTTGCTTTGCTGGTTGAAAAACGCGCGGACGTTTTTGTCATTTCCCGTCAGTCTCACCGTCTTCAGGAACTGTGGCTGGACCATTCCCAGGCTTCTGAAACGGAAATTCCTGAATCCCCTGCGGCAAACCCTGAATTTATTGAAGCCTCCCTTTCGGAAGGATTCATTTTACAGCGCGAAGGGCCTGAGCGTGCTCTGCACGTGATCACGGACTCGGAAGTGTTCGGATGGGAACGTCCGCAACCGCGCACCCGCCAGCGACCGATCGCAGAAACACCTGAATCAGTGTATGCCGATCTGCAGGTGGGCGATTACGTTGTTCATATTGATCATGGCATAGGCAGGTTTGGCGGCCTGGTGCAGCGTGAACTCGACGGTCACATGCGCGAGTTTCTGGCGGTCGAGTATGAAGGCGGCGGACAGTTGTATGTGCCCGTCCACCAGGCGGATCGGCTGACGCGTTATGTCGGCGCGGAGGGCGCCATCCCTGCGCTGGATCGCCTGGGCGGACACGAATGGCAGGAGAAAAAGGGACGCGTCAAACAGGCGGTGATCGAAGTTGCACAGGAAATGCTCGATCTGTATGCGCGCCGAAATGTAGTCAAAGGGTATGCGTTCAAGCCTGATACGACCTGGCAAAAAGAGCTGGAAGATTCATTTCCCTATGTGGAAACAGAAGACCAGAAGCGTTCCCTTTCCGAGATCAAACGCGACATGGAATCCTCACGCCCCATGGACCGCCTGTTATGCGGTGACGTGGGGTACGGAAAGACCGAAGTTGCCTTGCGGTCTGCGTTCAAGGCAGTGATGGATGGCAGGCAGGCTGCCATTCTGGTGCCAACAACCGTGCTGGCGCAGCAGCATTATGAAACATTCATGCAGAGGCTGACAGCATTTCCAGTGAAAGTGGAGATGCTTTCACGCTTCAGGACGCCGCGCGAACAAACATCGATCATCCATGGGCTTGCAATCGGCGAAATCGATATCGTGATCGGCACGCACCGTCTGATCTCATCCGATGTGCAGTTCAAGGAACTTGGCCTGGTGATCATTGATGAAGAGCAGCGTTTCGGTGTGACACACAAGGAACATCTTAAAAAGCTTCGAACCGAAGTGGATGTGCTCACGCTTACCGCGACACCGATCCCGCGTACGTTGTATATGGCGCTGACCGGTGTGCGCGATATTTCAAATCTCAACACCCCGCCTGAGGAACGCCTGCCCATTGTTACGCACGTGGGGCCGTATTCCCCAAAGCTGGTCCGTCAGGCCATCCTGCGGGAACTCGAACGCGGCGGGCAGATCTTCTTTGTGCATAACCGTGTCAACACAATTGAGGCGATGAAGGCGCACCTCAACCAACTGGTCCCGGAAGCGCGCGTCGATGTTGGTCATGGACAAATGCCCGAGACTCAGCTCGCGTCGGTCATGCACCGCTTCAACGCCGGTGAAACCGATCTCCTGCTTTCGACAACGATCATCGAATCCGGATTGGATATTCCGAACGCCAACACCCTGATCGTGGACCGCGCCGACACGTTTGGCCTGGCCCAGCTCTATCAACTGCGCGGCCGTGTCGGACGGGGGGCTGCCCGGGCCTACTCCTACTTTTTCCGCCACCGCAAGTTAAGTCCCACGCTTGAAGGCCAGCAGCGGCTCGAAGTGATTGCAGAGAACACGCAGCTGGGAGCTGGCTATTCAATTGCCATGCGCGACCTCGAGATTCGCGGCGCAGGCGAGCTGCTCGGCACACGCCAGCATGGGCATATCCAGGCGGTCGGTTTCCATCTGTATACGCGTCTGCTTGCAGATGCAGTCAGACAGATCAGGAGAATTGAAGCTTCCAGGCGGGATGGCAAACAGGATGACCACGAAAAGCTTGAGATCGCGCTTTCCAGTTTGAGTCAACCGCTCTCCATGCCTGTCAATGTGGACCTGCCATTGGCTGTTGGCATCCCCGCCGATTACATTGCTGATCAGGACCTGCGCCTGAGGCTGTATCGTCGCATTGCAGACCTGCGGGATGAAACCGAGATCGATGCGCTGAGTTCTGAATTCAAGGATCGCTTTGGCGAGCTGCCCGACATGGTTCAAAATCTGTTTTATCAGATGCGTGTAAAGCTGCGTGCCGAGAAAGCGGGGTTATCGGCAATCAATTTTGAGAGTGGCCAGATCATCCTGCGATATCCGCCTTCTTCAGATGATAAGAATGGAAGACGTTTGCCCGATCTTGGGCCCGGCATCCGTGGTGGAAAAGATGCCTATTGGTGTTCCTTTGGAAAGGACAAAAAGTGGGAGGATGAGTTGTTGGAAGTATTGGGAAGGTTGGATTAACGATAGAGTCTTTGGCCTGGATGGTCAGCCAATTGGCGGGACGGGTTCCGTTGAGTGGAGCCCGTCCTGCCTGCATATTTGGATGATTTTGGGCATCGAAATTGCTTGAAAAGATCAATCTCTTGATTTGCTCAGGAGATTATTAGGTTGTAGGTTACAGTTTTTCAAAACAGAGCGAGTCTATCATGTATAATTGCCGTTTGTAAGTCGTCTGTAAGGTTTGGTTGTTTTGTATATGGAGGTGCTTCGATCAATCATCTGAGGATCCGTATAGGATCGCCAACTCATCATAAACTTTGTAGTTCAGAGGAGAATCTATGAAAAAGCTGTACCCTGTTTTACTCATTGGGATAATGCTTGTGCTTGTTGCCACTCTGGCTGTGGTTCCGGCGGGTGCAAAGCCTTCTGGTACCGTGGATGTTCAGATCCTGGCGCTGAACGATTTTCACGGAAACTTACTGCCGCCCTCCGGTTCTTCCGGGCGGGTTGGCACGGTCGATGCAGGTGGTGTGGAGTATCTTGCCACACACATCAGCAATCTGCGCGCCCTTAACCCAAATACGGTGGTTGTTTCTGCTGGCGATATGATCGGCGCCAGCCCGTTGCTTTCCGCCCTGTTCCATGATGAACCCACCATCGAAGCCTTCAACCTGATCGGTTTGGACTTCAACGCGGTGGGCAATCACGAGTTCGATGAGGGCATTTACGAACTCATCCGCATGCAGGAGGGTGGCTGTCATCCTGTGGATGGCTGTCTGGATGGCGATGGCTTCGATGGCGCAAACTTCCGCTTCCTGGCGGCGAATGTGACCTGGAAAAATAACGACAAAACTGTCTTCCCGGCATATAAGACCCGCGCGTTCAAGGGCGCTCAGGTCGCCTTCATTGGCATGACACTTGAAGGTACGCCCAATATTGTGTCCCCGTCCGGCATTTCCATGTTGGACTTCCACGATGAAGCAGATACCGTCAATGCCCTGATCCCTCAGCTCAAAAGGAGAGGCATTCAAACCATTGTGGTCCTCATCCATGAAGGCGGTTTCCCGGCGGCGCCCGCACCTTATAACGGTTGCGTAGGTATTTCCGGTCCCATTGTGGATATTGTCGAACGGTTGGATGACGCAGTAGATGTTGTGATCAGTGGGCACACTCATCAGCCCTACAATTGTGTGATCGATGACAAGATCGTCACCAGCGCCTTCTCGTTCGGACGCCTGGTCACCAAGGTTGATCTGACGATTGACCGAAAAACGGGCGACGTTGTAACCATGACCGCGAATAACCATATCGTGACGCGCGATGTCCCCAAGGCCAGCATGCTGACTGCCTTGATCGAGAAATATAATGCGATCGCCGCTCCGCTCGCGAACCGCGTGATCGGTTCCATCACCGCCGCCATTACACGCACAAACAATGCGGCTGGTGAGTCAGCCCTGGGTGATGTAATTGCGGACGGTCAACTTGCCGCAACCGCCGACCCGGCGTTTGGTGGCGCAGTGGTTGCCTTCATGAATCCCGGCGGCATCCGTGCTGACCTTACCTATGCAGGCAGCCCGGCCGGTGAGGGCGATGGCAATGTGACCTATGGCGAAATGTTCACCGTCCAGCCCTTTGGCAACAGCCTTGTGACCATGACCTTGACCGGTGCACAGATCGAGCTATTGCTTGAACAACAGTTCCCCGGTTGTATCGCTGGCGTTACATCCACCCGCATCCTGCAGGTTTCTGCAGGTTTCACGTATACATGGCAAGCTTCGGGTGGCGCCTGTGCCAAGATCGACCCGGCCTCGATCATGCTCAATGGTGTAGCAATCGATCCCTCGGCGTCCTACCGGGTTACTGTCAATTCCTTCCTGGCAGATGGCGGCGATAGCTTCCCCGTATTGACCCAGGGCACAAACCGTCTTGGTGGCGAAGTGGATACTGACGCGTTTGAGAAGTATTTCGCGGCATATTCACCGGTTGCCCCCGGACCCCAGAATCGTATTACTCTAATCCCATAAGTGTCCGTAGAATCAAAACTGGGTTGCCGAGAGGCAACCCAGTTTTTGTTTTTAAGAGTTACAGTTTCTTTGCGCGTGTTTACTACCTGGCAGATTTGCGTGTTGGTGTAGCGTAGGGAGAGCAGTTATACGTGATCCTTGAAAAGCAGAATAAGGAAAGCGGTCTACTCGATGGAGTAGACCGCTTTCCAGTTCAATGGTTTTGAGCGGAACCGCTCTAGACCGGTGAACGTCCGGGCAACGCGCGGACAATCGCTATTGCCACAACCGCACCCAGGAACGCTACCACAATGCTCGTGATATTGATACCGTTCACGGCGTTAGGGACGCCGAATAGTTCACCAGCCAGGAAGCCACCTACCAGGGCGCCTATAACGCCTACAACTATATCGGTCACGGCGTTGCCGCGGCCCCTTCTCATCATCTGGTTGGCCAGCCAGCCGGCAATCAGGCCTACTACAAGCCAGGATAAAAGACCCATATCGTATTCTCCTTTTTGGGACCGAGTGAATTTGTATAATTCGGTCGCTTTGATTACTTAACGACTTCTCATGTTCTGCGTTATGGCTTGAATCCGGAATTGGAGCCTGGCAAATTCTCTACCGTCCCTAACCATTTTCCGAACAACGTGCTTATCCGGAGCAGGACGATACAGGCCATAAATGCGAAAATCCACTGTGCTCAATATATTCATCATGTTGGGCATCATTTGACTGCCCGCGTTGCCAGATAACTGGGATGATATTTGTGTAATGGTGAATCGAGCATGTAGTCCTCGTACATGTCCGTGATCACGAAGCCTGCATCGCATTGCCCGCCGAGCAGATCGGTGAGGCTGTGACCGAATTCAACCGGCAATCCCTTCTCCATGAGCTCCTCCAGATCCTCCTTCGGGATGCTGGTTAGATCCGAGTAGGGGATGGAATGCGCAACCGCCAACGTGCCCTCATCTGCTTTATATAGATCGAAGATATAGTGAACCGGATTCATCGAGCCGGTCATTAAGATTCCACCGGGACGAAGGACGCGGGAACATTCCTTCCAGACGGCGCGCACATCCGGCATGAAAACTGTCGAGCATGGATTGAAGACCAGGTCGAAAGATTCATTCGCGAATATCGATAGATTTGCAGCATCGCCTTCCAGGGTGCGGATGGAGAGCCCCTCCCTCTCAGCCACGAGCTGGTCCTGCTTCAATTGGGCGGGGGAGTTATCGAAGACGGTGACATTCGCACCCGTCGCGGCCAGGATCGGTCCCTGCTGCCCGCCGCCGGAGGCAAGGCATAACACATCTGCGCCAGCAAGCGGGGGAAACCATTCAAATGGGACAGGTTTATTTTCTGTGAGCACAATTGAAAACTGACCGGCCTTTGCCTGGGCAATCAGCTGCGGGCTGACTGCTTGCGTCCAGCGGCTCGCGCCACCTTCCACTTCCCGGTTCCAGGCGTCTCGGTTGTAGGATCTGATGTCCATGATTTCTCCAGGTTCTTTTAGAATGTCGGAATTGTACAGGGGGCGGTGACGCTTGTCGAGATGGAATCAAGTAGCGGCTGGCCGTAAAGCGGAACCGTTAAACAATTGGGACAGGCCTGCGTATGACCTGTCCCAGAAGTGAGGAGATATCAGCTTTGCGGGTTATATCAACCATCACAAGGCATTGATACTGAAATTAATCTGTGGCGGCTGGCTCTGCGACCGGAGCGGGGGAGTGATGGGCCTTGTTGAGCACCATAAATCCTGTTGTTGCCATCATGCCGATCAATCCGCAGAATGCCCAGAGCAGGGATGGGTTGCCGCTTTCGAGCAGCAGCCCGGCAAAATATGGACCCACAGTAAAGGAAATACTCCATGAAAGGCTGGAGACTGCCATATAGCGTCCACGCATATGTTCAGGAGCGAAACTTGCAACCAGCGATTGCTGGAACGGTGAGACAACCATTTCGCCGATGGTAATGATGATCATGGCAACAATAAAGAAGGCAAACGTGGGGACAAAGCCATACATGGCAAACCCGATCGCATACAGCAGCGAACCTGCTGCCATCATCAACAACGGCTTGTATTTTTCGAGCCGGCGCGTCATCCAGAATTGGAATAGAACCACGATGATGGCGTTGATGCTCAGCAGCAGGGCATATCTTACTTCGGGCAGCCCATGCTCATCACGCAGATAAACGCCAAGTGTGGAGTTCATATTCATGTACACAAGCGTCATCATGACGGTTACGCCGATGAAGGCAAGGAAGCGGCTGTCCCTGAAGACTTGTCCATAGCCTGCAAATGTTTGCCGCATGGATTCGGGTTTTGTGTGTGCATGCGCCTGGGGCTTTGTTTCGGGCAATGCGAAGAAAACAATCGCCGCACAAATAACACTGATGACTGCATCCACAATAAAAAGCGTGAGATAGGAGTTGGCGATCAATAAGCCTGCGACCGGTGGTGCAATAATGACAGCGACATTGAAGATCACGCGTATGATGCCGTATCCTTCTGCACGCTTATGCGGTGGCAGCAGATCTGCAACCACTGCTTCATGGGCAGGGCCGCCGATGCTCGAAAGCGTGCCAACGACAACGACGACTGCGATAAAGATTTCCAGCGAAGGTGCGAAGCCCATGCCCAGTGCACTTAATGAGGACAGGACCAGACTAACGATGATCACCACTTTGCGCCCCATACGGTCTGCGACCGCGCCTCCAATAGCGCTTCCGACCATCCCGGTGACAGAGAAGACCCCAAAGATGAGACCCACTGTGGACATGCCAATGTCATACTTTTGCGTGAGATAGAGCGCGAAAAATGGGTAAAGCATGAACCCGCCGAGCCGGTCAATGAATACGATGACGTTGTATATCCAGAATGCGCGCGGGTATGCGTTATATACCTTTCTTGTTCGTTCCAGTAAATGTTTCATTCTTCTCCATACTCAACAAATGAACCATCATTTTCGTGGTTAACTATAAAAGAGCGTTCCATAAAACTGCCCTATCGAGGGGATGGTTTCCGTTATCCGAGTGGACAGTTTTTGAGCGCCATCAATGTGCAAAGTTGCCTGTCGGTGTCTGGCTGCGAGGTGCAGCAGGGACCTCATAGCGTTTGCGTAATTGCTTGCCTGTTGCGATCATCCAGTTTGCCAGGTTGAACATGGTGCGTGCGAAGAAGCGCGGGCGAACCACGCGGGACTTGACCGCGATCTTTTCCAGCCGGATGTGTTCTGCATCCATCAGGATTTGTTGACGATGGTATTCAGCCATGAACTCGTTATGCCAGTTGTTCATTCGTACTCCTGTAGCGTAAACAATTAAGAGTGACCCAATAAAAAGGCGCTGACAGCCTTTAATGTCTTTTCAATGCGGTCCTTGTTGAGGATGTACACTTTCGCTCCGCCTGCCCTCCTTTCCTGCAGGTATCCAGTTGCAGTAAGCTGGGATAGATAACGTGATACGCTGGGCTGGCTCAAGTTGACCGCTTCCATGATTTCCTGTGAGCGCATCTCACCTTTTTCGGCGATCATCTGTAATATCTGCAGACGGGTATCGTCTGCCAGCCCAGAAATTCTTGCGACGATTTCGGCACGGTCCAGTTCAGGTACGCGTACATCCGATCCCTCGGGAAGATGTGCGCCGAAGTAAATGTAAAAGTTATCCTCGATCCTGGTTGCGCGCATATACGGGCCCAAATGAGCATTGGGGATAAAGATCAATTCCTTCGCTTTCAGAAGTTCATCGCCCCACTTCGATTCGCTGATCTCCTTGCCGGTCACAAATTCAACGATCTGCACGCGTGTCATGCTGCTAAAGTCAACCTTGTTGAATGCCCGTGCAGATTCTTCCAGCATCGGGTGTACACGTTTCCATTCGGCCTGGAGGTAATTCCTCCAGAACCAGCGGATGTGACCTGTTACCAGTTGTTTGAGCGCGGCGGGGTCAATGACGTATTGATAAGCACGCGTTTCCATTTCTTCATCGGTCAACTCGTCACCAAAACGGGATCTCAGGAATCCTACATAGTTTTGAGCGGAGGCAAGGACTTCGTCCCAATCCACCGGCTGGTTTATATCTGTTTGTGGTCCACTGGTCAGGCATATCCCTGCATAGGCGTTCAATAAGCGCTCTCGGAATACTGAAGGGGGAGTGGACTCGAGATTGTCCAGGTAGGTCTCGAATGTGATCCCGGGCCTCTGCGGAAGGATGGCATAGTGAAAGCCGATCGTGACCAGCTTATGTCTCGACCGCTCTTCGCTGGACATCTGCATACGAGTGCGGGTGGCCCATTCGTGGATACCCGGTTCATCCTGCGCCTTGGAAATCAATAGCATGCTCCCGAAGGCATTGAGCGCAGGTTCCAGCATTACGAGGGAATTTCCAGTTTGGGTTTTTTCCAGATTAAGTGCGAAGGGTGACATCATTTCTCTCCAATTTATGCGTATTATGCAAACTATTGAATAATACGCATATTCTAATTACTTTGCCGGTTTTGTCAAGAGGCAAATAAAAACTCCCTGCCATTATTTGGCAGGGAGTGGGGATTTCGCTTCTTTTGGAGCTACGGGCTGGGTGTGCCTTCAACAGTGACTCCCACCCAGGTGAAGACACGCTTGTCGCTGCTGGCGCCCGCCGAAATATAGACGGGTTGTCCCTGCTCATCCACGCCATTTTGGCGGACAGTGGTTACCCACCAGCGGATGACATGTGCCAGATTATCGTTCGGGCGGAAGGAGGTGGGTACGATGAACTTGGTATCCGTCACGTTTTCGGTGATACGGCGAGCCTGACCCGATGTCACATCCTCTATCGTGACCTGATATGCCTCGTTGTCGCGCAGTGTGCCGATCGAAGCCCACTGCAAGGTCACGACATCATTTGCCAGGGTGAAGGCAGCACCATCCGCAGGCAGGAGCAAATTCGCCGCTGGGTAGGGAGGCGGCAGGGTTGCCGTGGGAGTGGGACCCGGTGTGGCGAACCGCTCACATAAGGGGATCACTAAAGGCTGGTCAAGGAATACTGCATCTGATGAAAGCCCGTTGTAGAACTTAATGGCATCCTGCGGCACATTATAGTTTGCGGAAATGCTTGAAAGTGTGTCGTTTGCCTGGACAGTATAGATGATCTTCTCGCATGCCTGCGCGGTCTGTGTTTCTTCGTTTGGAATATCTGTGGGAGGCGGCGCGGGTGTAGGAGTTGGAAATGGGATTTTCAAAACCTGACCCTCAGAAATGATACAGGCTGCTGGCAGGTTGTTGATCACCACGATACTTTGCACTGATACACTGAATGCCACCGCGATACCACCACACGTATCACCACCACGTACTGTGTAATCGAGTGGCGGTAAAGGCGTCTGAGATGGGATGTCAGTGGGAATCTGGGTATCCGTTGCAGTGGCAGTGATCGTTGCCGTCATTGTCACCGTACCCGCTTCAGTCGGCGGTGTGAGCGTTGTCCCGCTGATGCCTGAGCTGAGGATGAGGTAAACCACCAGCGCGCCGATCAACAGGATCGCAGCCAATGCACCGAGTGCCATGG
>JBDTPH010000214.1:0-10093 GCA_039932795.1 Chloroflexota bacterium
TGTCATTGCACGCTTTACTTCGGGTGCATACATCTGCCCACTCGGCGCAAAGAATTTTATCAATGACAAAACTACAGATACTTCTCCTGTTGGTGTTTTTTCAAGTGTTCCACCACATCACGGACCCTCTGTGATTGATCGGTCTTGCAAACCATCAATACATCACCCGCATCCACGACCACTACATCGTCCAGGCCAATCATGACGATCAACCGTCCATTATCATTTCCATAGACCAGTGTGTTATGGGTATCCAACAACACGTGTTCTGCATGCACTGGGATGTTTCCATTCACATCTGCGGATAATACTTCAAAAAGCGAATCCCATGAACCAACGTCGCTCCAGCCAAGTCCCCCAGCGGGCAGCACAGCGACGCGCTCAGCCTTTTCCATAATTCCATAATCGATTGTTTGCGATTTCAAATTCTGCCAGCGTGCGTTCAACACATCTGTTTGGCTGGAGGTATTCCAGGCATCCGAGATTTCTCCAATCGCTTTCGAAAGTTCGGGCATCTGCCTTTTGATCTCGGAGAGGATTGTGTCCACTTTCCAGATGAACATGCCGCTGTTCCATGAATGGTCACCATCGCGCAATAACCGCTCGGCTGTTTCCTGGTCTGGCTTCTCCCGGAAGCGCTTCACTTCATACACAGGATGCTGATAACTTCCATCCAGGGGCTTGCCCTTTTCGATGTAGCCATATCCGGTAGATGGGAAGGTAGGCGTAATCCCCAGGGTAACAAGATAATCCTTCGATGCAACTTGAAGGGCAGTGCTGATTAGGAAGCGGAACAGATCCTTGTCTCGAATAAAGTGATCTGCTGTCAATATCGCCATCACAGCTTCGGGGTCGCGCTTCTTCAGGACGGCGGCGGCTAATGCTACCACAGAAGCAGTTCCGCGCGCTTGAGGCTCTATTAAATAATTTTCCAAGGGAATCTCGGGAGCCTGCACCTGCATCTGGCGCGCCTGTTCCGCCACAGTTACCACCAGAATCCTCTCGGGTGGAAATAGATTATCAAGACGATGGACTGTGCTTTGAAACAACGTCTCCTGCCCAAGCAGCGGGAGGAGCTGTTTGGGTCTCTCTTTTCTAGATATGGGCCAAAGACGGGTTCCCCCACCTCCAGCCATGATGATTGCGTATGTATGTTCCATATCCTAGACCCAATAGTCAGATTGTTCCTCACGAACAGCCACATAATTCATGCCGCCAACCTGGCGGACCATCCCTTTTAGTTCCATGAGCGCCAATGTTGCTGAAACTTTCTCAATAGGCAGCTCAGTTTGATTGCGGATCTCATCCACGTGTAAAGGCTCACCGCCCAGGATATTCATCAAACGTGCCTCTGTTTCATCCGTAGGGATTATTTTTCGCGCAGCTTTTTGCTCGCCTACACGGGTCAAATCCAGCGCCTGCATCAAGTCCTTAACGCTTAATAAAGGCAGCGCACCGCGTTGGATTAGTTTATTTGTGCCCTTGCTTTGAGGTGCAAGTATACTACCTGGCACCGCAAAAACTTCACGTCCCTGTTCAGCGCCAAACTCAGCGGTGATCAACGCTCCGCTGGTCTCGCCTGCTTCGATCACAACGACCGCCAATGATAACCCGGAAATAATACGGTTGCGCGGGGGGAAATTGGATGCATCTGGGGGCGTACCCGGAGCATAATCACTGATGATCGCGCCGTGTTCCATCATTTTCTCTGCAAGTTGCCGATGTTCAGGCGGATAAATTTTATCCACACCTGAACCGAGCACACCAATTGTTCGCCCACCTGCCTTCAACGCGGTTTGGTGCGCAATTCCATCCACGCCGCGCGCCAGACCGCTGATGACGGTCATATTATTGGCGGCCAGAAAAGCCGCAAGTTCCTCCGTGATTTGCCTGCCATAGGGCGTAACACGGCGCGTGCCCACAATCGAGACAGCAAACATGTCGTCTGGGAGATATTCACCTTTTACGTACAGCACAGGCGGCGGCTGGTCGATTTCTTTTAAGCGCTGGGGATACGATTCATCCTCCCACGTCAGGATCTTGATCCCTTGAGACTCGATCTTCGCCCAGATCTTTTCCAGGTCGACTTTTTCACGAGCCTGGATGATGCGTTCGATCACTTTCAAGCCCAAGCCTGCTGCCGCCAAATCAACAGGGGTCGCCCTCCATGCGAGTTCAAGATCCCCGAAGTGACGAATCAACGCCTGCATTCGGACAGCACCGATGCCTTTGATCAAGTTGAAGCCAATCCAATAGCGTTTGTCACCCATAGTACGGTTGTGCTTTAGCCGCCATGCCTGGCGATTAGATAAGTCCCTCAAGCAGGTGAACGCGCATTAAACGACGGGCAATATCACGGTCCAGAATGACCGAGGGAATTGCGGGCAGGAGAATCTCCTTACCTGATTCGTCCCAAACCACATAAACGTCGTTGGCGCCTGTCTCGAGTATCTCCACCAGCTGCCCAAGCACAGTTTCGTCTTCATCCACCACTTGAAATCCGATTAGTTCGTGTTTGTAAACCTGACCCTCTGGCAGTGGCGGCACATCACTGGCCCTAACAAAGACCCATTGATTGCGCAGCTGCCCCGCCGCTTCAGGAGTATCCACTCCAGTGAACTTGATCAAGACTCCCTTTTGATGTTCGCGCACGCCCTCGACGATCAAAGACTTGTATTCATTGCCGATTAAAAGTTCTCTGCCGCCCTTTAACCGTTCAGCGAAATCGGTATGCAGATCCATAACGATCTCACCGCGCAATCCATGTGGACGGCGTAAAAATCCAACTGTCAAATACACAGGCTCGCCTTCTGGCGAGCCTGAACTTGTGTTTCTGTAATCCGCCATTATTCTGGCTCTACCACATCCAGCGTGGCCTGCTTGCCTTCCCGTTCAGCTGCCACCCGTAGTAGCGTGCGGATGGAGTTGGCGACCTTGCCGCCCTTTCCGATCACCCGGCCCATATCGTCCTTGGAGACACTCAATTCAATACGGACCCGGGAACTGCCTCCGTTTTCGCGTACTTGAACGTTTTCAGGATGATCCACAAGAGCTTTGGCAATATATTCGATAAGATCTTTCATAATAATTCCCATGTCGTTGCGAGTGTGGCGAAACACCGCACTCGCAACCACATCAATAATTTACTTGCCGGTCTTGATTGATGCACCACGTTTGGTTTCAGCTTCTTCAGCTTCCTTCAGGAGAGTCTCAATTGGCTCACCTTTCTTGAAGCGTTCAAAGCGGTCATGAATCCCTGCGGTCCTGAAAAGCTGTCCGACAGATTCGGTGGGCAAAGCGCCGTTCTTCATCCAGTGAAAGAGGCGATCTTCTTTAACATGGATTGTGGAAGGCTGCGTGCGCGGGTTGTAGAAACCCAAAATTTCCAAAAAACGACCATCACGAGGTGCCTCTTTATCAGCAGCCACAATGCGGTACGTGGGTTGGCCTTTGAGACCAATACGACGTAAACGAATACGGACCATTTAGCTTACTCCTTTAGATTTATTGTGTTTCAGACAGGCATAGAGGAGTTGCTCGAAAGGAAGCATGCGGGCTGAAATCACAGGCGCATATTTTACCAGATAATCTACCAGGGGAGCGTGAACGAGAGTTTCGTGCCCCCGCCTGCTTCCCTCTCCGCCCAAATTTTCCCGCCATGTGCCTCTACCAGGTATTTCGCGATGGACAGCCCCAGCCCCATCCCGCCCGAATCGCTGGCTTTGTAGAAGCGATCGAAGATACGCGGCAGATCAGCGGATTCGATGCCAGCGCCGCTATCCTGGACAAAGATCATCACGGCTCTTTCTCCGCCGAAACCTGATTCCATTAAACCAACCTTTACATCCCCGCTGGGGGGTGTATAGCGCAACGCGTTCGAGAGCAGATTGGTCAACACCTCACGGACGCGCAGCGGGTCAACATTCAGTGCATCCGTTTCTGTGAGGGACAAGACGATATTGATTTCTTTTTCCTTCGCCTGGGACTCAAGACTGGAGACAACTTCCTGGATCAAAAGGTTCAGATCTGTTGGCTCGCGCCTCAACTGCAGAGAACCGCTTTCCGCAAGAGCCATTGTCCGCAGATCATCCACGAGCCGTGAAAGGATTTGCGTCTCCTCAACAATGGACTTCAACCGCGCTTCATCGGCTGGATACAGACCGTCCAGAATACCTTCCACGTTGCCCTGGATTACAGTGATCGGCGTCCGTAACTCGTGAGATACATCCGCCAGCATATTTCGCCGTTGCCGGTCGTTAACCTGTAATCGCTCTGCCATTGAATTGAATCCCTCCATTAGCGAATAGACTTCCGCTGGTCCTTTCGCTTCGACACGGACACTATAATCACCTTCCGCAACTTGATTGGAGGCATGCAACAGATCATCCAGCGGCGCGGACATTCTGCGAAGGCTGCGCGCTCCCCAAAAGAACGCGGCAAACAGGATGAAAAATCCTGCCACTCCAAACGGGAGTATAAAATCTGGCCGTTGCAGTGTAGGCGCTCCATGAAACTCAATAAATGGAGCAAGTATGAGACGAAGTAATGCCATGAATCCGACAAAAGCAAAAAAATTAAGTACGAGAAAAAGACAGCCCATCCTGCGAAAGAAGGGGTTGCCGCGCATATATCCCCAGCGCTTCGGGGGCCATTCTTCGTTCTCAGGCCACCACGGCGGACGTTGACGTTGCGAGAAGCGGGAGTGGTATTTCATTTATCGGAAAACCTGTATCCCACTCCATAGACTGTCAAAATATAGTGCGGCTCACTGGCTTTGACTTCGATCTTGCGCCGAATATTTTTGATGTGAGCATCGATGGCACGTTCGTACGATTCAAACGCCACACCATGGATCGCATCCAGGAGTTGAGCACGGGTAAAAATACGGCCAGGCTGGCGCGCCAGCGTGGCAAGCAATTCAAACTCAGTGGGAGTCAACTCTTCGATATCGCGTTCTTCTGCAGCGATTCGCATACGAGGGACATCGATAGTTAAGTCTGCCACACGGATCATTTCTGAATTTGCATTCGCGGCATTTTCTATTCGACGAAAGGCTACGCGCACGCGTGCAACCAATTCCTTCGGGCTGAACGGTTTGGTCATGTAATCGTCTGCGCCGAGTTCGAGCCCGATCAACTTATCCGATTCTTCAGAGCGCGCGGTGAGCATGATGATCGGCGCGTTGGATGTTTTGCGAAACTCGCGGGTAAAGTCCAGCCCGTCGAGCTGAGGCAGGCCCAGGTCCAGAATGACCGCATCGGGCTTTTCCGTCTTCGCAAGGGAGAGCGCTTTCCTACCATCAAACGCGACAAGAACAGCGTATCCCGCGCGCTCCAGATAATCGCGCACGAGTTGGGTGATCTTGGGTTCATCGTCAACAACAAGGATGGTTTTCATCATATGAGTTCCGTCGTTGCGAGGAGTCAAGCGACAAAGCAACCCCCTGTTTGATGAGGAGATTGCTTCGGGCTTTGCCCTCGCAACGACATGCGAGTCAATTATACGTTCTTATTCTTTCTTATCTTCAGTTGATTCTCCATGCGCCCTCTTATGCCACTCTTCGAACATTGGCGGGGCACCGTTTTCACCCCAGCCGTGACGCCACGGGCCATGCTGTCCCATATGCCCCCAGCGTGGACCCCACAAGAGAAAGCGGAATGCTCTCAATGCGATAAGGAACAGGAACAGCCAGAGGAGCACCCCAAAGAATCCAAAGCCAAATGGACGATGGAAGGGCATTCCATATCCGTATCCATAATGAGGGTAAGGCATGGGCGCGGCCTGCCCTGAGGGGGCTTCAATGGTGATCGGCGAACCTTTGGCAACACCTGCCTGAAAAGCGAAGAATGTTATGCCTGCGATTGCAGCAATCAAGACCAAAGCCGAGACAATTCGTAAACCAGTTTTTCCGTTCATGTTTCACTCCTTTGTGTGAACTTATGAACGTAGTATAGATTTGGGTTGTGAATTGGTTGTGAAGAGAGTAAGGATTATGAATCGGCAGGAATACGATTCTGAATCTCTTTACGCACTACAGGAGCAACCCTGGTGCCGAGCAATTCGATGGCACGCATCATTTTCTGATGCGGTATCGCGCCGAGACCGAGTTGGATGAGGAAACGATCATGTTGGAAGATTTCATGTTGGAACAAAATCTTTTCGATAACCTGATCCGGATTTCCAACAAAGTCTGAGCCGCGCAACGTTCTTGATTCGTCAAACTGTTGACGTGAAACCGGCGACCAGCCACGTTCACGCCCGATCCTGTTCATTGCAGCCTGGAACGATGGGAAGTAATCTTCAGCCGCTTGTTGTGAGTCATCAGCAATAAACCCATGAGAGTTGATGCTAAATTTCATTTTTGATGCCGCATGCCCGGCTCGACGCGCTGACTCACGATAAAGATCGGCAAATGGTTTAAAACGTTCAGGCATGCCGCCAATGATTGCGAGCGCCATCGGTATCCCCAACTTCCCCGCACGGACAGCAGATTCGGGCGTCCCACCCACCGCGATCCAAATTGGCATCTGTTCCTGTTGCGGGCGCGGATAAACACCCAGGTTATCCATGGGTGCACGATGTTTGCCGGACCATGTCACCCGCTCCGATTCGCGGATCTTCAGCAACAGTTCAAGCTTTTCAGAGAACAGTTCATCATAATCGTTCAAGTCATATCCAAACAACGGGAAGGATTCGATGAACGAGCCGCGCCCCGCCATGATCTCTGCGCGGCCTTCGGAGATCAAATCCAATGTAGCGAAATCCTGAAAGACTCGCACGGGATCGTCTGAACTCAAAACAGTGACCGCTGTACTCAACCGAATGGACTTCGTCCGCGCGGCAGCGGCGCCGAGAATCACGACTGGAGCCGAAGAAATAAAGTCAGGGCGGTGATGTTCGCCAAGGCCGAAAACATCCAGGCCAACCTGGTCGGCCAGCTCAACAGTTTCCAGTACATTCTGCATACGCTCAGTAGCACTAATCAGCCTGCCGGTCACAGGATCCGGCGTCAGTTCTACAAAGGAGTACACGCCGATCTCAAAGGGTCGTTTGGTCTGATTGGGATTCGTTTCAGTCATAAATAAGTTTCCTTATCGTCGTGAATGTATGACGCTCCCATTCACTGGAAAATTACCGACATCATAGCCAGCATAAGCGACGTCTACCCCTTGACACGCTAGAATGTATGTTCTAAACTAAACAACAATCTTTTTTTGTTTGCATAAAGCCACGTCCAGGGAGCAAATTGTATGATTACTGAACCCAAAATTGAACGTCGTAAGAGACAGCCTTATGTCGCCATTCGGATGGCCGTGCCGATCCCATTCGGCAAATATCTACAGCCCGCCTGGGATGAGGTATATGAATGGATGAAACATAAGGAAATCGAACCCGCTGGTCCGGCGATCATCCGTTATCTGACCACGGACATGTCAAAGGAACTGGATATTGACGTGGGCTTCACTGTCAACAAAGCAGTGAAAGGTGACAGTCACATCATCGCGGACTTTCTTCCTGCTGGCCGTTATGCCACGCTGCTCTACACTGGTCCATACAAGGGCAAAGGCATCTTTAAAGCGACAGTTGCCCTGCTGGAATGGGCGAAGGAAAACAAAGTTAAGTGGGACACTTCAAGGAAAAAAGGTGTCGAGTGGTGGAACGGGCGTACCGAGTTCTATTTCTCAGATCCTGATACTGAGAAAGACCCGAAGAAGTTCAAGACCGAACTGGCATTTTTGGTTAAGTAATTATGTCACTCTGAGGAAGCGTTCGCTGCGACCGAAGAGTCTCCATCACAATGACAGAGATGCTTCGCTGCGCTCAGCATGACATTCCGCGAACGAATAGGAAAGTCCCATGGACAAAACCATACGAACACAGATAGATAACATTCGCTCAGAAGATGGAGACGTACAAAATAAAGCGTATTTATACATTCTTGAAAAGACCGACAAATCCGTTGACTGGGCTTACGAAGTATGGGATGAGATGGTACAAGGCTTAACTCACAAAGACAATCATGTGAGAGCAATTTCCGCACAGGTTCTCTCCAACCTTGCCAAAAGCGACCCCAGGAACAGGATGCTCAAAGACTTCGATAAACTGCTCCACGTGACAAAAGATGAACGATTCGTCACTGCACGTCATTGCCTGCAATCACTTTGGAAGGTCGGCATTGCAGGAAAGAAACAGCAGAAAGTTTACATGGGTGGTCTGGAGCATCGTTTCCGGGAATGCGTCACGGAAAAGAACTGCACTCTGATCCGCTATGATATTCTGCAAAGCATGCGAAATGTATACGATGTGGTGAATGATGAGAAGATCAGGGAAAAGGTTCTCGAACTGATCAGAATCGAGGAAGACCACAAATATCGCAAGAAGTATGAAAGTTTATGGCGAAAGTGACTTTCAATTTATTTGTATAACGCTGAGCATTAACCCAGGAGAAGATATTCAAAAAGCAGGTCACACTCTCAGCATGACCTGCACGTTTCTACCCGAACAACTTTCCCAATCCTTTTCCGCCTGTCTTCTGAAACATCTTCATCATTTTTTGTGCTTCACGGAACTGCTTGACCAGGCGATTCACATCCTGCACTTCCATGCCACAGCCAGCCGCGATGCGCCTGCGGCGTGAGGCGTTCAAAATATCAGGGTCGCGGCGTTCCTTCAACGTCATCGAATTGATGATGGCTTCCGATTGTTTGAACGTTCTCTCGATATCCCTCGGGTCTACCTGGCGCGCTGCCTGTCCCATTTGCCCGGGCAGCATGTCCATGATCTGCGCGAGTGGTCCCATCTTCTTCATTTGCTTCATTTGGTCGAGCCAGTCCTCAAGCGAGAAGTGTCCCTTCATCATGCGGTCAGCGGTCTTCTGCGAGGTTTGCTGGTCGAAGACAGCTTCGGCTTTTTCAATTAATCCGATCATGTCGCCCATACCCAGAATACGGGATGCCAGGCGAGCGGGGTCGTAGGTTTCGAGCGCGTCAAGTTTCTCACCCGTACCAATAAACTTAATGGGTACGCCTGTGACTGAACGGATGGAGATCGCCGCGCCGCCACGTGAATCACCGTCCATCTTCGTCATCATCAAACCGCTGATCGACACGCTATCGCGGAAACCTTGCGCAATGTTCAGCGCTTCCTGACCGATCATCGAGTCGACCACGAGCAGTATTTCCACAGGCGGGACTTTCGCCACGATGGACTTTAGCTCATTCATCAGTTCCGCATCCAACTGCGACCGACCGGCTGTATCCACGATCATGATGCCGAATCCACCCTTTTCGGCTTTCTCGAACGCGCGCTGGACCAGCTCTGGCGGTTTGATGTTCAAATCTGACTCAACGGGGACATCGATCCGCTCACCGAGCTGCTGCAACTGTTGAACTGCGGCAGGGCGATACGGATCACCCGCGACGAGCATGACCCGCTCCCCCTTCGAGCGCAGCATGCGAGCAAGCTTCCCGGCGCCTGTAGTCTTACCCGAACCCTGCAACCCAACCATCATAACCACATGAGGTTTGGGTCCGCGTAGATTTAATGGGGCCGGTTCTCCCAATGTTTGGATCAACTCTTCATGGACGATCTTAATAACCTGCTGTCCGGGGTTTAGCGCCTTTGAAACTTCGGCACCGATGGCACGTTCACGCACACGGGCAATGAATGTTTTGACAACGCTAAAATGAACATCCGCTTCGAGCAGGGCAAGGCGTACTTCGCGCATCGCCGCATCCACATCCGCTTCGGAGAGTTTGCCGCGCCGGCGGAGTTGGTCAAATACCTGGTTGAGTCGTGAGGTAAGGTTTTCAAACATAAGCTTGTTGTAACAACGGCTTCAGCCGTCCAGCGGCTAAAGTTGCTACTACTCGTTTCCTTTTTAGTATAGGCGGGCATTGTAGTGCGGAAGCAGGTTGAGGTCAAGAGAGATATGGGCCTCCTGATGCATACGCGATGACTGCCATCCGAGCAGGTATGGTTGCTTGACAATCAGTATGTCTGCTAGTAAAATCACGGACGCTTAACAATAAAATATCTGGCCGAGATAGCTCAGTTGGTAGAGCACGCGACTGAAAATCGCGGTGTCCCCAGT
>JBDTPH010000215.1:0-8442 GCA_039932795.1 Chloroflexota bacterium
GGTGTATCTCTACAGATGAGCGCGGCGGAACAAGATTAATTTTTTCTGTCATATTTCTTCTTTCATTTGGATCATGTCATTGCGGGCGTTCCTTGCGAAGCAATCTGCTGATGAGGGGTATTCGCAATAAATCGGGGAGTGCTTCGTCGCTGATCTCGCTACAGCCGGGACGAATATTCGGCGTACTCGACCAACACATCATCGCAACGACATTGATCGTTTTAGATTTTTGCCAGTAATTTTTCAGGTTTGTGGGCAAACTCTTCCAGTGGAATTTCCTTGTTCGTAAGTGCCAGCAGCGTTTCGGTTAGGACCTTATTCACGGGAGTTGGCACATTGCACTCTTGCCCGGCACGAACAATTTCGCCATGCAGATATTCCACTTCGCTTCTGCCACGGCCTGAATGCAGGTCGATGTGAAAGGACGGCATCTTTGTGCCGCGTCCTGTTCCCGCGGCGCGTGAGAGGAAAGGTTTGGATAACCATAACGGCAATGTGGTGGCATACGCCAGGGCGCGGACAGGTGTGCCAGGCAGGTCAACCACTCCGATTTCCTGCGCCTTCATGACTGCCAGGCATTCCCGCAGCATGTCAATTTCAAGTTTATAAAGATCCTTATTGGCGAACACTTCACGGGCTGTCATATCCAAAATTGCAGATGTGGGATTCGCGATCAAATTGGTCAGCATTTTCGACCATTTCATACTGTTTGCGTTTTCAAACAACGTTGAATTGAGATAAGCCCTGTCGAACGCTCTGTTTAATTTCTCTGAAAGCGAATGTCCCTTGGCCACACCGACACCGCGCAATCGCTCAAGGACAATGTCACCTGCGCCGCGCCGCCCGATGGCACTGGTGACTGTGCCATGGATAACCTTGTCACGGCCCAGGGCTGCGGCGATGGCGGGTTCGTTGGATACGCCGTTTGACAGGCAAAGGATCGGCGGTATTTTGTCTACAAAGGGTATAAGCCCTTCCAATGCGGCCGGGGTGTCGAAGGATTTCAACGCAAACAGAGCCACGTCAAAGGGTCCATAACGAAGCGCATCTTCCAGCGAGGAAACAATGAGAAAAGACGGAGGGTCAATGCGTGATGCATTCTTCGTCTTGCGTCGTGCATCCAGGGTGAGATCAAGCCGCAAGCCGCGCTCACGCAATTCATCCACAACCCTGGGCTGCTCCACGAAGACAACTTGATGACCCGCGAGGGCAAGACTACCGCCGATGTATGTGCCGATTGCGCCCGCGCCAAAAGTGAGCACGTTCATCTTTCCGTTCAGGGTATTCAATTCAGAAAGAGCCATGTTCTACTCGTATTTCAGGGATTTTAGATGGGCACGGTCGTTCAATGTATCGATCAGCCAGCGATGCTGGTGCGGATAATAGACCACGCGTGCAAAAGATGTATTTTCAAAACGGAACCGGACTCCAGAAGGGTCAACGTGTGGCGCAATGCCGATGACAGCGTGCATTAATTGGTTTAGAAATCCGCCGTGCGAAACGACAAGATATTTCCCCGGAGGTTTGCGCAGGAACTCCTGTATGGCGTGTCCCGCGCGCAGGAAGAGTGCCCAATCCCCTTCGCCCGCGCCACCGACAAAATCATACGGGGTGACGTACGGAGGCTGTGGCAACTCACGGACTTCATCAATTGTCAGCCCTTCCATTTCGCCGATGTGCCGTTCCATCAGGATCGGATTGAATTCCATTTTTATGCCGTTCAGGTAGGATGTGACGATCTCTGCTGTTTCGCGGGCGCGCGCAAGCGTGCTGGTGACAACGAAGTCGAATTTGACATCCTCCTTCTGCCAGCGTTCACACAGCGCACGGGCCTGGGCACGTCCCTTATCGGTAAGCGGATAATTGGATTGTCCCTGCCAGCGCGATTCCACATTCCCAACCGACTCTGCATGACGTAAAAACACAAATCTATAAACAGGTTTATCAGATGGACTCACGGAGCATCACCCTTCTTTAATAGATACACGGGCCTGCGTTTGACCTCCTGAAAAATGTAGCCCACATAAACGCCAATAAACCCGAGCAAGATCATGATCGTTCCACTGACGATCAGGATCACAAACATGAGGGAACTCCAGCCAGGCGCCAGATTTGATGTGCTGCCTGTGACCCAAAAGGAGAGAACATAGATCATCTCGAGCGCAGCCAGGCAGAAGAATATGCCGCCTGCGCTCAACCCAATGTAAAGAGGCACCAGGGAAAAGGAAAAGATCGCATCCATTGCGAGACGGAACATTTTCCCAAATGAATATTTTGATTTGCCCGCGACACGACTCGTTTCATGATATGGCAGGATGACGCTCCGATAGCCTATCCACGCGATCATGCCGCGCAGGAAACGGTGATACTCGGGCATGGACTTCAACGCGTCCACTGCCTGCCGGCTCAGACCGCGGAAATCTGCCGCGCCTGCGGTCATTTGGGTGCCACTAATGCGGTTGATCAGCGAGTAAAAGCTTGATGATGTAATTCGTTTCAGGGAAAACGCCTGCTTTTCCTCGATGCGTTGCGCCTGTACAATATCATAGCCCCGTTCGAAGAGTTCGATCATCTGCGCGATCATCTCCGGCGGATGCTGACCGTCGCCATCCAATGTGATGACATAGTCACCGCGCGAGGCATCGAGGCCTGCTGTCAGCGCGGCTTGATGCCCGAAGTTGCGCGCCAGCGTCAGGACAGTAATGCACGCGTCTTCACGAGCAAGCGCCGACAGAGACTCAGTCGTTCCGTCTGTGGAGCCATCGTCCACAAAGTAGACACTGAATTCATGCGGCAGCCGTTGAATGACCTCGCGGATTTTTGCATATGTTTGCTCAATGACCCCCGCCTCATTGAAGATCGGTATGACAAGGTCAATAGTATGTTTGAATTCCTTCGGGGACATTAAATTAATTCTACCACGCCCCTGAAGTGTCTCAACGCATAGCGCGCCTCGGGATTATGGCTCTCGCTGCATTGCTCGTTTTTACCGAAATGAAAAAGCTTGGATCGCATCGATGACCTGTTCCTGCTCATTGCCTGTCAGGCCATTATGAAATGGAAGGCGTACCATGCAATCGCTAATGGTTTCAGTAACAGGGAATTTCGCATCCTCGCCGCCAAATTTTCTTCCCATATCCGAAAGATGCAACGGCAGGTAATGGAATACGCTATAAATACCTCGTTCCCGGAGATATTCAATAAATTTTTGTCGCAGGTCAAGGCTGGGCAATATCAAATAGAACATGTGATATGCCTGTTCACAATGATCAGGAACATACGGTAACCGAACCCCATGTTCCTGCGCCCAGTCCTTTAAACCAGAATAGTAAAGATTCCAGATATTTATGCGGTGCTGCTGTATTTTCTCACGCTGTTCAAACTGGGCATATAGGAATGCCGCCAGGATATCAGATGGCAGATAGGATGAACCAATATCAACCCATGTATATTTGTCCACCTGACCTCTAAAGAAACGTGAACGGTTTGTCCCTTTTTCACGGATGATTTCGGCCCGCTCCACCAGGGACGGCTCATTCACCAGTAGTGCCCCTCCCTCCCCACAGGTAAAGTTCTTCGTTTCGTGAAAGGACTGGGTTGCCATGACGCCAAACGTGCCAAGATACCTTCCCTTGTATTTACCGAAGAGTCCGTGAGCATTATCCTCTACAACGGGGATATTGTGACGATTCGCGATCTGCAGGATCCTGTCCATCTCACAGCCGACTCCCGCGTAATGCACCGGGACGATTGCCTTTGTGCGCGGTGTGAGCGCGGCTTCCAGCGTGGAGTCGTCTATATTAAGCGTATCAGGCCGGATATCCAGAAAGATCGGTTTCGCTCCACGTAGAACGAAAGCGTTCACGGTGGAAACAAATGTAAAGTCTGGGAAGATCACTTCATCACCTGGCTGAATGTCCAACAAAATAGCAGACATCTCAAGGGCATGAGTACAGGACGTGGTAAGCAGAGACTTTTGGACTCCGAGTTCCCGCTCGAGGAATTCATGGCACTTCCTGGTAAAGGGTCCATCACCGGAGATGTGGACATTTGCCACAGCTTGTTGCATGTATTCAATTTCATTCCCCAACATAACGGGACGGTTGAAATCAACTCTTAATTCTGGCATGATTTATTTGCGGACAATAATAGTGAAATCGTAGAGGTTGTAATCGTGGAGAAGTGCGACGTTACGGGAAAAGTTGCGTTTGCAATAATCGAAGAAAAAACAGGGATCTCCATAGTAAAGGTCGGGGCGCATTTTATCGGTATCGGAATACTTCGTAAGCATGTTGAAGGCAAGTCCCTTCGAAGCATGTGTATTCATCTGCTTAAGCGCTTCAATTACGATCTCAGTCCATGATTCGGCATCTGCGTCCAGTTTCATATTGAACGTCCCACTGACCACTGCGTAATCCAATATTGGAATTTCCTCCAGGCTGCCGGTGAACAGGCAGTCAGGATTATCGGAATGCAGCTCGCGGCCTTTGGCGATCATGGGTTCTGCAATATCGTAACCCACATACTGCAGATCATGACCGAGCCGCAAAAGGTAATCGTACATTGCACCGTAGCCGCTCCCGAAATCAAGCAGGGAATACCTGGCATCTGCGTCAATGATTTTGATCAGTTGTAAAAAACGGGCTTCCTGCGACGCCGTGGAGTTGTAGTCAACGCCCAAATGCGTGGGGCCATGTGCTTTTAATTTCCCGGTAAAATAATTTTTGACATTTTCTAATTCAGGAGATTCAGGCATTGGATTCCTCAAATGGGGGTTTAGATATACTGTATTGTCTGTTTTCCTGCCATAAACAACAGGTCGAGGATCGAGACATGGGGATCAAACGGTGGATACAGCTGCGGGTATTCAGGATAGTCATACTCCATGTACTCAAAGGTAATTCCAGCCTGCTGGAATTTATCGGGCTCCATATAACTACGCGCAGAAGGACCACAAATGTAGTGTGTTGCTCCGACCTGACCAAGAACATTAATAACGCGGTCAGTCTTTTGTCCATCAATACCTGTCAACGCAGACGAGCGCATAAAACGTGTTGAAGTGATACCTGCTTCGCGTGCAAGCAGAATGGAAGTTTCTATCGTAAAATCAGCCAGATATTCATCACGCCGGTTGTAGATGGATTCCAACAGAGGCAGATAGTCTTTGAAGTAAGGAGTCTTGTTATAGGCAACCACCAGCGACTTGAGATGGTTTTTCGCCCAGGGCTTTGAACAATCAATACGGACATCCTTAATGGGGGTACCACTGGTCACACCCTTGCTATGAACCGGGATGGTAAGCCACTGTTTGCCCTGGGATGTTTTGATCTGGTTGCGGTTGCGCCAGCCATGTTTGTCGTATTGCACATCATCGTAAAAAATGAACAGATCAGCGCGACGGACCTGATCGAAGTACCCCCGCCACGGAATATAGGAAGGTTGAAGGATCACTACATTCACTTCTACACGACCTCACGGACCACGTAGGTCGGCCTGTCCATGCTTCGGTCAAACATGCGCGCCAGATATTCACCAAAAATTCCCAGGGCGAAGAGCTGGGCGCCACTGAACAGGGCAATAATGGAAGCCAAAAACGGAAAACCTGGCAAACTTCCAACCAGGAAATATATGTAAAGCACGTAGACAAATATCAATAATCCAAAGATCGTCATTGCAAAACCGATCCAGCTGGCAAATCGTAGAGGACGCGTACTATAGCCGGTCAGAATCAACAATGCTGCCCGGACCAATGATCCAAAACTATAATTTGAGTGTTCCGCATGTGCAATATTAACCTGGACCGAGGTAAAACGCACCGTCCCCCACGAAAGCAAGACATCGATCGTAAGGGTGGGGCTTTGAAAGTTGGTGAAGGCATCCCTCAAATCAGTTCGAAAAGCCCGGAAAGCGGATATATTTTTTACCGATGGAATCCCCATTACACTGGCCAGGATCCGTTTGATGCCCGCTGTTAAGAGATTGCGGAGAAACCCCTGTGGAAGTTTTTTCGGTGAACCATAAACCACATCATAACCGTCTTCGAGTTTTGCAAGCAATAATGGAATATCTTCGGGCAGGTGTTGCAAATCCTGATCCATCGTAATGGTGATCTCATGACGCGCAACACGCACACCACACAGGGTGGCGTTATGCTGCCCGTAGTTGCGCATTAGGCCGACTCCTTTTACCTCTTCATATTTGTCCGCCAGGCTTTGAATTATTTCCCAGCTGTTATCAGGGCTTCCATCATTCACAAAAATGATCTCATATTCCTGGGCAATTGACGACAAGGTTTTTCTCAACTCTGCGGCAAGTAGCTCCAGGAACATCCCCCCTTTGTAGACAGGAACAACAATGGATATATTCATGGGAATGGGATTAATTATTCAACCTGCAAATGGACCCCGTGCCTGTCTGCCAATATGGACAGGGTGCGCGCCACTTCTGCCTGCTTCTGTTCTGCATTCCAGCCGAGGGCATTGCTAAAGATCCCAGCCAGCTCGTCAATGGTCTCGCGCCGGATACGACCCAGCATGCCAAGCATGGACCGCCTCAGAACAAAATCGTCGAGGTGGATGATCTTTTCATGTTGCATGAGGAACGTGAGCTCGCGACGCGAATAATCGGGCAGGGTCTGCAGGATCTGATCTGTGCCACCGTTCCTGTAGGTTGCAATCATTTCGGCACGGGAACCATAACGGTCGAATAAAATTTTCAGGCGTTCCCGGGGGACACCCGTCCATGCGGAGAGGCTTTCAAGCTGATTCTTGATCCCCTGCAAATCGCCTGGGTAGCCGCGCCCGCCGCCAATGGGCAGGGAACGCGTGTCTTTTTGCCGCGAGCGACCCAGATATGCCAGCGCCTTGTTGGTAACCTGTTCCGAAAATGCACGGAATGATGTCCACTTGCCGCCGACCAGGGAATAGACCGGGAAGCGCAGGTGGGTCCAATCGCCGCTCAGGACTTCGATACTGTGATCGCGCGAGATTTGCCCGGCAGACTTTGCATTGGAGCGGGGTAATGGGCGAACGCCAGAGAATTGAAAAACAATGTTTGACGGGGTCAGGTTCAGGCCCGGAAAGACGCGCTTTACCAGATCCAGAAAATATTGAATCTCCTCCTCTGTACAACGCACTTCATCGGGATTCTCGACCGGGATGTCCGAAGTACCAATGAGGACATGATCATACAGTGGGAAGATCAACACGATGCGCCCGTCCTTGTTTTCAAAAAAGAATTCATGACCAGCAATGGTCTTGCGCAACTCATCATGCCTGACGATAATGTGCGATCCTTTCGTGCCGCCAATATAACGGCTCGAAAGACCCAGTTTGCGATTCGTAAAATCGATCCACGGCCCTGCAGCATTGATCACGAGCTGCGGTTTTACATCATAGCTGTCATCCGTGAGCTCATCGCGGATAATGATGGTATCGTCACTCCCGCCCACCATGCTCACATAATTGAGGGCACGCGCATTTGGATTTTCAGACTCAGCATCGAGCACGATCTCAACCCCGAGCCTTTCAGGCTGAAGAATTGCACCATCATAGTACACAGCCGTATTGAGGATGTCCGGACTCAGGTGTTCCCAGATTGACAACGATTTTTTGCGCGAGAGGAATTGATGTTTTGGCACCACGCGTGGACCGCCCTGGGCGCTGGTATACGCGTCATACATCATCAGACCGAGTTTGATGACAAGTGCGCCACGCTCGGAGGGTTTATCCAACATTCCTAGAAACTTAAGAGGCGCATTGAGCAAACCCGAAAAACGTTTGAAAATCGGGATGGCTGTCGGAAGTGGTTTGACCAGATGTGGTGCGTTCTGTATCAAGCGGTTGCGTTCCTGCACAGCTTCGCGCACAAGACGGAATTCGCCGTTTTCCAGATAACGGATTCCGCCGTGCGCCATATGAGATGAGGCGGCACTCGCACCCGAACAAAAATCAGCGCGTTCCACAAGCAACACATCCACGCCGTTCAGCGCCAGATCGCGGAAGGTACCGATGCCGTTGATCCCCCCACCGATGATCAATACCGACACGTTGGGGTTTTCTTTTAAAGAAGAAAGAATTTCATTGCGATGCATAGTTCCTAACCCAGGGACTCAGTTGATTTATTCGACCCAGTCGAACGTGCGAGTGACTGCCTTCTTCCAGCCTGAGTATAACTTCTTTCGGACATCTCTATCCAAATCTCCAATTCATCATGTTCCACCCGGCCTGGGGTAAGCTTGTTGATATTCCTTCTGGCCAACACAACGACACCTCATCATGATCAAAAATAAGCGTTGATTGTTCCCTGATCGTTCACGACAATTTATTCAGGTTAACTTTATTTGGTTTACTTTTGATTGTGCCATGCCGAGCGGAGCGAAGCATCTGTACGACTGAAAACCGAGACCCTTCGCTGTCGCTCAGGGTGACAATTTGTAAGGCG
>JBDTPH010000216.1:0-13518 GCA_039932795.1 Chloroflexota bacterium
GGGGGTTCACGGCACAACCGGTCGTGATCCCTGCCCCGTGGAACACTTCGATATACTTCGAGAACATGTGCGTAAAAGGGACATCTGCAAAAGTGGGTGCCAGCGTTATTTCCCAAATTTTGCCATCGTTTTCATTCGGGTTGCTGTCATTATCAAGGCCCCGGCTGACGATATAGATATTCCTGACTGTCGGGTTTTGACTGCCTGGTGCAAATGCCACATCCGAGCGTATATTGGGGACACTTCCCATGAAAGATAGATCATAGGCGTTTATCAGTGTCCCGGAAGTTGTTATATGCCCTATATAATTATCGGTGCCATCAGAACTGACAATGAATAGTGTACCTTGATCTGCATTGTAGCCAATACCTTCGAGATCTTTAAAGCCCCATGCTCGAGTATCAAAATGTGTCATGGGTCCATCATCGCCACCTAATTTGCCATTTGCACCAAGATTGAACATGTAGACTTCAGCATCGATGCCGCCCGCAATAAAAATTGTGTTCTGTCCATAAGCGACATCCTCTGCATCGCTGATGCCATATAGATCAAGCACATTAACAAATGTCACAACGTCATCGGAGGTGCAGTAATTGCCATCTGCTCCAAGGCTCACTTCAAAAATACGATTGAGATTGTCATCTGAGAAGTAAATACGATTGTTACCAGGATCGATCCCGAGGCCACTTGGCTCGTTGGAGAACCCAGTACGGGAAAGGTTGGTGGTACTACAGGTGGAAATAAGTTCTCCTGATAAGGTCGAGTCAAAAACATTGTTTCCCGTGAAGTAACTCGGCATTTCGTCCACTTCGCTATCAGCAAGTAGCAGTCTCCCGGTCAGCGGCCAATAATCGACCCCGGACGGGTCTGGGCTGGAGGGATTCCACGCAGCATTGGAGGTATTGACCACCCGCACCAGGGTACTTGGCAGTAAAACCACACCTGGGGGCAGTGCAAGTGGTGCGGTCAGCGACAATTCCAAAATCCGACCATCGTTTTCTTCTGTAACGGTCTGGTCGGCAATCAGCTTCCCATCGTGGAGCATGTGAGATGTCCGACTTTCCGCCATGCCCACACTGCCACTATCCACCAAATATAAACTCTCCTCGAGCAGATCATCAGTCTGGTCACTAGTGGGCGCAAACAACATCGTTGATAGATTCGTTAGCAGAAATGGGCTGATATCAGAGACTGAAATTACTTTTCCTTCCCCAGTCAACTCATATATTTTTTGCTCAGTAGGACTGCCAATATATAGGTTCCCATTATTGGGATTAAATGCAATGCCGCGCGGCGCGGACCGTATAAAGGATGCCAGATCTATGCGATCAATCCCGCCACTCATCACAGCATTCGCGCTGTCAAACCCCAACGTTGGATGAGGTGAAATGATCAGGATCTGCAATTTTCGGGCATCCAATATAAAGAGCTTTCCAGTATGAGGATCAAACGTCATGCCTTGAACATCTTGAAGATCAAATGCCCCTACATTGAAGCGCGTCACTGTTTGGCGCGAAGATTTTGGCAAGCCAATTTCCTCGCTTTCGATTTTTGCCAGCTCGGTTCCGTCGGCTGTAAGGGAAAATAAACTGTCACTTCGCCGGTCAAAAGCAGCACCCAGGGGATTTTCAATCAGATCGGCAACGTCCACTGGAATTCCCGGATCTCCATAAATCGTCATTGTGACAGAACCCGTATCTCCCCACACCAAAAATGACTGTTCCCCTGGCACAAAAGTCATCCCCTTTGGACTGTTCATGCCAAGCTTACGCGTGTTAGTGGTTTTTACCTCATATAGTTGTAGGGGGACACCCTGCGCTGTTGCCAGGGACGTGATGCGAAAAAATGGATGCAATGCGAGAAACACAATCAATAACAGGTGAAACCGTTTGCGCTTTAGATATAATTTAGTAGACATCATGATCCTTTGACAGAATAAGTAAAAATTATGCAGGTAAATAGCATAAATTCCACCAACACTCAGCATTCAAAATGCCCCGAAGAAGGATTTTGCTCAGACCAACGAAAGTGGTCGTTGTAATCGAAGCATACAGAACCGACAAGTGGGTTTTAATAGATTCGAGGTTATTGTGACAACGCTAGTCCCCTCTCCCCATCACCACAGTTACCGTTCAAGGCCATCCATACATCATTTTTGTCACGTAATCATGATGTAAAAACTATCACATGGACCGCGCGGCTAGACCTGGGTCAGGGAATATTTATCATTGGCCTCGGTTATCGCTCGACATTCTGAACAGAACACAGATGAGCGAGGCAGGCTTTGAAAAGCCTGCCTCGCTGTAATTCTTAGCCGATCGTATTCACTGCTACGGCAGCGGAATACCAAAGGCGCGGACAATGAAGACTGCCATCTCAGCCCTTGTCACATTGTCTTGCGGACAGTACCTGAGAGGATTCGTAGCACAGCCCGTGGTGATCCCATCGTTGTAGAACTCCTCAATAAATGCGGTGAATGCCGCTGGCTGCCCAGGATAAGGTACATCCGCAAACATGCCAGTTGGGTTTGGGGTGGGTGCAAAATTGCCCAGCGCCCGCTCGATGAAGACTGCCATCTCAGCCCGTGTGACATAGTTCTGGGGACAGTACCTGAGGGGATTCGCAGCACAGCCCGTGGTGATGCCATCGTTGTAGAACTCCTCGATGAACGCCTTGAAAGAGGGTGGTTGCCCGGGGTAGGGCACATCCGCAAACATGCCGGTCGGGTTGGGTGTGGGAGCAAAGTTGCCCATGGCCCGCTCGATGAACACTGCCATCTCACCCCTCGTTACATTGGCATCCGGACAGTACCTGAGGGGGTTCACAGCACAGCCCGTGGTGATGCCTGCATCATAGAACGCTTCGATGTAATTCGAGAACATATGCGTCAAAGGTACATCGGCAAACGTTGCAACTTGGAGTTCGAACGCGCCAAGGTCACAAGCCGAACTCTGAGGCCGCGCAATGTTGCGTTGATCTTTGGTGATTGATGCACAGCTCAGAGCTGCATTATAGGCCGGGCTGGCGCTGGTGATCGCCATGGTTAGAGTGGGTCCGTCATTATTTCCAAGAGTACCCAGACCGGGATCCAAAGTGGAAGTGACCGATCCTGTACAATCATTGTTGTTTTCCACCAGTGAATTCGTGACAGAAACTGTGCCAGGGAAGAGCTGGTCGCAGTCCTTTCCTGTTGCCATATCTGTGGAATTGGCAAGAATGCTCCGTAGGACAGACACAGAGCCGCCGCTCGCTTGAATGGCAGCCCCAGTGCTGGTGCTGACCATATTGGCAGCGTTCGCTGAAAAGGTGGAAAACTCAACGGTGACTGTTCCATTTCCAACCTGAAGCCCTCCACCTCTGCCGCCTGCAATGTTATTAGCAAAAGTGGAATTTGTAATTGTTGCCGTGCCGGCTGCCATGTCCACGTGCACGCCAGCACCATTATCAGCTGTGGAATTATTGTTGAAGGTGCTGTTGGTGATGGTGAGCGTACCACCAGTACCTTTGAAAAGACCTGCACCATCTGCTCCTGCGGTGGCGCAACTATTGCCTTCAATGGTGCTGTTTACGATGTTGATATTGGCAGAGCTATTGTTATAAATACCGGCACCGCAATCTCCTGAACCTGTTCCAGCATTGCTTGAAACCGTGCTATTTGTCAGGGTGAGCGTACCAGCGCCATCAAAGAAGATGCCTGCACCGTCAGCGTTATTGCCATTTGTGACCGTGATATGAATCAACGTAAGATTGATATCTCCTGGTGATGTGACCTCAAACACACGATTGATATCGTTTGCATCAACGATCGCGTTCGTTGCCCCGCTTGCCTGAATGGTGAGATTTCCACTCGTTCCACCTAGATTGCCAACATCCAGATCACCTTGAAATTCGTTTGAGCCTACGATGCTTAAGGTGTATGTTAACCCACTCGTCAATGTGATGACATCATCCGGGCCCGGGCCGCTGTATACACAGCCGTTATACGAGGCATTATTATTTGCCGCAATAATGGCTTCGCGCAACGAGCAACTGGCATTGTTGGTATTTTCATCGTTCGTAACATTAACCGAGATGGACGCCGCAGAGGCTGGCGCTACGGGCAGGACCACCAGCAGCATGGCAATGATTGCTATGGCGGTCAAAAACTTATTGAAGATTATGGTGCGCATGACACTTCCTTTCGAGATTGAAAAGTATGTTCATATTAACTTGCTCAGCTTAAATAGGCAGGAGGACGAATTCCCTCCCAGCCAAACGGATTGGAAACAGATGAATTTACCCCTCTCCACCCTCCTTCAGCCGTCTCTGGCCCAGGCTGCAACGGAACTGGGTGAAACTCTCAAAGTTTTGAATCACCACGCCCGATATTGGCTGCTGTTGGTTCACGACATCCTCACTTCCGAATTTTAACACTAGGCTGACCTACGACATGTTGATGTTTTTGCCAATTCTCGCCGCAATTTTTAAACAATCAACATCTTGATGAACATGACGTTATATCGATTGAATGGTTACAAATCATAGCACGACATGTAGCGCTATTTCCATAATTAGGAAATATGGGTGGGAACATTTATGGACTTTCACGCGTCCATGGGATGTATATATAGATAGGAGAAAGATATGAAAAGAAATCTACTGATTCTACTGTTTATAGGTGTGGTGCTGTCCTCTTGTTCACCACAACCTGCTTCCCTGATCGGGGCCTGGAAGTTAACAGGCTATGGCCCGGAGGATTCCCTCACTCCCGCCGTGACAGATGCTGAAGCCGTGCTTGCTTTTGGCAAGGATGGAACTGTTACGGGCAGCGCAGGGTGTAACTCGCTCGGCGGTGATTATGAAGTGGATGGCGGTCAATTGATATTTGGCCCCATTACTTCGACATTAATGGGATGTGACGATGCGCGCATGGTTCAGGAAAGTGCGCTGATGCAGGTTTTGACTGGAACTGCCGAGTTTGAGATCGAAGACAATACCTTGACGTTAAAGAATAAAGACATGCTGTTGGTGTTTACTTCTGCCACAGCATATCCGTAGGCAGGCTATGAAAAAAGCGACTGTAGAAACAGTCGCTTTTTTGTTGTTAAGACCCGCGGTCGTTTCCCGGGCCGGATAGAGTCCTTCGCCGAGCGAGACCATTACTCTGTTGCCAGCACATGCCGTGCGATCACGAGCCTTTGGATTTCGCTTGTCCCTTCACCGATGGTCATCAGGCGGGCATCGCGGTAGATGCGCTCGACGGGATATTCGCTCGAATAACCGTATCCACCATGGATCTGGATCGCATTGCGGCACACGCGTTCGGCCATTTCGGTGGCAAACATCTTTGCCATGGCGGCTTCCTTGTTGAACGGCCGCCCCTGTTCCTTGAGCCAGGCGGTTTTGTGGAGCATGGTGCGCGCCAATTCGATCTCGGTAGCGGCATCTGCCAGCATCCATTGGATGGCTTGCCGCTCGGCGATGGGTTTGCCGAAAGCCTGCCGCTCCCTCGCATAGTTGACCGCGTGTTCGAATGCGGCTTGCGCCAACCCGATCGTGATCGCGGCAATACCGATCCTTCCGCCATCGAGCGTGGTGAGCGTCTGCTGTAATCCCCTGCCTTCCTCGCCGATCAGGTTTCCAAGCGGGACGCGTACATCCTCATACAGTACTGCATGAGTGGGGGAGCCGTGCAGGCCCATTTTCTTTTCAGCAGGGCCGATCGTGAGTCCGGGGGTATTGGTCGGGACCAGGATCTGGCTCAACGAGCGTGAGCCGCCTCCCGGGTCCGTGCGAACAAGGGTGATGATGTACTCTGCAATGGATGCATTTGTGCACCACATTTTTGCGCCGTTGATGACCCATTCCCCGCCGTCTTTGACAGCTTTGGTCACGACCCCACCCTGCAAGTCGGAGCCTGCTCCCGGTTCTGTGAGCGCCAGCGCGCCCAGTTTGTTTTTTCCACTTGCAACCAGCGGAAGCCATTTCCGTTTAAGCTCTTCGCTTCCGTACAGGACAATGGGAGTTGTACCAAGCCCATTGTGTGCCGCGATCGCAAGCGCAGTGGAGCCGCAGCCCCAGCCGATTTCCTCCAGTGCGATTGCAGCGCTGACCGAATCCACGCCTGCACCTTCGTATTGTTCGGGGATATTCAATGACAGCAATCCCAGCGGACCCATCTTGCGCGTGGCGGTCCAGTTGAACTCGCTAGTTACGTCCACTTCGTGGGCTTTTGGCTGCACTTCTTTTGCCACAAACTCATGAACCGTTTTTTGCCAGATCTTTTGTTCTTCTGTCAGGTCAAAATTCATCCTCACTCCTTTTGCCAACGAATAAAAGTATATCTCGCTTAAATAGTAAATACGTGTAGATTGCCATCCTCAGATTCATCAACACGTAGTTTTTTCAAATCTCCAGTCGCCGGACCTTTCAAGACCCGTCCGTCCAGATCATATCGCGAACTATGGCATGGACATTCAAACCCAAAATTGCGTTCCTCCACGTTGCATCCCAGGTGGGAGCACACGAGACTGATAGCGCGTATGCCATTATCGTCGTGGATCACGATGGCGGGGATGTGGGCCAGGATCGTACTGCTTTTCCTCGGATACTTGGAGGCTGGCCCTATGTCAAATTCGCTTGCTGGCGTAGGGTCAAATGGGTAGCTTAGGTAGCGGAGCAACCCGCCCAGGCCCAGCAGGCCAGCCAGAGCCAGGAGTGAATTGGTGGAAACTTTTAGAAAATCGCGGCGTGAGATATTTTTCATAGTTGGGTGGTGGGTAGGATGGCGAGAATGGTTAAAACAATCAATGCAAGTGCAACGATAACGATGACGATCTGGGCGACGCGGTTCCCACGTGGAAACCACCTGCCAAACTCGTGGCTGCCAGCCTGTGGAAGTGCGTACGGCAGTATCGCAAGCAGGATCAACAGGCCGGCGGGCAGGAGAACACCCAGGGCAAATGGATCTCCATACTTGAGCATTTGCTGCACCCACAGGAAAAACCAGGGCGCGCGCGCATTTTCGATATCTACAAGGGTCTGGGTGATGGGACGTTCAATGGGCGCAGGAAACATGTAGGATACAAAAAGCAGCGTCACGCCAGCGATGATCATGACCAGCACCTCCCGTCGCACAAGGTCAAAACGTGAGATGCGTGAGTGGTCTTCCCGTTGATCGGGTGGCGGAACCGCCACGCCACCATCACGTCGGACGCGGAAGATATGCCACGCACCCATGACGACCATCGCCAGGGTCAACACGAAGATGTGCCAGGTATAGAACCGTTCCAGCGAGGAAAGGCCCGGTTCGGATCCACCCACGGCAAGTTGATAAAGCCAGTCGCCGATCCACGGGACCGTTTTGAGCAGGTTGGTGCCAACAACCAGCGCCCAACGGATGCCCTCATCCCAGCGCAGGACATAGCCTGTAAAGTCCAGCAATATCACGAGAACGAGCATTCCCAAACCAATCAGATAGTTTAGCCTGCGATGGCGTGCATACGCTCCTGTGAGAACAACGCGCAGGAGGTGAACGGCCATCACGATCAGTAGTGCCTGTGCACCCCAAAAGTGCAGGTTTCGGATCAACGCGCCGAATGGCACCAGTGATGTAATGATCTCCACCGAGACTGCCGCGTGTTCTGGAACAGGAATGTAATAGAACATCTCCAGGATGCCTGTCACCAGAAGGACCAGACACAGAAAGACCGCCAGACCACCTGCTCCAAGTGTATAGCGCAAGCGTGCCTGCAGGGCAGGGATTGTTGGTGGATGAAGATGATGGAAGAAGTTGGGTCGTTCTGATACACGTGCCTTATTTTTTCGCAAGTCCTGGGCAATCATGCCAATGGCCGCAAAGGCGAGAATACCGAGCACAGTCACAACCGCGGGGCGATCGTCGCTGGGTTGGGGGACAGCGGATTGAGTTCGGATCGCCGAAGCGTTGGTGTCGGCCAGTTCGAATTCCCTGGGCATCACCTTGTGCAGGCTCAAAATGTACGCTGTAACCTGCCATGATTCTTCATCTGTCAGTTGACCGGGGTCCCACCAGGGCATATTGGCAAGGATGTAATCGTGTAACTCCTGTGAATTCTTGAAGCGTGTCAGCATGCCCGAACCCGCCACGGCCGGAATGCTCTTGTCTTTGGGGATGAGAAAACCCTGGGGCGGATGATCAGGCCCGTGGCAGCCAGACTGCCAGCAGTTACGGTCTTCTGCGCCGAAGGCATCTTTCCATTCTTCGGAGAGTCCCTGCCCACCGTCGCCGTGGCATGCCATGCATATCCCCCAATAGATGATTGAGCCCTTTTTTACCTGCCCGGAATGATCTGCAGCAATGACTGGTTTTTCCAGGCGCAGTACGTCAAATGTGGGCGTTGGTTGTGGCGTGGGAGTGGATGTGGACTGAAGCTGCGCGGATGCCTGGGCTGTCGGTGGTACGAGCAGCATGGATGTCAGGAGCATCACAGCCATGGCAGCTGTTACCAGGAAACGGCTGAGGAGCGTGCGATTCTGTGAGTCGGATGTGCGCTGCGATGTGGGCATGCTTACAGGGTGATCACTTTCCCGGCTTTGATTTGTGCTTCCAAAATATCACCCATGCCGCCGACAATGCCCACCTGCAGCTTGTCGTGGAGCTCAAAGTACTTCAAACATGTGGAACAGACGATCAGACGTACATTTTTTAGTTCCAGTGCACGCAGTTGTTCGATCACAGGTGAGCCCTCACACACAAGCTTGACACCATCGGTATAGAAGCAGATGGCGGCGGGAGGAATTCCATTTTGAGAAATCAATTCCAGATATTTGCCGATCAATGTGAGCTTAAGTTTTTCATCCGCTTTCCCCATTCCATAGTTTGTAACGAGTATGACCGTATCCTTCATTTTCATTATTCCCTTGCGTTGAGATATTCTTCCAGGAGCTGTCGCGCTTCCTTTGATTGTTCCTTGGAAACAAATATTTGAACACGTCCGAGCCCGTCAACCGTTACGGGATAGATATGATGTCCCACCGATTCCTGGAAAAGTTCGATATCGATGCCGGATGCTTCAAGATAGCTCTTGATGAATTCTGCTTCCAGGCGCCCCTGCACTTCACTGAGTAATTCCCATTTCAGTTCGTCCATTACAGCCTCCACATGACGATGAACAGGATCGTCCACAATATGCTGACAATCAGTTGACGGATGCCAATGCGGGTGGGTTTCCATCCGACTGCAGGATGGAAAATGCCCCACAGAGTCTCGCTCCATTGTACCAAGTATGGGATGAAGATGAAGCGAGGTAGAACGGAGGTCAGCCCCAGGGGTAGAGATGCGGCGAGATTGAACGTCGTGTACGCGAACGCGCGCAGTCCCATCCTCCACCGTTCGCTGCGCGCGGGGACTTGAGGCAGGTCGCGTTGTTCAAGCCTGAGATATGCGTAGACGATGCTTGCAGCGTTCTGAAGCCACGTCAGCCTCCACAGCCACCAGCCGATCGGATCATAGCTGCCAATACCGACCCAGTACGCGGCAGGTGCGGCAAGCGCAAGGACTCCTGTGGCAATGATCTCAACATTGACCTGCCTGCGTTCCTCCCGTTTGCTCACAAGCCACAGGTGCCATGCAAAAACAGGCGCGCCCGGGACAGCCAGAAAAAGAACATACATAAACCCCGAGCGGATCAACCCGATCAACGCCAGGAGAATAATGACTCCGTATATCAATATCCAGAAGCGAGCTGCGGGCAGATCTGCTCGGGCTCGCCGTCCCGCATACGCTTTGACAGCCATGATAATCGGCTGACGGACCAGGAATGCTGCAATTGCGGCGGTCACCAGATACAACGATGCCATGCTGAATTGCCTGCCCGCGAAGATGCCAATGAGGAGAGGACTAAAAATGAATACCCAGGAACCATGGTCCTGTGGGAGAAAAATGGGTCTGCGGAAAAAGGACTTTAACACGCCTGGGATTATATTCGAGACGTCCATTGAAGCGAAGTGACAGTCACCTATGCTAGAATGGACAAAAATCACCCAATGAATAAAAATTATTTTCTTCAAGGAGACACAACGAAATGGCAAGCAGAAAGAAAATGGAAGAGCGGCAAAGAGCTCAGAAGGCCAAACAGACCGAGCGGACAGTTCAGTTCATTGGTCTCGGAATCGTCATCCTGCTTGTCATAGCGGGCGTTTGGTTTTTCTCTACCAAAGATGATGAGCCCGCTCAAACGGGTCAGGACGAATCTACTCAAACGAGTCTATACTCTGCCGACACGGCCATTTGCGAACGCTTTGCAGAGATTCCTGCAGCGGAACAGTACAGTAGTGCTCCGCCCATGGGCATCGATCCAGGCAGACAATATTTTGCGAACGTGAAAATGGCAACGGGCGGTGAGTTCGAGATGCAGCTGTATCCTGATAAAGCGCCGAGGACGGTGAATAGTTTTGTCTTCCTTTCCTGCAAAGGCTACTTCAATGGCGTGACCTTCCACCGGGTACTTGACGGATTCATGGCACAAGGCGGTGACCCAACCGGCACCGGCATGCGCGGCCCCGGATACGAATTCGAAGATGAGTTCAGTGATGATCTGGCTTTTGACAAACCCGGCTTGCTGGCAATGGCAAACTCGGGACCCAATACAAATGGCAGCCAGTTCTTTATTACATATGCACCAACCCCGCATCTAAATGGCAGGCACACCATTTTTGGACAGGTCACCGAGGGGATGGATGTTGTCAATACCATCACCCGACGTGACCCTGATCAGAATCCCGATTTCGCGGGTGATGCGATTGAGACAATAACGATCACAGAGCAGTAGTAGATAGGGAATGGAACCGGATGACAAAAGAGGCCCTCGTCACGAGGGCCTCTTTTGTCATCAAAAATCAGGTTGTCAACGTATAGGAACGGGTCGTAACGTTGAACCTGGGCGGTTTCTCAAGATGCTTTTTGACCTTGCATAATTCTGCGGCGCGCACGAGCGAGTCGTAATATTTCTCAGGAAATGTGGCTGGCACCTGGATCTCAAGATCGATCTCATCCACCATGCCATTCAATGGATTGGAGTGAATGCGCTGTATGACCTGGATGCCTTCTGTGGACAACCCACGCTGCTGGCAAAAACCGAGAACGTAAATCCCCGCGCAGGTTCCAATGGATGCAAGAAAGAGATCGAAGGGCATGGGCGCGCTGGCAGCCGGAGGCTGGTCAGTAGGCACAGTGAAGTTCCCAAAGTGGGCATCCACACGCGAGCCGCCGGGGAAGTCGATTTTCATTTCCATACTCATAATTCTCCTTTGATCACGATTGATCTACCCACAACCGCCGCCGGATTTATCGCGCTTCAGCTGCAGCTTGATCCTGGCTTCAAATTCAAGGCCCTCATATTCAACAGGATTGGGGTCACACGATTCATATTTGTTCCCTAATGCCGCTGGGAAGATGTAGCCAAGTTGATCTTCATTGAGTACAGACGCTGCTTCGAATCCTTCATTCTCTCCGAAGAACGCGATCCAGTTATTGACTCCGCCTTCCAGGATGTAGACATTCGGAACGGACGAAGCCGAAAGTTGTTTCCACGCATCAGTCGCGGCGGTCTCGTCATTGCTCATCAGCACGAAGACGCTGTTCGCAGGCGGTTCAGTCAACAGGTCCGGGATGATCGGCTCCAGCTTATCCAGAGGAACGTTGATGGCGCCATTCACGTGATAGAGGTTGTAGTCCGATTCAGGGCGCACATCCAGCATGACCAGGTTGATACCCTGGCTGTACACGGTCTGGAATAACTCAGCCGGGGCGATCTGCACGAGTCGTTTCTCGAGCATTTCATCTGCAGAATAGGTAAATGTGTTGACAATGGGGTCTGCATTTTCCTGCGTGATGGTCTCTGTGCGGGTAAAGGTCAGCTTGCTGTATTTTTCTTCGAATGAAGGCGTGCCGATGAACACGACGGCAAGAGCGAGCGCAAACAGAGCACCCGCCCCGGCAATACGGAGTTTCGGTTCCTTCGTGAGATCCTTCTTACCAAAGATGCGTTCGAGTTGTTCGGCACCCCAGAACATGAAGAGCGCCATCAAAACGACCAAAAGGACAACGACACCGACAGGCAGGTTGAAAACCTGATCGAGCGTCAGACGCCCGTAGTATCCTGCATGGGTATACCAGCCATCAAAATATTGTTCAGTCTCACCAAAGAGGAACGCGCCAAAGAATCCGCCGAGCACAAAGAACATGCCATCCACTTTGCCTGTGGACGCGGCAGCAAGCGAAGTGGTCGGGCAGAACCCCCCAACGATGAAACCGACGCCCATGATGAGTCCGCCGAGGATTCCAGAGGATAGATAGGTAGGATTGACCCAGACCTGGTTGAAGTTCAGCAGGCCCAGACCCACTGCGCCGAACAGCAGGACCATGGCGGTCACGATCGCAGTGAACATGACTTTGAGCACCGTCAGATCGGTGAAGTAGAACTGCGCGGCAAGTTTTCTTGAATTGCCAAAACCAGACATTTCAAGTGTGAAGCCGAAGGCAAAGCCGATCAAACCGAAGACAACGTATGTCCATGGGTTGGATGCACTGACTGCAATAAATGATTCGAGAGGAAAGTTCATTGTGCTCTCCCTAGTTCCATAACTTGCGGACAAAATACGCCAATGCATAAGCACCCGCGAAGATGGCAAACATGATCACCCACGAGCCGGCTGCCAACGTGGCCCCGCCTGAGAGTGCCTGGCCGGATGTGCATCCGCGCGCCATGCGTGCCCCATACAGGAATATGGTACCGCCCATGAACGCCATCAGCCAGCGTGTGCGGTTCGAGACATTCGGACCTTTAGTGGTTTCGATTTTGGCTCGTCCAAAGATCGTGCCCGATGTGAAGCCGCCGATCAGTGCACCCAGGAATACGGGGATGATCCAGTCCTCGAGCGGATTAAGGTCGCCGCCTGCCATCTTCAGCAGATACGGAGTCCGGTCCACGTGGGCGGAATCGATCTGGTCCTGAATGAACGTGACGATGCGGGTCGTACCACCTGATGAGCCCAGTCCATTGCCTGTCAGGAGGAATGCCAGGAATAGAATGATCCCCAGTACAACCCCGCCGAAATATGGATGCACATAGGGTCTTTCAGGACGGTTGAAAATACTTTTCTTTGTGATGGGAGCAGTTGTCATTTTGTTTCTCCATGTTTCATCGCGCTCAGCGGAGCATAGCGTAGTCGAAGCGTTCTTGTAGTGCCTGCTTCGTCTTCGGGACAGCAGAGCGCTGCCCCTCCGCTCAGCGCGAGAGTCTATTTCTTTTCTTCCTCAATCCATATGCTCGTGCACTTCCACCTCTTCATAACCCGTTACCATGCCGCGCATGGCTTCCAGGGGAGTTGCGCCGGTGGTGGTCATGTACACATGACCGACGATGAACGTGGCAAACGTCCATGCAACGAGTGAATGGAACGGGGCCAGGAAGGGCAGTCCGCCAAACCAGTTCGTGATTGCGGGGAATTTTTGCACTCCCCACATCAACGCGCCGGTCAACATTTGCAGCGGCAGGA
>JBDTPH010000217.1:0-3170 GCA_039932795.1 Chloroflexota bacterium
GTCCTGGGTCTGGGATGTTCAACGGTCATGGTGTGATCTCCTACGGAAATTATATTATGGTGATTGCAGTATTCCCTGCCAATTGTGCAACGTCCGGTCGTGCGCCTGACTTTACTCTCTATTTTGGGAGGAGCATATCCAACAAACCCGTGGGATACAGGATGGACTTCCCGATGCCGAACTCATCGAGCCTCTTCCACACCGCACAGATGTCCTGCCCGTCCGCTTCTTTTCCGACAATCACGGCCTGCTCATACAAGCCAGACACTTTCAACACTCCATCGAAGATCATCACGATCTCGTGACCGGCGGTCCCGTTGAACTGAAAAATATTCTCCAGCGCGCCGAGATATCTCAGACTGTCTTTTTCGACTTCGACATTGATCTCTTCCATCATTTCGCGACAGATTGTTTCCGCACTGGTTTCGCCAAATTCGATGCCTCCTCCCATCGGACGATAAAAGTATTCGTCCTTGACGGGATCATATCCTTCCGCGACAAGAATACGATCGTTATTGCCAAACACACAAATGGCAATGGGACGGATCTGATTCATGTTTTCTCCCTTAAAAACGTAGGGCGGGATGACATCCCGCCCCACAGACTACAACGAAATTAATTCTGCTTGTTTCTGCAACGTTGCCTGCATGGACCACGGCCCCGTCCATGTGACGGTAACGGGCAGGAGTCTGCCGCGTAAATCATCTTCTGACTCGACAAAGACAAGCTTGTTCGTGGGAGTGCGTCCGCGCCAGCGTCCTTTTACTTTTTCCTCGAATAACACTTCGACGGCCTGACCGAGATATTTCCTGTTGATCTCAGCAACGACCTGCTCCTGCAAATCCTCCAGGACACGGAAGCGGCGCATCTTCTCTTCGTCCGGGATGTTATCGTCCATGCGGCGGGTGGCAACGGTACCTTCGCGGGAGGAGTAACGCGCCAGATGAGCGACATCCAGCTTGAGGTCCGATAAGACGCGGTGAGTCTCCATGAACTGTTCATCGGTTTCACCGGGGAAGCCCACGATGATGTCCGTCGCGATGGAACAATCCGTTATTTTGCTGCGGATCTTCCCGACCAGATCGCGATAATCCTGTTGTGTGTAGCCGCGCTTCATGTTGAGTAACACCTGATTATCCCCCGCCTGAATGGGGACTTCGATGTGCGGCATGACCCTGGGAAGCTCGGCAACAGCATCCATGAGTTCTTCGGTAAAGTAGTTGGGATGCGAAGTGAGAAAACGGATGCGCTCAATGCCTTCCGCGCCCCGCGCGTCATGCACCATACGAAGCAGCGCGGCCAGGTTGGGACCATCGGGAATATCCTTGCCATAACGGTCAACGATCTGACCCAGCAAGGTGATCTCTTTCACACCCTGCCTTGCAAGTGAACGGACTTCCGACACAATATCACCCACCGGACGACTTCGTTCGCCGCCGCGCTTCGAGGGGATGATGCAGAACGTGCAGGCATGCGAACACCCGTACACGATCGGAACATGTGCACTGATCAATTTGTCCTGCTCGGCAACTGGCAGGATCAATTCATCGTCCATCATCAGGAAGCGGCGTGTGGTTTCCGAGTTTTCCAGTGAATGAACTTCGCCCTGCGTGAGGTGTGAGATCAGCGGACCCGGGTCGGAGGGCGGCGAGAATACATCGACAAATGGAAGTTTTTCGCGTAATTTCTCAGCACCGCGCACACCCACCATGCAACCCATTAAATTGATCACCAGGTTGGGGTTTTGCTTCTTGAGCGGGGACAGCGAAGTCAAGCGTCCCATGGCCTTGTCTTCTGCAGACTGGCGCACAACACAGGTATTTAAAACAATAACATCCGCTTCTTCGGCTTTAGTGGTAAGGGTGTATCCCAGATGCTCCAACGACGAGCCGACCCGCTGCGAGTCGGCCACGTTCATTTGGCAGCCTTCAGTCCAGATATGGTATTTCATAGGGTGGGAATTATACCAAGTATGTCTGAGTTCGACTGTGGACCGTCAACAGAGGACAATTTTTTCGAGAGTGATGGTCTGCGGTCAACTATCCACGGCTGAAGGTATGGTAAAATGTTGTCCGCCGCCCGAGAATCGTCGGGATGTTATGGAGGGATGGCCGAGCGGCTGAAGGCGCATGTCTTGAAAACATGTTTGGGTCACACCAACGTGGGTTCGAATCCCACTCCCTCCGCTGCAGGTTGCATGATAAAATGTCCAAACGTTTGAAGGTTTATTTAGCACTGGTTGCGCACCTGCCAACTTGAAACCTCAAACAGAATATGGGGAGGTGCCAGAGTGGCTGAATGGGCTCGCCTGCTAAGTGAGTGCTGGGTAAAACCAGTCGCGGGTTCGAATCCCGCCCTCCCCGCCACAAAAGGACGCGTTCCGCAAGGAGCGCGTTTTCTTTTCCAGGCGCGCGTCCCCACGGAGGGGATGATATTCCCCTAAAGGGGACGATGTCGAATCCCGCCCTCCCCGCCACGAGAAGACGCGTTCCGCAAGGAGCGCGTTTTTCTTTTCCAGTCACGCGTCCCCACGGAGGGGATGATATTCCCCTAAAGGGGACGATGTCGAATCCCACCCTCCCCGCCACGAGAAGACGCGTTCCGTAAGGAGCGCGTTTTGTGTCGAGCCAGTGTCATCCATACAAAGAAATTATTTCACATCCAACTTCATGCCCAAATGACTTCCCTTAAATCCCAACCTCTCATAGAAGCGATGCGCATCCTGACGTGTTTTGTGAGTGGTTAATTGAACAACATGTGCGCCGCGTTCCCTGGCACGGTTGATTGCCCACTTCATCATTTCGCTTCCAATTCCCCTGTTTTGAGATTTCCTGTCTACGCGCACAGATTCGACCTGGGCACGTAGTCCGCCTTGAAAACTAATGGATGGCAGGAACATGAGGTGAAGCGTTCCTATCACTTCCCCATTCCAAACTGCTACAATCAGGTGATGATTCGAGTCGTTGTCGATTTGCTCGAAAGCCGAGTAATAGGATTGCGGCAGGGGTTCTTCATATTTCTCGCGCTGACTTCCAAGATCATCATCCGCAAGCAATCGCACAATGGCTGACAGGTCTTCACGGACAGCCATGCGAAAGACGATACCCTCGTTCACTCACTTCTTTCCTGATTCGTCAATTCTGCATATTCAGGATGTCTGCGGATATACG
>JBDTPH010000218.1:0-2638 GCA_039932795.1 Chloroflexota bacterium
CTCGGAAGGCGGACCTGTTGAGCCAGTCGAAGGCGAAGAGCAGGCTGGTGAAACGGAAGCAGCTGTCAGCGAAGAGAATGTTGAGGAGATGAAAGCAGAAGCAGCCTCGACCGAGAGCGATACGGAACCCAAATCCGAATAAGAAGTATCACAGCCTTATGCGCTCTGCCAGATTTGGCAATCTGGCAGAGCCGTCTGGATTGCCAAATCCAGACGGCATCCGCGATAAGAAACCCTGATAAAGTTTTAACGTAATTCCAATATGGACCCGCTATCATTGTCGAAATATAAAGGAGCTAAGATGATCCCTACTTTCAAAAATGCTCGTGTTGAGCCCAGTCGAAATGTCATCCCCATGGTAATTGAGTCGTCAGGCCGCGGTGAGCGCGCCTACGACATTTATTCGCTGCTTCTCAAGGAGCGCATTATTTTTCTTGGAACGCCCATTGATGACCAGGTCGCGAACGTGATCGTGGCGCAGCTGCTGTTCCTGAACCATGAAGATCCTGAAAAGGAGATTCAGATGTATATCAACTCGCCAGGCGGAGTGATCTATGCCGGGCTCGCGATCTATGACACCATGCAGATGATCTCAAACCCGATCAGCACCGTTGCTGTTGGCGTCACCGCTTCCTTCGGGACCGTGTTGTTGACCGCGGGTACGAAGGGCCGCCGCTACGCCCTTCCCAATGCCACCATCCACATGCACCAGCCTCTCGGTGGCGCACAGGGTCAGGCAACCGATATCGAGATCCAGGCCAGGCAGATCCTGCGCCTGAAGGCACTGCTCCTTGGCATCATGGCGAAGCATACAGGTCAGCCGCTTGAAGTCATCGAGCGCGATAGTGACCGTGACTATTACCTCGAAGCCAAGACTGCCGTGGAATATGGTCTGGTGGACCAGGTGCTCGAAGCGCCAGAGAAAGTCAAGTAGTTTGTAGTTTGATAGTGCAGTAGATAAAGCCTGCTGACCATGCTAACACCTGGTCAGCAGGCTTTTTGATTTTCGCCTGCAGGTTTCGACAAACACCCACTCCTTCGGGAGCGCGTTGGGTTTCTCATGAGGGTATAATCCAACATCGTGGCAGGAATTCAAATATGACCTTTTCAATCGTTGCGTGTGACCTGGAAGAACAGACTTGGGGAGTTGCAGTCGCTTCCAAATTTCCCGCGGTGGGTGCGGTTGTCCCGTATGCACAGGTGAACGCGGGTGCGGTGGCAACCCAATCCTTTGCAAACACATCCTTTGGTCCGCGCGGCCTGGAATGGATGGCGACAGGTCTCTCTGCGCAGCAGACACTCGAGCAATTATTGAAGGACGACTCCGAGAAGCAACTTCGCCAGGTTGGCGTGGTGGACTCAAAAGGCGGTTCTGCGACATTTTCGGGAAGCGGATGTTTTCCGTGGGCAGGCGGCGTCGCCGGCCAGGGATATGCCATTCAGGGAAATATTCTTGCGAGCGGAAGAGTTGTCCCCGCAATGGAGAAGGTATTCCTCAAAACAAAAGGGAGCTTGCCCCTGCGGCTCCACACCGCGCTCCTGGCAGGTGACCGCGCTGGCGGCGACAAACGTGGACGTCAATCTGCGGCGATCTATGTGGTCAAGCCCAGGGGCGGATATGGCGGCTATCTTGACCGCTGGCTCGATTACCGCGTGGACGATCATGAGAACCCTGTCCCCCGGCTTGGTGAGTTGTTGGAGATGCATGAACTGTACTTCGGCAGGAGTCCTGAGTCAGAACGAATGCAGATCAAAGGACGTATCCTGCAGCATCTCACGACGATATTGACCCAACAGGGTTATTTGAAAAAGAACAGGGAATTCGTTGCGGCATTCAATGAATTCATCGGCAATGAAAATTTTGAGGAACGGGCGGGTCCAAACGCAGCATGGATCGACAGGCCCGTATTGAAGTATCTTGTAGGGAAGTTTGAGAAATGATCCCAACGACAATTAAAGCACTCATCATAGACATGGACGGCGTCATCTGGAAGTCAGATGCGCCCATCGGCGACCTTGCCGCGACGTTCACCCGCATCCGCGAGCGTGGACTCACGTTTGTCTTCGCGACCAATAATAGTACGAAGACATCCGAGCAATATGTTGCGCGGCTGAAGGAATTCGGCGTGGACGTTGAACCCTGGCAGGTGATCACGTCGGCACATGCGGTGGCTCACGCGCTGGCACAGAAATTCCATCCCGGCACAAAAGTGTTTATGATCGGCGAGGATGGTGTCCGCATGGCACTGCTGGAAAGAGGCTACGAGATCCTTTCGATGGAAGATGCTCCGCTGGCGGAAGTGGTTGTCATGGGAATTGACCGTGATATCACCTTCCAGAAGATTTCGGAGGCAGCCCTGCTGGTCAGACGCGGCATCCCCTTTTACACAACCAATACAGATAAGTCATTTCCCACACCGCGCGGCGAGATCCCCGGGTCGGGTGCGTGGGTCTCGATCATTGTCACGGCAACAGATGTCCAGCCGATCGTGGCCGGCAAGCCATCCCCATTTTTGATGGAGCTGTCGCTCGAAAAGCTCGGCACAAAAAAGGAAGAGACACTCGTGGTGGGCGACCGGCTCGAAACCGACATCGCCGCGGGCCAGGCAGTGGGATGTCCCACTGCGTTGGTGCTTTC
>JBDTPH010000219.1:0-6881 GCA_039932795.1 Chloroflexota bacterium
ATCCACTTCGCTGAGCCCGTAGCGGCGGGCGCGGGATGCATATTCGTAACCAATTGCATGAGCTTCTGAATCGTCGCCATTTTCAGATGCCAGATACGTCATCAATCCCTGTGAAAGGGAACGTGCACTTTCACGGTATTGCCTGCGGGCATTCTCATCCAGCTTGTGATACCAACCCTCAGTCTCCAGATTCGATTCGCCGATCTGCACACGCACATTTTTCATTGCCATGTGCATGATCCCTTCCGGCTCCACACGAACTTCACGAGCGGTATTCGACCATAACATCACTTCATCGCGGCGATAACGGCGGTGTCCGCCTGAAGTGCGGTGCGTGGGCAGAACTCCCTTATCAGACCAAAGCCGGACGGTGCTGGGATGCACGCCGAGGAGTTTTGCCGCGTCACTGAGGGAAAGCCATTCGTCTGTCATGTTTACTCCGCTGCCACTGCCACTTTTTCGACAAATGACGGTTCATGGATTTGTTTTCGAAATGCGTTGACGTCTATCCGATGGAGCATGATCGCAGCGATAAGCAACATCAGCGCTTCGATGCTGAACACGACGAGATATCCGCTCAACGCAACGCCTGAAGCCTGAGTCACCACATCACGCACCACCCCGCCGAGAATGGATCCCGTTAAACGCGAGAGCGCATTCGAGAATCCCCAGGCGCCAATATAGAGTCCCACCATGCCTGGGACGGTGAGATCGAACATGAGGGAGAGGTTCGCGACGGTGGAGAGTCCGGTGCCAATGCCAAGCAGGGTCACGCCTGTGTAAAAAATACTTTGATTAACCAATGCACCACTGATCACAATAACAACAAACCCCAGAAGTGCCCCTACGTTGCCCAGTTGTGCAACAATCCGCTTCGGTACGCGTCGTTCAAGCAGACCTGCGACAAGGATGGCAAGCAGAACGAACGTCCCCCAAATGGACGTGATACCCGTAGTCTGGGTCACGGTCATGCCGAAAGCTTCGGCGCCGAAAGGTTCGAGCAACACATCCTGCCCAAGGATGGCGGCCAGAAGCAAAAGTAGATAGATGAAGAACAGCCGCGCGACGGGATTGGCCGTGATGGCAGAGGTCATCTGTGCAACGGTATAGGACTCGGATGGTGCACTAGAGGAGGAAGCGCCAGAACGTGGCTCAAGCTTGATGAGGCCGAGCAGTCCAAGGAGTAGTGCGGCAGCGGCGACCACGCCAAATGCACGGATCAATGCTTCAGGCGTGTATGGGTCCACCATGCGGCTGAGTCCGATGGCTGTCACAATGATCGAGAGGATCATCATGAACCACATCGTCGCGATCGTTTTGCCGCGCTCTTTTTCACCGGAGAGTTCGGAGGCAAGCGAGAGATAGGAAACTGCGGAGAGGTTGTAGCCCATACCCCATGCACCAAACGCAAGCACGCCTGCCAGCAGGCCAAGCGGGAAATTATCTGCCATCAGGAACGCAACCTGCGGCGAGACAATGACGCCCAGCACACAAAGGATCAATCCCACAAAAATGTAGGGCGTGCGCCGATAGCCAAAAACGGGATGGCGATCTGAATAGGAACCGATGGCAACCTGGATGGGAGCAAACAAATAAGGAAGGGAAGCAAGAATTGCAACGAGCGTCGCGGAGATGGAGAGTTCCTTAATCATCACGCGGTTGAGCGTGCTGTTAATCGGAACCAGGGTCATCGCGACCGCGACGTGAATAAGCCCAAGCTGAAAACGTTTGAGGAACATACTATCTCCTGTCATTGCTTCGCCACAAAGGCTGGCAATGACATATGAATCTATTAAATCCAGGAAAGGCGCTGTGTTACGCCCTCAAGTTGTTACAGGTATTTTAGGCCTAAAACTGTAAATTTCAATGTAGATTTATATAGAATTCTAATAGAGATTAGTAAGTCTTAAGTATTGTCAACTATTTTTCGCGAAAAAGCAAATAAACATCCGGCATCATCAAATGTGACTGCACCACATGCACGCTGTTCGTGCTACGCCGTGAATCGGAAATTCCTACTCGGAAAATACAGTCAATGGATGTTCGGCACTCATGAAGGCATGCACACGCGCGCCGACTGGATAAATCCGCGTGTGATCCGTGGATGCATGCAGGATCTGACCAGAATCGAGGCGCAGCCGGTAGAGGTTGAACGCACCGCGGAAGAAGCGTTCCACGATCAAGCTATTGCCACTGCCATCTACATGGAAATCAATATCGTCGGCGCGAACAGCTACCTCAACAGGCGTGGAAACTGGCAGGTCAACAATTTCTGTCAGCAAGCCAATTTCAGTCTGGATGCCTCCACGTGCGACCTTGCCTTTCAAAAAATCACTGTCTCCCATAAACTCAGCGACAAAGCGTGTGTTCGATTCGTGGAAGATCTCCTCAGGCGTGCCGATCTGTTCGAGATGTCCACTTTGCAGGACGGCGAGCCGGTCGCCCATGTAAAGAGCCTCCTCCTGGTCATGTGTGACGAATACAACCGTCGCCTGCATGGATTTAAGAATCCGCCGCACATGCTCGCGCATCTCCATCCGCAGGTCCGCATCGAGGCTGCTGAACGGTTCATCCATCAGCACCAGAACCGGACGCGGAGCCAGCGCCCGTGCCAAAGCAACTCGCTGGCGTTCACCGCCGGACAACGCGTGCGGGTACCGTTTCGCAAGTGGCAGCAGCCCAACGAGGTGGAGCATGTCCCCCACTGTTTGCCTGACCTGTGCAGGTGACTGCCCGCGCAAACCGAAGGCAATATTCTCAGAAACAGTCAGGTGTGGGAACAACGCGTGGTCCTGGAATACCATGCCCACACCGCGCTTTTCGGGTGGGATAAAAACACTCTCGGATACAACCACGCGATCATTCAAGCGGACGAATCCTGAGTCAGGGCGTTCGAGCCCGGCGATGATGCGCAACGTTGTCGTTTTGCCGCACCCACTCGGACCAACAAGCGCAAGGATTTCTGCGGCGCTTAATTCGAAGGAAATATTATTGACAGCAGATTGTTGTGTGCCATGAAATTGTTTGAGGAGATTTCGCACTTCAAGGGTTGTCATTTGAAGATCTGCTCCCTGCGTAAAAGGAAATATAACGGTAACGCCGACGCTACCACCAGCAAAAGTGCGGCAGGCGCCGCCTGGGAATAAAATCCCTCCTCCGCCCACATCCACACGCGCACAGCAAGAGTCTCAAAACCCGCCGGACGCAGCAGCAAAGTAGCGGGCAATTCCTTAAGGGACGTGAGAAAGACCAGTGAGCCACCCGCCATCAATCCAGGCAGGATGAGTGGAAGAGTCACTTGAACGAACGTTTGAAGCGATGTGCGTCCAAGCATGCGTGAGGCCTCTTCCAGAGAGGGTGAAAGCTGATTCAATGCCGACTCGCTGGCGCGCACAGCCTGCGGCATATGGCGTAATACATAGGCAATGACAACGACAAAGGGTGTTGCATACAGAAATGGAAGCGCGCGGTTGACGAGCAACACAAGACTCAGTGCGATCACGACGCCCGGAATGGCATATCCCACCTGGCAAAAGCGGGAAACAAATCGTGAAAACCGACTTGGATACCGCACAGACAACAGCGTCACCGGGAGGGAAAGAATGACCGCGATCAATGCTGCCAGTCCCGAACTCCACAAGCTGTTCCAGACATAACTGCCAAAGCCCTGGGAACCTGTGCGAAAAACGGTCGCGAGTGTCTGTGGGTCAAGAAAGGCTTGAATACTCCATACCGCAAGCACTACCACAGGCACCAGTAAACTAGCCGAAACCACCCCGATCACCAGCAAAAGCGCGGGCACACGCCATTTGCCTAATAATGCGGGAGGTGCAGGACGCCAGTTGCCTTCCATTTGCGTGAAGCGCGCCTTTCCCTGCAAACGCAGCTCGCTCCACAGGATCAGGACTGCCAGCGTGACAAGAATGCCGCTTAGAACGGAGGCAGCCGAACGGTCGTAGCGACCTGAGAGCTGAACAAATATCGCCGAGGAAAATGTCTCATAGCGGAGCAAAGCCACAGTCCCGTACTCCGCCAGAATATCCAAAGCAACAAGCAACGCGCCCGCCGCAAGCCCGGGGCGCAATGCAGGCAGGGTCACCTGAAAAAGAGTCTGCAGGGGAGTGCGTCCAAACGTACGCGCCGCTTCTTCGAGTGAAGCATGCAGGGAACGGAATGCCGCGGCACTTAGCAGGTAAACATAGGGATAGGTAAACAAGGTGAGAATGAATGCTGCACCCCAAAATCCAAATGGACTGGGCGTGAACATCGTTTGACCAAAAATGTTCTCGAGGAACTGCGGGAGATACCCACCGCGAGGCCGAAGAAGTGCAAGGTGAACGATCCCACCGATATAGGCGGGGATGGCTAGCGGCATGGCGAGCATCCAGCGAAGAACTTTTCTGCCGGGCAGGTCTGTGCGCTCTGTGAACCATGCCATGCTGACGCCGGTGATTGCCGCACCACACGTCACCGCGACGACAAGTAGAAGTGTATTGCCAAGCAGTTTCCAGATACGGGTTTGTAAAAGTCTCTGCCATGCTTCAGGTTCTGCGCCGAGTGCGCGGATGAAAATATACGCAAGCGGAATGGCAACAAAAAGCGCCACCAGCCCCGCGGCGATGACGAGCCGGGGACTGATGGGATTTGATCTCAAGCGCAAACGGTTGAGGCGATGTATTTGCGATGTTTCCATGCTGTCACCAGATGGTGATTGTAGCGGATTAAGATGTGGCTATGGTAATCCAACTTTTTCCATCAGATCAAAAGTCGCATCGAATTCTTCCGCGGCCTGGGCAACATCCACCTCCGCAAGACGGAAATCATCCAGCGGCTGGACATCTGCCTCTAGCTCCACACCTGAAACCAGCGGATATTCATAATTCTGTTCGGCGAACAATTTCTGTCCCTCCGCTGAAACCAGGAAATCGAGGAACGCCTGTGACGCCGCGAGATGCGGTGCACCGTTCACAACTGCAGCAGCGGTTGCATTGGTGATCAGGCCAATCTGGTCATCACCCTGATCGGGGAAAATGATGCCGACATTGCTACCTTCCGCTTTTTGCAGGTGATAATAATAGTGGTTCACAAGTCCCAGTTTGAACTCGCCCGCGCCGACTGCCTTGCGCACATCTGTGTGCCCCCCAAAGAAGGTCACCTCGTTGACAATCAACCCGTTCAACCAGGCTTCGGTCTCTTCCTCACCGATCAACTGTCGCATCGCCGCGATCTGCGCCTGCATGGAGCCATTCGTTGAACCGGCAGCCGCGATCTGTCCCTTCCACTTCGGGTCGGTCAAATCAAAAATGGATGTGGGCAGGTCTTCCGGCGAAACGAGATCGGCGTTATAGATGATGACGCGTGCGCGGCGGGTAAGCCCAATCCACAGGTTATCCGCGCCGATCAGCTGAGCGGGCAGCTGGTCTGCACCTGCTGGCATATAGGATTGAAAGACTTCATCCTGCGCCAGCGACTGCACCGTGAACAACTCGGTTGTGATGAAAACATCTGCCTGCGGGTTGGCTTGCTCTTCGATCAGAGCGTTCGCAAGTTCGCTATTACTGCCCGCTTTAAGCAACACTTCCACGTCGGGGTATTTCGCCTTGAACGCGTCAATGACCGGCTGGATGAGCGGCTCCGAGCGGCCAGAATAGATAACCAACTCCCCTGATACATCCGCCGTTGCGACGACAGGCGCCTCAGTACTCATATCTGTGGCTGGTATCGTTGTGGAAACCGGTGCTTCGGTAGAAGCTGGAACCTCAGTGGCTGCCGGCGCGGCGCCACAGGCGCTTGCTGCGAGGATGATCACGAGGATAATTAAAGAGGTTTTTATCTTACTCACTAGTAGGGTTCTCCTTGAAAAAAAATGGATTATTTGACAAATAGCCGACAAATCAGACGGGCTTTATCTGCTCGTTGCAGCGTATAGTATAATTTCGACTCTTGGGATAATCTAGACATTTGTATTAAATTTCATTTATATAAGTATGCGACCAGTTTTCAACCTGGTTGATACTTTTTGGAAAGTAAGCAAGAGTTATGACCGTAAGCCCCGCCATGCAACGCTATGCCGCCGAGATCTACCGGCTGCAACAAGACTACGAACAAGTATCCCTTTCACTCCTAAGCTCCCATGTGGAATCATCTGCACAGGCGATCTCCACCATGGTAAAACGCCTAGGCAAAAATGGATTTCTCATCCATGAACCCTATCGCGGCGTGCGCCTGACCGAGTCTGGTAAAAAGATCGCCATGCCTTCCCTGCGCCGCCACCGTCTCACCGAGGTTTTCCTGGTGCGTGTGATGAAATACGACTGGGCCTCGGCCCACGAGTTATCCGATGTTTTCGAGCGCGGTGTCAACGATGAACTCGAAGACCGTATGGATGAGCTTGCCGGCCATCCAACGCGTTGCCCACATGGAGAACCCATCCCTTCCAAGGATGGAGTTATGCCCAAAGTGGAGGATATGCAGCTTCTCGAGGTACCTTCCGGCTCCGATTGCATCGTCAGCCGTGTGCGGACACACGACATGGAAAAGCTGAACTACATCGGCGACCTGGGACTTGTCCCAGGTACACCATTCCACCTGTTCAGCTGCGCGCCGTTCAAAGGGCCGTTACGATTACAGATGAAACCGCAGGACCACGTGATTGGTTATGAGCTGGCTGGCTCCCTTTGGGTGGAGGTAAAAAAAATGGGTGGTGGCAACAAGCTGCCACCATTGAAAAACAACTGACAAAAATCGCGGTATCTACGGCACAATATACGACCGTCGGATCCAGGAAAAAAGCACAGGCGAAACTCCTGTGCTTTCTATATTTTCTCAGTGTCTCCCTGGCGAGAAATCATTTCCCCTTGATCATCTGCCTTGCCACCTGC